>JAKCDM010000049.1 GCA_021841865.1 Pseudomonadota bacterium
GCGCGTAGCGCCCGAGCTCCTCGTCGAAGGTCTTGTTCTCGCGCAGGATGAACACCACGTGGTGGATGTGCGCGCGCAGCCAGCGCGTGGCCAGGCGATTGGCCTGGCGCAGGCGTGCGCGCTGCGCAGGCGCCATGCCGGCGTCGGCCAGCGCCTGCCGCGTCCACTGCGCGGCATGGGCGTCGATGTCGCGCAGCGGCACCTGCTGCAGCAGGCCGTGCATGAAGCTGCCCACCCACTGGCGCTGCAGGTTGGGGCCGCTGCCCAGCCCCTTGGTGCTGACGATGTCGAGCATGCCGTGGTGCACGGCGAGGTCGCCCGGCGACCAGCCGGTGGGAATCAGCGCCACGCGCCGGCCGCCGGGAAGTTGGTACACCGCCACGTCGTTGTCGCCTGCGTTGGCCACGAACAGGCGCGAGCCGGCGATGGCCAGGGCATCGGGCATCGCGCCCGGCGCGGCTGCCTTGTAGGGGCTGTCGTCGAGCACCCGCACCGCGCGCAGCGAGCGCGTGTCGACGGCGACGATGCGGTCCACGTTGGTGTCGGCCACCCACACGCGTGCGCTGTCGGGCTCGGCGACCATGGCCGTGGGATGCACTCCGGCCGCGGCGCTGCGCGGGCCCAGCGCGGGCCCGGTGGCGATGTGGCCCAGCACCTTCCACGCCGCGGGGTCGACCACGGTGACGCCATTGCCACCCCAGTTGCTGACCACCAGCCGGCGCCCGCGGTCGGCGAGCACCACGCCGTAGGGGTAGCTGCCCACGTGCAGGTAGCGCACGCGGCCGCTGGCCAGGTCGACGCGCGCCAGGCTGTTCGACAGCATGCCGGTCACGTAGGCGTAGCGCCCGGCGGGATCGAGGGCGACGCCGTCGGGATAGAAATGCCGCGCCTGCTGCCAGTTGCCGGCGTATTGGTAGGGGTACTCGGTGGAGGGGAAGGCCTGCCAGTGCAGCGGGTAGCGACGCTGCGGCAGCAGTCGGTCGCCGTCGCGACGCAGTGCCAGCAGGTCGTCGCTGTCACCGCCGGCCACGAACAGCATGCTTGCGTCGGGCGAAGCCGCCATGCCCTGGAACAGGCTTTGATGCTGCAGGCGCCGCGCGCCCTGCCCCGCGGTGTCGCCGCGCCGGCCTTGCGCGATGGTGGCGCCCGCGGTCTCGGTGCGCATGCGCTCGCTGGCATCGAAGCGGGCGATGCGCTGCGGGCGCGGCCCCGGCTCGAACAGCTCCACGTGCTGCTCATGGCTCGCGCCGGTCTCGAGCACGGCCAGCGTGCCGCCGAGAGGCAACACGCGTACCGGGAAATTGGCGGTGGGCGCGAGCGCCCCCACGGGCGTCAGCGTGCGTCCGCTGGGCAGCACCGCGCTGGGGGCGGCATCGAGGGATGCGGCGGCTGCCGGCAACGCGGCGCCGAGCAGCCCGGCGATGATGGCGAGACGAAACCGGCGAAGGCGGGAGATCATGGCGAGGTGGCGGCAGTCGCGCCAAGGGCGCACAGCCCGCACCCTACGCATGCCGTGCAACAGCGGTATGACAGGCGACACGGGCGCGGCGCGGGCAGCCCGCGGTTCGCGCGGTCCACGCGAGTTCGGCAGCGTGGCGCGGTGGGAAGCCGACTATGCTGCCGCTGTCCGCCACGCGCACGCGCGGGCGCCACCCCGTCACCATGCCCAGCGACGCCTCGAACCCGATCTTCGTCCACGCCTTCCCGCTGTGGAAGCACCGCTTCGTGCGCCGCTGCTTTCCCGGGCGGCGCGTGGTGTTCCTGCGCGACGGCGCGCCGCTGCCGCGCGAAGGCACGCTGGTGCTGTGGGGCATGGCCCCTCTGCCCGCGGGCCTGGAACCGCGGGTCGAGGTCCTGCGCATGGAGGATGGCTTCCTGCGCTCGGTGGGACTGGGCGCCGAGCTGGCGCGGCCGCTGTCGTGGGTGGTCGACGCGCACGGCATGTACTACGACGCCACGCGGCCTTCGGGCCTGGAGCTGCTGCTGGCCGACACGCGCTTCACTCCCGAGCTGCTGGCGCGTGCGCGCGCGCTGCGCGAGCGCGTGGTGCGCGAGGGCCTGAGCAAGTACAACGTGGGCAGCCAGGGCTGGCGCCGCCCGCCGGGGGCACGCCACGTGGTGCTGGTGGCCGGCCAGGTGGAAAGCGACGCGTCGCTGGCCCATGGGGCGCCGGGGCTGCGTTCCAACCTGGAGCTGCTGCGCACGGTGCGCCGCGAGCGCCCCGACAGCCACCTGGTGTACAAGCCCCACCCCGACGTCCTGGCCGGGCTGCGCCTGCGCGGCGCCGGCGAGGCCCAGGCGCTGCAGGCCTGCGACGAGGTGGTGGGCGACGTGCCGATGCCGGCGATGCTGGCGCAGGTCGACGAGGTGCAGGTGCTGACCTCGCTGGCCGGCTTCGAGGCGCTGTTGCGCGGCCTGCCGGTGGTGTGCCACGGCCAGCCCTTCTACAGCGGCTGGGGGCTCACCGACGACCGCGCGCCGCTGCCGCGGCGCCAGCGCCGCCTGGGCCTGGACGAACTGGTGGCCGCCGCGCTGCTGATGTACCCGACGTACCTGGGCCCCCGGGGCCCGGTGACACCCGAGCAGGCGCTGGACGAGCTGGCCGCGTGGAAGGCGCGCAGCGCCGGGCCGCGGCCGTGGTGGTGGGAGGGCTGGCGTTTCCTGCTGCGCAGGTTCATCGGGGTGCGGTGAAGCCGCGCCCCGCGCCCCGCCCCCCCGCCCTCCGTACCGTCGCCGCGTTCAGGCCGCTTCGCTGTACTCGGTGTCGTGCGCGGGAAAGCGCACGTGGCCCTTGAGCATGTAGTGCCAGTACATCAGCGGCAGTCCGGTGAGCTTGATCCACCAGTTGATCCAGCGTTGCTTCGAGGGCTTGAGCGGCAGGGTCGGCGTGACCTTGCCGCCGTAGATGAACTCGGCGAGGATGGCGCGATTCAGCGAGGTCGTCAGCGGGCACGAGGCATAGCCGTCGTACACGCGCGTCGCGGCCCTGCCGGCGAGCGCCGCGAGGATGCCCTCGACCACCACCGGGGCCTGCTTGCGCACCGCCGCTGCCGTCTTGGAGTTGGGCGTCGACGCGACGTCGCCGAGCGCGTACACGTTGTCGTGGCGCACATGCCGCAGGGTGTGCTGGTCGACCTCGACCCAGCCGCCGGCGTTGGCCAGCGGCGAGTCCTTGATCACCTGCGGCGGGCTTTGCGGCGGCGACACGTGCAGCAGGTCGAAGGGCACGGTGTGGCGCTGCCCCTTGCGGGCTTCGTCGACGTATTCGAAGGTGGCGGTGCGCGACGCCCCGTCCACGGCGACGAGTTGCTGCTGCACGTGCACGCCCATGCCGTAGCCGGCGGCGACGTCGTCCAGTGCCCGCGCGAAGTACGGCACGCCGAAAATGGCCGGGGCATGGGTATGGAAATCGACGCTGCAGCTGGCCAGCAGGCCGCGGCGGCGCAGGCGGTCGGCGATCAGGTAGGCGATCTTCTGGGGAGCGCCCGGGCACTTGAAGGGCATCGGTGCCTGCGTGCACACCACCTTGTCGCCTTCGCCGAGGCCCTGCACGCATTCCCAGGTGTAGCTCACCGTTTCGGGGGAGTAGTTGCTGCAGACTCCGTTGCGCCCGAGGGTGTCGGCCAGGCCCTCGATCTTGTTCCAGTCGAGCTTCACGCCGGTGCACACGACGAGATGGTCGTAGCGCAGGCGTTGGCCGTCCTGCAGCACCACGGTGTTGGCGTCGGGCTCGAAACTGGCGGCGGCGCCGCGCACCCAGCGCACGCCGGCGGGAATCAGGCTGGCCTCGGGCCGGCGCGTCTTCGCCAGCGGGTACACCCCGGCGCCGACCAGCGTGAAGGCCGGCTGGTAGTAGTGCTGCTCGGACGGTTCCACGAGGGTCACGCCGACGTCGGGCGCCCTGCGCCGCAGGATCGCCGCGACGGTGATGCCCGCCGTGCCGCCGCCGATGACCAGGACCTGGTGATGTTGTTGTTGCTCCATGTCGTCTCCGTGGGTGCTTGGGCGATCGATGTTCTCGGGCGCGGGTTCGTGGACCCGCGCCCGGTTGCGCGATCGCGCGCCAGCGCGCTGCCAAGTGGGCCTGCCAGCGTCACCGCGTGCTTTTTTTCATACTGTAGAGAGTTTCGCGGCGCAATTGGCTCCGCATCAACCCGAGCCCCTGGCGCCGGGCTGCAGCGGGGTACGCCGCGGGCGCGGGCGATCCCTTTGCCAGATGGGGATGATCGCCGCCATCTGGCTAACTTGCACTAGAATCTGGCCAACTTGGAACCATCATGCAACTCAATATCCTCGAGTCCAAGAATCGGCTGTCCGAACTCGTGCAGCGCGCGGTACGCGGCGAGGAGGTACTCATCGCCAACCGCGGGGTACCGATGGTCCGCCTGGTGCCGGTGAGTTCGCCAAAGGCCCCTGTGCGCGACGTCGTGACCTGGCTGGAGCGCAACCCGCTTCCGGCGAGCGCACGACGCGACGCCGAGCAGATCGATGCGCAGATCGAGCAGGAACGCCAGGCATGGGACTGATCTTCATCGACTCCTGCCTGATCATCTACGCCTTCGAGGATCATCCTCGGCACGGCCACCAGGTACGGCAAGCGCTGGCCCGGGAGAACCCCGAGCTGCTTGCGATTTCCCCTTTGGTCATGCTGGAGTGCCTCGTCGGGCCTTTGCGTGCGGGGAGCCTGGCGCTGTTGAATCACTACGAGCGAGGCCTGCGCCAGTTCGAGACCCTGTCGATGCCCGACGAGGTCTACTTGCACGCGGCGCGGCTGCGCGCACGGTTTGGACTGAAGACGCCGGACGCGCTGCACCTGGCCACGGCGACGGTGCACGGCTGCAGTGCCCTCTGGACGGCGGATGACCGTCTGCAGCGCGCGGCCGGTTCGCTGGCCTGCAACGTCCTGGCCGGCCCTGCCGGCGCAGGACCCTGAGCAGCCCGGCGACGTGGCGTCTGGGTCACCCCGAGCGAGCCTTCAGCCCGGCGTCCCGACGCTGCCCTCCAGCAAGCGCCGTACCGCCTGCTCCACCGCGTGGCCCAGCCCGGGCTCGCGAAAGAACACGCCGCGGATCTGGATGCTGCCGGCGATGGCGCGCAGCAGGTCGTGCACCAGCTCGGGATCGGGCGGGCTGGCCTGGGTCCAGAAGGCGTCGAGCTCGCCCTGGAAGCTCAGCCCCGGAACGTCGTAGACGGCCTGGCCCAGTACCTTGAGCCTGGCGCCGAGCTGCAGCGCGCGCAGCCCGCTGGTGCTGTTGACGGTGACGACCCCGGCGCTGCCGCGCATCAGCGTGTCGAGCGTGCCGCCGCGCAGGTAGCGCACACGCTCGCGCAGGCCCAGTCCGTCCGCGATGCGTGCCGATACGCGCTGCCAGTCGCGCAGCGCCGGGTCCCAGGGGTGTTCCTTGAGCACCAGCAGCGAGTCGCGCGGGGCGTGGCGCCCGAAGGAGCGCAGCACCTGCTCGATGGCGTGCTCGATGCCGGTGTAGGGGGAGTAGGCGACGATCTGGAAATCGTGGTCGAGCTGCAGCGGGAACAGGTAGTAGGGCCGGCCGGCGGACTCGATGTCGCGCACCAGAGCGTGCACGCGCTCGCGCAGCACGCGGTTGCCGAGCAGGCGCCACGCGCTGGCCAGCGTGTACGGAATGGTGTGCGGCCGGCGGTCGCTGCGGCGGTAGCGGGCGTAACGCGGAAGCGGCAGCAGGTTGGCGAAGTTGTACAGCAGGTCGGCGGCGGCCATGCGCAGCGCGTCGTCGTGGAAGCGCGGCGCGAAATCGGGGCTCGGGCTGGCAGCCGCCAGCCTGCGGATGGCCTCAGGCTCGCGCGGGAACAGCGACGCGCCGCTCATTCCGTTGCGCTCGAAGGTGATCCAGTCGGGGCGGATGTAGCCGAAGTCGTGCACGGTGACTGCCACGCCCTGCGCCAGCGCGGCCTGCACGGCTTCGCGGTGGTAGTAGCGCTGCTCGCCCAGCAGCAGCAGGTCGGTGACCTGCTGCTGGCGCAGGAAGGCCTGGATGAACGCGGGCCATTCGGAGTGGCTGCCGCGCCAGTCGAGCACATTGCCGCCACGGCGCCAGAACAGGTGGTCGCCCAGGCACAGGTTGATTCGCGTGGTGTGATGCCCGTGCTCGCGCAGCGCCCGCGCGATGCGCGGGAAGAACGGCGACGGCATGCCCTGCAGGAACAGGAAATGCCGCTTGGGACCGGCGTGGTTCATGCGCCGGCCCGTTGCTGCGCCTGGCGCTGCAGGAACCACGCGACGCCTTGCTGCATCGCCTGTTCGTAGCCCACGCGGCCCAGCGGAGCGCCGGCGGCCTGCAGGCGGCCGGTGTCGTGCGCGCAGCTGCGACCGAACATGCGCACCAGCAGCGGGTGCAGCAGCGGCTCGCCGGACAGGCGCAACGCGCGGTGCCCGGCCTGCAGCAGTTGCGCGCCGGCCTCGGCCACTGCGTACGGCAGCCTGAGCACCACGCCGCGCCCGCCGATTCCGCGCCGCAGGTCGTGCACGAAGCGCTGCCAGCTCACGCCGACGGGGTCGCGCACGTTGAACACGCCGTGGTGCGCCTGCGGCGCGCTCTCGGCCCACAGCATGCAGTCGACCAGGTTGTCCACGTACAGGAATCCGCAGTCGGCGCGCCCGCCGTCGACCAGCAGCATCAGCCCGCCGTGCAGCTCGGCGCCGATGCGCTCGATGAAGGGGCTGTGCGGGCCCATGACGTTGGTCGGACGCAGCACGCACCACGACAGGCCCATTCGCGTGGCCTGCTCGCGCAGCAGCGCCTCGCCCTGCGCCTTGCTGCGCCCGTAGCCGAAGGCGCCGCCATCGCAGCGCGCGCTCTCGTCGGCCGGCTGCGCGGGGTAGCCGTAGACGTCGACCGTGGACAGGTGCACCAGGCGCGCCGGCAGCGTGCCACCCGCATCGCCCAGCGCCCGCAGCAGGTGCGCCACGCCGTCGACGTTGACCGCGCGGTATGCCTGCTCGTGGTCCCAGGTGGCGACGTTGCCGGCGCAATGGAACACGGCGCCGCAGCCGCGCACGGCGGGCACCAGGCTGGCGGGCTCGAGCAGGTCGCCGCGCAGCACCTGGGCGCCGGCAGCGAGTTCGGGGTCGAGGCGCGCGGGGTCGCGCACCAGCAGGCGCACGGCGCGGCCCTGGCGCAGCAGGCGCAGCGCGAGGTGCCGGCCGATGAAGCCGGTGGCGCCGGTGACCAGCACCGGAGCGCCAAAGGGGCTCGGCTCGGGAATGCTCATGGCTCAGCCCTGCCCCTTGAACACCTGGCGCGCACCGGCGGCGGGCACCTTGTTGAGCAGCTGGTAGCCCAGCCCGACGAAGGGGTTGATCAGGCTCCACGATGCGCGCAGCGCAACGCGCACGGGAACCGCCTCGGCGCCGAGGTCGAGCTTGACGTCGTAGGTGGTCAGGCCCATTTCGAGGCGTCGCGCGCCGAGTTCGATGGCGGTCTGCACCACGCTGAACGCGACGTACAGGTACAGGCTGTCATGGGCGGCGACCTCGCGCCCGACGTACAGCCAGCGCAGCATGTCGCCGTCGAGCAGCAACAGCGCGTGGCCCACGAGCTGCTCGCCGCGGTGGAACAGCAGCACCATGGCGCGCCCCGGCAGCTCGCGCGCGAGGTCGCGGTACAGCTCGGCGGTGAGCACCTCGCGCTGGAACTCCTTGGCGTTGTCGTGCACCACCAGCCACTGCGCGCGCAGCGTGTCGGCGAGAGCGCCGAAATCGTGCACGAGCTCGTGGCGCACGCCGGCCTCGCGGTTGCGCTTGAGGTGCTTGAGCACCTTGCTGCGGTAGTAGCTGCGCATCGAGCCGAGGTAGTCGTCGACGCTGCGCCAGCGCAGGTCGACGTAGGTGTTGGGCAGGCTTTCGGTCCAGTGGTAGCCCAGGCGCGCGAAGCACTGGCGCAGCCCCTGCGCGGCGGGCTCGAAATCGCGCACCACAAGCAGCAGCTGGCCCTGCCGGCGCGCGGTGTCGCGCAGCACCTGGTGCATGGCGCCGATGACCTGCTCGTCGCTCACCGAGTCGTCGCGCGCGAACGGCGGGCTGGTCAGGGTGATCGGGGTTCCCCACTCGAGCATGCGCAGCTTGAAAAAGCCCGGCCACAGGCGCCGCACGGCGCCCAGCACGGCACGCAGCGGGCCGGGGGCGAAGATGGCGATGTCGGTGGTGATGGAGTAGAAGCTGGCCACGGCCACCAGGCGCGCCTGCGCGTCGCGCAGCAGCACGTGGTGGTAGCGGAAATCGTTCATGCGCGCGGCCTCGACCACACGCCAGAACTCCCACGACATGGCGTGCGAGCGCTGCAGCGCGAGCCGGTTCCATTCGTCGCGCGGCACCTGCTCGATGCTGTCGAACACCTCGGTGTTCAGCATGCCGCGCTCCAGCAGCGGCGGGAGCGACCCGGCGGCCCGTAACATGCGCCCGGCGCGACGCCGGACATGTTCGGCGAAAGCTCGAAGGATTGCGCGAAAAGATCGCGCGGGCCTTGTGTTCTGTTCTTACCTACCAAATCATCGACCATCGCTTCTCGCATGGCTGAAATATTAATCGTGGGCAAAGGGGGCTTCGGGGACGTGCTCCCGCTGCTCGCGGTGGCCCGCGAGCTGCGCCGGCGCGGGCATGGCGTGCGACTGGCCGCCGAGGCGCACCATGCGCAGGCTTGCGAGCTCGCCGGGGTGCCCTTCCACGCGCTGCAGGCCCTGCCGGACCCGGAGCACGGGCGCGCCGGCTCGGCCTGGAGCGCGGCGCGCCGGGCGCTGCGCGAGACCTTGTCGCCGGCCTCGCTGGCCGCCGAGGTGCAGGCCCTGCTGCCGCTGGCGCGCGACGCCGATCTGCTGATGGGAAACCAGCTCGCCTACGCCGGCGCGCTGGCGCGCCGCGTGCTGGGCAAGCCATGGGTGTTCTGCGCCGCGTCGCCGCTGGCCATTCCGTCGCGCCACGACCCGCCAAGCTGGCCCTACCTGCAGGGCCTGCAGCGCGCGGCCGCGCGCCTGGGGCTGCCGCAGCGCTGGTTCATCGCGCCGGCACGCGCGGCCACCCGCGTGTTGATGCGCCCGCAGGCGGCCGCCCGGCGCGAGCTCGGACTGGCCGGCCGCGGGCACCCGCGCTTCGAGGCCATGTACTCGCGGCAGCTGAACCTGCTGGCGGCGTCGCCGCTGCTGGCGCCGCCGCAACCCGACTGGCCGGTGGCGACCCGGGTCACCGGCTTCGCCTGGTTCGAGCCGGAGTTCCTGGGCGACGACGCGCAATGGCAGCGCCTGCGCGAGTTCGCGCAGGCCGGCAGCGCGCCGCCGCTGGTGTTCGCCCCGGGCGGCAGCCTGCGCACGCGCCCCGAGGAGTTCCTGCGACAGGCTGCGGCGGCATGCCGCCAGCTGGGGCGGCGCGCAATCCTGGTGGCGGCGCCGCGTTTCCAGCAGGGACTGCAACTGGACGGCGACATCGCGCTCACCGGCTACATGCCGTACTCGCGCCTGTTCGCGCTGGCCGGCGCCGTGGTGCATTCGGCGGGAATCGGCACCATCGGCTGGGGCATGCGCGCCGGCGTGCCCCAGCTGCTGCTGCCGACGGAGTGGGACCAGTACGACAACGCCCGCCGCGCCGAGCGCGCCGGAGTTGCGCGAGCGCTTCCCGCGGGCGCCGGCGACGCGCGTGAACTGGCGCGCGCTCTGGGCGAACTGCTCGACGACAAGGCGCTGGCGCAACGCGCGCGCGACGCGGCGCAACGCACGGCGGCCGAGGACGGCGCCGCGGTGGCCTGCGACGCGCTGCAGGCGCTGCTGGCGGCGCGCTGAAGCGCGCCGCCGCGGCGGGGCCGCGCGCGGCATCAGTGGATCACGCCCAGGTTCTGCAGGCTGGCGAAGGGGTAGACGATGGAGCCGACGACCCCCAGCACGCGCTGCAGGTCGGTGGACGGCGAGTCGGACACGTAGAGCAGGTCGTGGTCCTGCACCGGAAAGGACTGCGCCACGAAAAAGGTCGCCGGGTCGCGCAGGTCGAACTGGAAAATGGTCGGCACCTTGCCGTCGACCAGCGTGGTCGGCTGCTTCGGCCAGTGCAGCGCGTCGGGTGACTCGAAGCGGAACACGAACACGCCCGACGGGTTGGAGCGGCTGCCGTCGACTCCGCCGGCGCGCGCCAGCGCCTGCGCCAGGCTGATGCCGCTGGCCTCGAAGTCGATCTCGGCGTTGCGCCCGGCGGCGCCCAGCACGGTGAAGCTGGAGGGCTGGTACAGCGCGGTGACCACGTCGCCGGCGCGCAGCGCGATGTTCTGCCGCGGGTCGCGCAGGATGGTCTGCAGCGGCAGGGTCATCACGCGCCCGTCACGCGAGATCTGGATCGAGGTCTTCTCGACCGGGCGGGTGATTCCGCCAGCCAGCGCCAGCGCGCGCAGCAGGCGCAGCCCGCCAGGGTTCAGCGGCAGTTCCATGCTGTGCTGCACGTTGCCCACCACGGTCACGTTCTGGGTGTTGTTCTGCGCCAGCGCGACCAGCACCTGCGGGTGGTTGGCCATGCCCTTGAGGCGCTTGGTGACCAGGGCCTCGACCTGCGACAGGCTCAGCCCGGCGGCGTGGATTCGCCCGGCGAAGGGCACCGCGATGTCGCCGGAATTGTCGACAGTCTGCGCAGGCAGGCTGACCATGCCGCTGCCGCCCAGGCTGAGCCCGGCGGAGGCCACGGCCTGCGCCGTGAACAGCATCGCCGGAGGCGCTTCCCAGATGTAGACCTGCAGCACGTCGCCGGGCCCCACGAGGTGCTCGGGGTGCTCGGCACCGCGGAACACGCTGGAGAAACGCCGCTGCATCTGGTCGCGCTCGAGCTCACGCGCAACCGTGTAGTTCACGGGAATGACTTCGATGCCCTTGAGGGAGGCCTGCGACGGCGCGGCCTGCACGGTCTTCTCGGACGGGCCGGTGCCGGGCAGGAAGTGGGCGCAGCCGCCCAGCAGCACGGCCAGCATGGCGGCGGGAACAGCAACGGAAAGGCGGAGCTTCATGCGAATTGTTGCGAATTCTTGTTGCGAGCGACGTTTGTTTGTCGAATAAAAAACACCGTATTCACGGGGTTGCCCAGTTTAGCGAAGGGACATGACGACTCCCCGACTGCCGCGCGAATGACGCCGCCGGGCCTGTTTTTTTCAATACGGGTATTCCTAGGCTGAGTCGACGCGAGCCGCGCACTGGCTGCCGGCCGCGCCCACGTGAGCGCCTCGTCGACCGCCCCGGATTGCTGCCGCCTCCCCTGCCCCCCGCGCCGGACCTTGCGGCGCGCGCCGCCTTCGGCCAGCGGGGTCGGGCCCCCGTGCGGCGCGGCCCGGCTCGTCGGGCTGGCGCTGCTCGTGGGACTGGCGCTGTCGGCGCTGTCGGCGCTGGTCGCGGCGCCGGCGGCAAGCGCCGCGACCCTGCAGCTGGGAATCGGGCGCAGTTCGCGCCCGCGCGACTTCGACCTCAGCCTGCGCGGGCGCTGGTGGCAGCTCGAATACATCGACGAAGGCCGCCAGCCGGACGGGATCCCCAACGACAACCGGGTGATCAATCTCGACGGCGTGCTGGCCACGCCGGGGCCGTGGTCCTGGTTCGTCGAGGCCGGGCTGAGTTCGTCTCGCGCGAGCCGCAACGGCAGCGGCAACGGCTACAGCCCGTCGGGCCCGATGCTCGGGGCCAACGCCGGAGGCGGCGTGCAGTGGCGCTTCGCGCCAGGCTGGTGGCTGCGCCTGCAGACCCTGTGGATGCGCTACCCGCAAAGCAGCGAGCCGGCGATGGAGACCTTCGGCTACACCTCGGTGGCCTTGGTGCGCAGCTGGTGATGACGCCGCGCGGCATGCGCGGCATGCGCGGCATGCGCTACTCCCGCGACCTACAGCGCGGGAAACCCTCGGCCCAACACGTTGGTGGGGGACATGGGCGGCGGGGCATGCTGCAGTTCGCGCACCTGGACCACTTTTTCCTGGATGTCGGCGTCGGAGTCGGCGTAGGTGCGGGCCACGAGCTGGAAGGCCTCCTGCAGGCGCCGGAAGGCGTCGACCACGTCGGGGTCGAAATGCGTCCCGGCGCCGGCGAGAATGATCGCCGCCGCCTGCTCGTGGGGCATGCCGGCCTTGTACACGCGGCGGCTGATCAGCGCGTCGTACACGTCGGCCAGCGCCATCAGGCGCGCGGGGATCGGAATGGCGTCGCCGGCCAGCCCCTGCGGGTAGCCGCTGCCGTCCCATTTCTCGTGGTGCCCGTGCACGATCTGCTCGGCCACGCGCAGGAAGGGCAGATCGGCGCCGACGTCGCGCGCGGCGCGCTCGATGGCGTCGCGCCCGAGCGTGGTGTGGCGCTTCATGACCTCGAACTCGGCGGCGTCGAAGCGCCCGGGCTTGAGCAGGATGTGGTCGGGGATCCCGACCTTGCCGATGTCGTGCAGCGGCGCGCACTTGAACAGCAGTTCGATGATGCCGTCGCCGCACAGGAAGTCGGCGAAGCGCGGGTGGCCGCGCAGCTGCTCGGCCAGCAGGCGCACGTAGCGCTGGGTGCGCCGGATGTGGTTGCCGGTTTCCAGGTCGCGCGTCTCGGCCAGCGAGGCCAGCGCATGGATGGTGGCGTCGCGCGCGGCGAGCATCTCGGCGGTGCGCCGGCGCACCTCGAGCTCGAGGTGATGCTTCTGGTCTCGCAGCAGGTCCTGCATGGCCTTCACGCCGAGGTGGGTCGCCACGCGCGCCAGCAGGATGGGCGCGCTGACCGGCTTGGTGATGTAGTCGACGGCGCCGAGTTCGAGCCCGTGGGTCTCGTCGGCGCTTTCGGACAGCGACGTGAGGAACATTACCGGAATGTCCCGCGTGCGCGCCTGGGACTTGACGCGCCGGCACACCTCGTGGCCGTCGATGCCGGGCATCATGACGTCGAGCAGGATCAGGTCCGGCAGGCTGGCGTGCTCGAGCAGGCGCAGCGCGCGTTCGCCGCTGTCGGCGAGCTGCACGCGGTAGCGCGCCTTCAGCAGGCCGTGCAGCAGCGCGAGGTTTTCCGCGGAGTCGTCAACCACCAGCACGCTGGTGCGCGCCAGTGGGGCTTGGAGATCGAGCATGGGGCGTGGTCGGAGTGGGGTCGGCGCGGTGCTCGACGCGGTTGCGCCCGGCGTGCTTGGCGCGGTACATGGCGGCGTCGGCCCGGCTCAGCGCGTTGTCGATGGCCATCCTGCCCGGCTGCACCAGGCTGACGCCGATGCTCAGCGTGACCTCCAGGCGCAGGCCGTGGATGCGCATGGCGTGGCGCGCCACGGCATCGCGGATGCGCTCGGCCAGCGCGCAGGCATCGTCCAGGTCGGCAAGCGGCGCCAGCACGGCGAATTCCTCGCCGCCCACGCGCGCCAGCACGTCGGGGCGCCGCAACACCGCCTTGACCCTGCCGGCGAGCATCTGCAGCACGAGGTCGCCGACCGCGTGGCCGTGGGTGTCGTTGATGTTCTTGAAATGGTCCACGTCCATCAGCAGCAAAGCCAGCGGCCCCACTCCCTCGCGGCGCAGCAGCGCTTCGGCCTTGTTGAAAAAGCCCCGGCGATTGCGCAGGCCGGTCAGCGGGTCGGTGGCCGACAGGCGGCGCAGCTCGCGCTCGTGCTGCTTGCGCGCGGTGATCTCGACCAGGCTGCTGAGCACCGCGGCCTGGCCTTCGTAGCGCAGGCAGCGGGCAGCGAGCATGACGTCGACGGGCGCGCCGTCGACGGTGCGCAACTGCACGTCCATGTGGCGCACGATGCCGCGCTCGCGCAACGACGCGAGCACCGCGTCGAGCTCGTCGGCGCGCCGGAAGAAGCTCGCCACCGGCAGCTCCCCGATGGGCGCTTCTTGCCGCCCGGTGCCGAACAGCACCCGCGCGGCACGGTTGAGCAGCACCACCTGCCCGTCGACCGCGCGATGGACGAGCAGCGGCACGGGGCAGCTTTCGAGGGCGTGGCGCAGGTTCTGTTCCGCGCCGCGCCGCACGCGCACCTCGTGGCGCAGGCGACGCTGCATCAGCCAGCGCTGGCGGCGCACGCGGGCGTTGCCTGTGGCGATTCGCCAGCCCGCCACATGCGCCAGCGCAAGCAGCACGGCGACGAAACCGAGGAACTGCGGCGTGGGGTGGAGCGTGATGCCGATCTCCGCCAGGTACAGCACCCCGAGCGCCGGCAATACCCACAGGTTGGCCGCGCCGAACACCGGCAGGTAGGCATACAGCACCAGCGTCAGGGCGAGCACCGTGACCACCCGGTACGCCAGGTCGGGCTGGTAGGCCAGCGTGACCGCCGCGGCACCCAGGCCGGCGGCCAGCTCGAAGGCCAGCACCGCGTCGCGCAGCGTGGAGCGGCGCCGCGGACCGGCGCCGCCGACCACCAGCGCGACGTAGGCGCCCACGCCGAACACCAGCAGGCGCACCACAAGCAGCGGTGCGAAGCGCCAGCTCTCGCCCAGTGCCGACCAGTCGATGAAGGCGCCGAGCAGGAACAGCAGCCCGCCGCCCAGCCCGAAGCGGCGCAAGCCGGCCTGCACCGAGCGCAGCTTGGCCTGGAGATAGGCCTGCTCGATCGCCGCGTCGGCGAACAGGCCGTGGCGGCCGATGCGCAGCGCGCGCGGCGTGCGGCGCCGCGATGCCGCGCGCGCTGCGCCCCCGCGCCCGGGCATGCGGGGATCGGCGGGTGGGACGGCGTCAGCTGACGGGATCATCGCGTGGCCACAGGGTCGGTGGACGGGGCGCCCGCCAGCGCCGCCAGCCCGGGCAGCGAGGCCTCGAGCAGGCGCAGCGCCTGCTCGAAGTCGAAGCCCTGCACGGCCTCGCGCAGGTGGGACAGGCGAGCATGCTCGGTAGCGCGCAGGCCTTGCGCGCCCTCGCGTTGCGCGCCCTCGGCTGGCCCGGGCTGCCTTGCCAGCGCGTCGTGGAGTTGCTCGAAGGCCTCCAGCGCTTCGGCATCGCCGTCACGCAACAGGTCGCGCAGGCGGGCCGCGCACGCGGCGGCGGGCTCGCTCGACGCCACGGGGCTCGACGGCGCACCCAGCGTGTACAGCCCGCCCAGCACTTCCTGCAGCTTGCTCGTCGCCACCGCCAGCGCGGCGTCGACCTGGCTGGCGTCGTGCCCCTTGCGCAGCGCGCTCTCCAGGCCGTGGGCGGCGGCGCGCAGGCGCGTGGCACCGATGTTGCCGGCGTCTCCCTTGAGGGTGTGCGCGGCGAGTCGGGCGGACTGGCGGTCGCCGACGCGCAGAAGCCCCGCCATGCGCGCGACGAATCCGTCGTGCGCCTTGGCGAACTGCCACAGCAGCGTGCGGTGCAGCGCGGCATCGCCGCCGCAGGCCGCCACCCCGGCTTCGAGGTCGATGCCCGGCAGGCCGCCGGGCGGGGTTTGCGCGGCGGCGGCGCCAGGCGTGGGCGTGGGCGTGGGCGCAGGCGCAGGCGTCGAGCCGGCGCCTTCGGCCTGGCGCCGCGCCGCGGGGTGGATCCAGCGGGCCAGCGTGTCCAGCATTCGCGGCATGTCGACCGGCTTGGCGATGTGGTCGTTCATTCCGCTGCGCAGCGCCTTGTCGCGGTCCTCGCGCATCGCGTTGGCGGTCAGCGCGATCACCGGCAGCTGCGCCTGCGCCGGGCGACGGCGCAGTTCCTGCGTGGCCTGGTAGCCGTCCATCAGCGGCATCTGGCAGTCCATCAGCACGGCGTCGAAATCGGCGTCGCGCGCCAGCAGGTCGAGCGCCTCGCGCCCGTTGCCGGAGATCGCCACGTCGATGCCCCAGCGCCCCAGCAGCGCCTGCATGAGCTGCTGGTTCATCTCGTTGTCCTCGACCAGCAGGATGCGCGAGCCGGCGAGCCGCTCGCGCGCGCTGGCGTCGAGCTCGTCGCGCCGGGAGCGCGGCGCGGGCGCGGGCGCCTCGGGCCGGCGCTGCAGCGCGTGCCCGACGGTCTCGAGCAGGCGCGACGGCGTCACCGGCTTGGTCAGCACCGAATGCACCGGCACGCCATGCTCGCGGGCTTCGCGCAACGCCTGCTCGCGGCTGAACGCGGTCACCATGATCATCGCCGGCACCTCGGGTGCGCGGGGATCGCGGGCCGCCTGGCGCTCGCGCATGCTGCGAAGGCAGCCGACGCCGTCGATGCCGGGCATCTTCCAGTCCATCAGCACCACGTCGTAGCCCTGCCCGAGGCGATGCGCGTCGTCGATCATTCCCAGCGCCTGTTCGCAGCCGCGCGCGCTGTCGACCCGCATGCCCAGGTGCGTGGCCATTCCGGCCAGGATCTCGCGCGCGGCGGCGTTGTCGTCGACCACCAGCGCGCGCGCGCCGAGCAGTTCCTCGGGGCTCGGCTTGTGGCTGGCCGCCGGCTCGGAGTTCAGCCCGAAGCGGGCCTCGAAATGGAAGGTCGAGCCCGCGCCCGGGCTCGACTCCACGCGGATGCTGCCGCGCATCATCTGCACCAGCGCCCTGGAGATGGCCAGCCCCAGCCCGGTGCCGCCGTAGCGCCGGGTGGTCGACGCATCGGCCTGGCTGAAGCTCTGGAACAGGCGCGCCTGCTGCGCTTCGTCCATGCCGATCCCGCTGTCCTTGACCCAGAAGTGCAGCAGCACCTCGTCGCCCTGCTGCTGCAGCGCGCGAACGCCGATCGTGACCTCGCCGGCATGCGTGAACTTGATGGCGTTGGTGCCGAGGTTGGCCAGGACCTGGGTCAGGCGCAACGGGTCGCCGACCAGTGCGGTGGGCACGTCGTGCATCGGCGCGAACAGCAGCTCCAGGCCCTTCTCCTCGGCGGCCTTGCCGATCAGGCCGGCGACGCGGGCCATGACGTCGTCGAGGTCGAAGCCGGTCTGCTCGAGCTCGAGGCGCCCGGCCTCGATCTTGGAGAAGTCGAGGATGTCGTTGATGATTCGCAGCAGGTTCTCTGCCGCGCCGTGGATGTTCTCCACGTAGAAGCGCTGGCGCGAGTCCAGCTCGGTCTGCAGCGCCAGGTAGGTCATGCCGCTGACCGCGTTCAGAGGCGTTCGCAGCTCGTGCGACATGTTGGCGAGGAACACGCTTTTCGCGGTGGCGGCGGCCTCGGCGGCGAGCTTGGCCTTGGCCAGCTCGATCTCGGACCTGCGGCGCAGCACGATTCGCCACAGCTCCTGTCCCATGAGCTGCAGCTGCTCGACGTCCGCCTCGTCGTAGTCGTGCAGCTCGTTGCCGACGCCCAGCACCATGCAGGGCTCGCCACCGTCGCTGACCGGAACCGCCAGCTGCCGGGTGGGAGGCCGGTGCGCGTGGCCGCCGGCGTCGATCGCGCCGGCCGCCGGGGGTGCGTTGCGAATCACGGGGCGGCCCTGGCTCAGCGCATCGGCCCAGGGCCCGTCGCCAGCAGTGGCCTGCGGCGAATGCAGCAGGTGCAGGTAGCCGCTGCTGCTGCCGGTCAGGCGAACGGCCTCGTCGACCCCGCGCTGCAGCAACTCGGCCTCGTCCCATGCCGCGGCCTCGCGGCTCAGGCGCAGCATGGCCTCCAGGCGCTGGTCGCGGCGGCGCAGCGCGCGGTTGGCCGACTCGAGCTGCTCGGCCGCGCGCCGCAGGTCCTGCACCAGTTCCGCGACCTGTGCCTCCTTGCGGCGCTCCTCGGTGACGTCCTGCGCGACCTTGATCACGCGCAGCAGTTGCCCCTGCTCGCCCAGGATGGGCAGGTACTCGGCGCGCAGGTGCACCGGCTGGCCGTCCTTGCCCCGGCGCTGGAACACCCCGGCCTGCGCGCGCCCGGCGCGCAGGGCCTTCCAGAACTCGACGTAGGCGCCGCCGCGCTCCATGTCGTCGGGGCACAGGCAGGCGTGCTCGCGCCCGAGGAGTTCGTCGGCGCGGTAGCCGACGAAGCCCAGGAACACGTCGTTGACCTCGGTGATTCGCGCGTCGGGCCCGAACACGATGACCCCGAAATTGCGCGTCACCGAGGACCAGAACTGCTCGAGCTCGGCGACTCCGAGGGCGGACTGCATCATGCGGCTCCCGTCGAACGCGCAACGCGGCCGTGGTACGCCGCGTCGAAGGCCTCGACCCAGCCGGCAACGGCGTCGGCGCGCATCGGGCGGGCGATGGCGTAGCCCTGCGCGAAGCGAGCTCCCATCGAGCGCGCGGCGCGCAGCGAGCCGAGATCCTCGACTCCTTCGGCCACCACGTCGTGGCCGAGCCGGCGAATCAGCAGGGTCAGGCCGCTGGAGCCGCCGCGCGCGACGCTGTGGGTCAGGTCTCGGTCGACCTTCAGGGTGTCGAAGCACACGGCGCGAAGCCGCGGCATGTCGCTGTGGCCGCTGCCGAAGTCGTCCATCGCCAGGGCGACGCCGAGCCGGCGCAGGCGCTCGAGCATGGCCTGCTGCGCGGCCGGCTGCTCGAAGGCATGTTCGAGCAGTTCGAGCTCGAGCCTGTCCGGCGCCACGCCATGCTCCCGCAGCGCGTCGGCCACGCGCTCGACGCAGCGCGAATCGGACAGCACGACGGGAGGCAGGTTGACGCATACGCCGAGCTCCACGCCCATCGCCGACCACGCGCGCAAGCTGCCCAGCGACAGGCGCAGCCCCTCGTCGAACAGAACGCCGAGCTCCGCCGCGCCGAAAGCGGGAAGGAATTCGGCGGGGCCGACCAGCCGGCCGTCGCGCAGGCGCAGGCGGGCCAGAGCCTCGACCTTCACGGCGACGGTCGAACGCAGGTCGACGATCGGCTGGTAGAGCATTTCCACGCCGCCCGCGTGCAGCCTGTCGCGGTACTCGGCCACCTTGTCGCCTGCATCGACGCCGGGCGCCTGCGCGGCCTGCGGCGAAATCTGCGGACAAGCGTGGACAGCAGGCATGGAAGGGGCGCGCGCGTCGCACGCAGGCTCGAGGACGAGCCATTGTGCGGGGCCGCCCGGCGCCGCCGATACTCCAATTTGGGGAGTGCCGCGGCCTGCGCGCGCCGCGGGCCGGGTCGCGCCTGTCAGGCGTCGTCAGGCGCTGTCAGGCGGATGGGCCGACGCGCGGCTGCCCCATGAGCCGGCGTACCAGATCGGCCTGCCCGCGCGTTCCGGTCTTGGCGAAGATCAGCTTCAGGTAGGTGCGCGCCGTGGCCAGCGTGATGCCGCACATGCGAGCTGCATCGTCGAGCGAGCCGGTGCTGGCCAACGCGTGCGCGAGCCGCCCTTCCGAAGGCGTCAGCCCGAGCAGCTTGGACAAATGCCCCGGCGCCAGCACCGGCGGGCTGTGCGCGTCGTGCACGTAGACCACGGTGCCGTCGCCCCACGCGGCGAGCGCCAGCGACACCGGGCCCCTGCCGTCGCGGCGCGGCAGCGCGAGCACGTCGTCCTGCCCGCCCAGCGCGACCGCGCGGATCGCATGCGCCAGCGCGGCGAGATGCGCGCGCTCGCGCGCCACCAGCAGCCCCTGCGGGTCGACTCCCAGTGCGCCGGCTTCGTCGAGGTGGGGGGCAGCGCGGCGATTGGCGAACAGCAGCCTGGAGTCGGAATCGACCAGCAGCACGGCCTGAGGCAACTGCTCGAACACCGCCTGCACCGAGCGGCTGGCCAGCCCGGGCTGCAGCGCGGCGGCGATGGCGTCGATCAGCTCGGCCGCCGAACAGGGCTTGCGCAGGTAGCGCAGGATGCCGACGCGGTTGACCGCGTCGACCACGACGTCGAACTGATCCACGCCGGACAGCACGATGCTGCGCAGGCCCGGCGTGAACTCGCGCATGGCCTCGATCATCGAAATGCCGTCCATGCCCGGCATGCTCACGTCGGCCACGACCAGGTCGAAGGATTGGCGCCGGCCCGCGTCGACGGCGTCGCGCGGGTCCTGCAGGAATTCGATGTCCCACTCGCCGGCGTGCGCGGCGAGGCCGTGCCGCAGCCCCGCGAGCAGGATGGGGTCGTCGTCGACGCACAGCACGCGCCGGCGCCGGAGGCCTGCTCCCGCGGGAGGTAGCGTGTCGAGGGTTTCCGTGTGCGACATGTCACGGGATGTTAACCACGGCATCGCCGGATGAAGCGCTCACGGCGATGGGAAATGCCAGATTTGTCACACAATGCGCATCAATCACTCGCGCACGGCAGTGCCTCAATGCACCCGCCACTGCATCACGGCGTTCAACGCCGAAATCGGGAACAGCAGCGGCGACACCGGCGACGAGCTCTGCTGCGTGCCGCCGAACACCGCCACCGAACTGCCGTCGACCGCGAGGTTGGGCATGTACGCCGCCCCCTGTCCGAGCGGCAGGTTGCCGCTCAGCGTCTTCCCGCCGTAGGTGATGCTGTTGCGCGGGAACGCACCCGACGCCAGCGAGAAGAAGTCGTAATACCCCGAGCCGTTGACGTTGCACGCCGAGACCTGGGCTGCCGGCGGCACGTAGACCGGCACCACCAGCGCGCCGTTGACCACGCGCGGCGCATCGGAGATCAGCGCGCCGGATTGCAGCGGCTGCACGCCGCCGCTGGCCTGGGTCCACGCCGAGCCGCCGTAGGTGTACGCGGCCGCCGGACTGCTCGCCCAGATCGGCGCGAAGCCATTGCTTCCGATGCCGAACACGGTGATCCCGGCCGCCTTGCTCGCGCTCGGCGCGGCGGTGGTCGTGGCCCACACGTACGGCAGGTGGCCGACGGTCTGGGAGCCGACGAACTGCACGGCATTGCCGGAGTCGTGCACGACCCCGACCAGCGAGGCGTTGGCCGCGTCGACCTTCGCGTCGCCGCTGAAGGAGGTGACGTAGATGTCGCCGGATGCGGTGCCGAAATACAACTCGCCGTTGGCCGGGTCGAGGTACAGGTTGCTGGTGACCCGGTCGCTGGACGTGGCCTTGGCCAGCGACGCGTACAGCGGCGCGCTGCCGGTGGGCGCGCCGGTGGCCACGTCGAACTCGACCAGGTAGCTGGTGCCCGATGTGTCGTTGACCACGAAGGCGGCGTACTGGGTGTTGCCGACGCTGGTGCTGACCGGCGCCTGGCGTTGCGGGTAGTAGGCGCCGGCCGGCAGCCATGCGGTGTTGGCTGGCGGCTGGCCCGTGCCCACCTGGGCCTGCAGGGTCTTCACCACCGAAGCCGGCTTGCCCTGCGCGTCGAGCTGCAGGTCCCACCACAGCGAGCCGCCTTGCGCGCTGCCGACCAGGTAGCTGGCCCAGTTGCGCGAGCTGCCCGTGCTCGCGGGAGTCGACGCGTCGATGGCGCTGAAGTTGCCGGCGAAATTCTGCTGGTAGGGCCAGGTGGTGTAGTTCTGCAGCTGGCTCACGAAGGGGCGCGGCATCCAGCCCCAGCGCAGTGCGCCGGTGGCGGCGTCGATGCCGTAGAGAAAGCCGTCGTCGTTGGTGAACAGCAGCTGTGCCGGCCGCGTGGCCTCGGCCTGCGCGAAGCCGATGTAGCCCGGCAGCCCGATGTCGCCCGACGTGCCCGGCGGCTGCAGCAGGGTCGCGGCGTCGCCCGCGGAGAAGCCGTCGAGCAGCGAGCCGCTGGCGCGCGTGCCGAGGTAGGACGGGCAGGATCCCGGAGCCGTGACGCTGTTGGGGTCGACCGTGTAGGCAATGATTGTCGCCACGTCGGGCACGCAGGAATTCTTCGCCAGTGCGAAGGCGCCGCTGTCGAGGTTGTTCAGCGACACCACCGAGCTGCCGTTGGAGCCTGTCGATTCGAGGATGTTCGCGGTGCGCGTGGCCTTCATCAGCGAGCCGGCCTCCCAGCTCGGGCGGCTCGCCGGGGCTCCCGAGGAGCTCAACGCGTAGGCATACACGAAGCCCTGCAACGGGCTCGGGTTGGTGCTCAGGGTGTACAGGTCCTGCCCCGAGCTGACCACGGTCGGCGCCACCGGGGCGCCGATGGCGCGCGCGGCCGAACTGGCCTCGAAGCAGGTGATCTCGTGCACGTTCGTGCCGCCGCCGGTGGACGCGCCGAAGCCGAAGTAGAACTGCGACGGCAACGGGCCGTTGGACTGCGAGATGTCGAGCTGGTTGATGACCTGCGAGAACTGCAGGTTGCCGGACGAGTCGGTCTGGTTGTTGTAGTCGTAGTAGAAGCTCAGCAGCCCGCCCGGGCTGATGATCAGCTTGTAGGTGATCGGCGTGGCCTTGGCGCGCGTGGCGCCCGAATTGCTCTCCTGGCTCCAGATCGGCTGCGATGACGGCAGGATCTTGTAGGCCGGCGTCCCGGTGCTCGGATTGCTGAAGATGCCCGCGTAGTCCGGGATGTGGTAGGTCCTGCCGTTGTACTGGTAGGTGCCGCCGTTGGCGCACACGTTCTGCACGTCGGTGTTGGTGGCGTTCGGGTTGATCAACTGCAGCGTCGACAGGTTCACCGAGCCGTAGCCGCGCAGCGCGATCTCCCCGGGGTTGCGGCCGCCGATCGGCCACTGGCCGAGCCCCAGGTAGGCGTCGATGCCGGTGCCGGTGTTGTCGCTGGAGTTCAGGTAGTTGCCGAACTCGTCGATGCCCAGCCCGAGGTAGCCGCCGGGCATGCCGTCGGACGGATTCTTGCCGTTGGCGCAGCTGTAGCCGAGGCTGCCGCCGAAGGCACCGATCGACGCCGCCCTGGAGTTCCAGATCTGGTAGAAGGGGTACTTGGAGCCCAGCGTGCCGTAGCTCGAGCCGTCAGCCGGCGGCCCGGCGTTCATGAGGTAGAACGCGATACCGTCGGCCCCGCTCCGGGCGTTGCCGTTGTCGTAGGAGTTGCCGCCGTAGGTGTAGGTGGTGAAGGTGACCTGGATGCCCTGGTTGGACGGATAGGGCGTGGCCGAGATGATCGCCCCGGACTCCTGCGTGCTTTGCTGGCCGCCGTTGGTCAGGCGCAATGCGCCCGAGCCGATGGGGTCGGGAACGGTGTTGCCGCCGCTCACCCCCAGGCCGACCAGCGGAAGCTGCGAACTCGTGTTGGTCGGGTTGGTGCCGCCCTTGCTCTTGGCGAAGTAATACGGATCGCCAGCGCACGCGGGAATTCCGATGCCGTTGCTGATGGCCTTGGTGTTCGCGTCGCCCGCGGTCAGGCATGCGCCACCCTGCGCGATCCACGAGTTGGTGACGTTGTCGCCGGTGAAGTCTTCCTGCACCACGTTGGTGACCTGCGCATGCGCCGCGGCCAGCGCCGCCAGCGAAAGCGACGTGGCCAGCACGGCGCGCGAAAAACACAGCGAAATTCGGTCCATCGCGATCTCGTTACTGCGCCACGCAGAGCTTGAACAGGGACTCGGTGTCCACGCCGGTCTGCGTGCGCGGGTCGACGGTATGCACCCAGATGTCGTAG
>JAKCDM010000169.1 GCA_021841865.1 Pseudomonadota bacterium
CCGGCTCCATGCGCGACCGCAAGGGTCCACCGGCGGCGGGTGTCACCGCGCCCGCGCTTGCCTGCGTGCCCGGGCACCCACCTTGACGGTCCCCGGGGCTCGCGTCGATGATGGTCGCGGCCCCCCGGCGCACCGTTGGCCTCCCCTGGGCGGACAAGGTCGGAGCGCGTGGCGGGCGTACCCGGAGGACCTCGCCGTGCTCGTGCGCAATATCGTCGTGTTAGGAATCGCGCTGTCGGCGTCGGCATGGAGCGTGAGCGGCAACTGCGCTGCGGCACCGGATCAGGCGAGCATCAACCGCGAAGCTGCGCAGGGCTCCGCTGCCGACCGAAAGGCCATGATCCAGGCTCTGGAGCCCAGGCTGCAGCGCCTCAAGGCCACCGACCCGGTGCAGTACCAGCTGGAGATGGCGCTGCAAAAGGAGTTCAACTCCGCGACCACGGCGCTTTGCAAGGAGTATGCAGGAATTGACCACGGGTCGTCGACCGATCTGTGCGTATCGCTGTGTCACCAGTACCTGTACAGCTACCGCACGACGCAGGCGCGGCAGATCGACGCTTCGGCGCTGGATCTGAAGCGCCTGCCCACGCCCAAGGCTTCCTACTCGCAGAGCTATTTCCACGGCTTCGCCAGCCACCTGTGCTCGGGCATGCCCCCCGGCGTGTGGAAGCATCGGTCCGCGCCGAAGGATTGCGCGCAGGCCGTGGGCAACGAGATCGAGCACGCCATCGCCGGGCTGATCTACGACCCGCGGCACGAGGGCAATGTCTGCGCGGGCTTCGGCCTGCCGCAGTAGCAGGCTGTTGCCTTGCCGGAGGGGGCCGCGCGGCGCGCGGGCGCTTCAGAGCGTGCCGGGGTACGCGCCGCCGTCGAGCACGATGTTCTGGCCGGTGACGAAACCCGCAGAAGTGCCGCAAAGGAACGCGCATGCGGCACCGAACTCCGCCGGATCTCCAAAGCGTCCTGCCGGATTCTCCGCCGCGCGCCTGGCCAGGATCTCGTCGGCCGTCACCCCGGCCGCCGCCGCCTGCCCGCGTGCCACGGTCGCCAGGCGGTCGGTGGCGAAGGGCCCCGGAAGCAGGTTGTTGATCGTGACGTTGCGACGCACGGTCTTGCGCGCCAGGCCGGCGACGAAGCCGGTCAGGCCGCTGCGCGCTCCGTTGGACAGCCCCAGCACGTCGATGGGCGCCTTGACCGCCGCCGACGTGATGTTGACGATGCGCCCGAAGCCTCGCTCCATCATGCCGTCGACGGTCGCCTTGATCAACTCGATCGGCGTCAGCATGTTGGCGTCGATCGCCTGGATCCAGTCGTTGCGACTCCAGTTGCGAAAGTCCCCCGGGGGCGGCCCGCCGGCGTTGTTGACCAGGATGTCCACCGCTCCGGCGACTTCGAGCGCCTGCGCGCGCCCCTGCGGGGTCGTGATGTCGCCCACCACCTGCCTGACCTCGACGCCGCAGGTGCGGCGAATGTGTTCGGCGGTCTCGGCCAGCGCCTGCTCGCCGCGCGCAGTCAGGGTCACGTGGACCCCCTCGGCGGCCAACGCGATGGCACAGGCCCGCCCGAGGCCCTTGCTCGATGCACACACGAGCGCGCGGCGCCCTGCGATTCCCAGATCCATGAAACGGTCCTTTGCCTGACCCAGACGGCACCCGGGCGCCCGTTCGGCGGTGCCCGTCGGTGCCGCATCCCCTCCAGCAGGCTGTTGAAATACCGGAGGGCCCAGGGCTGCATGGTACGCAGCGAAGCCGCGACGCTGCACGCGCGCGAGCGGCTGGCCCATCAGGCTGGCCCATCATGTCGGTTCATCACGTCGGCTCATCGAGGCGGCGCAACGGCCCGGGCTGCAGACCCGGACTGGCGTGGCCCGGCGCAGGACGCTTCAGTCCGAATTCAGCAACGCGAGCTCCGGCTCGCCCAGGTAGCACCATGCCCCCTCGGGCAGCTCCAGCGCCTGCAGGCGCAGCCCGCCGATGGCCACGCGCTGCAGCGCGTCGCAGTGATTGCCGGCCGCGGCCAGCATGCGCTTGACCTGGTGGTACTTGCCCTGCTCCAGGCTGATGGCGATGCGATGCGGGCCGGTCTGCTCGCACTGCGATGCCGCCAGCGGGGCCGGTTCGTCATGCAACTGCACTCCGGCGAGAAGCGCAGACACAAGTTCGGGCGTGACCGGGTCGTGGGTATCGGCCACGTAGTGCTTGGGCACCTTGCGCCTGGGCGACGACTGGGAATGGATGAACGCGCCGTCGTCGGACAGCAGCAACAGGCCAGTGGTGTCGTGGTCCAGGCGCCCCACGGGCTGCACTGCGCGCCAGCGCATGGGCTCGGGAAGCAGGCTCAGCACGCCGGGATGGTGGCTGGGCCGGCGCGAGCACTCGTAGCCGGGCGGCTTGTTCAGCGCCAGGTACACATGCTCGCGGTACGTCCAGGGCTCGCCGAACACGCTGAACTCCAGGCCGGACGGGTCGACCGCCACGGCCGGGTCGTCGACCGCGCGACCCGCCACGAGCACGTGGCCGTCGGCGATCAACTGCTGGCAATGCCTGCGGGTTCCGAAGCCTTGGGACTGCAGCAGCTTGTCCAGGGTCATTCGCGCCATGGGCCGGCTCACGACTCAGTGCGCCCGCGCGCGCGTGCGCAGCCTGGCCTCGAACGCGTCGACGGGCAGCGCGGCATCGAACAGGAAGCCCTGGGCCTGGTCGCAGCCCATCTCGCGCAGGCGCGCCATCGTGGGCTCGTCCTCCACGCCCTCTGCCACCACGGACAGGCTCAGCGCATGGGCCATCTGGATCACCGCGCTGACGATCGCCGCCGCGTCGGCATCGTCGGTGAGCCCGCGCACGAAGGTCTGGTCGACCTTGAGCCGGTCGACGTCCAGGCGACGCAGGTATGCCAGGCTGGAATAGCCGGTGCCGAAGTCGTCGATGGAAATGCGCAGGCCCGAGCGCTTGAGCTCGGCCAGCACCGCGCGCATCTGCTCGGCGTCGTCCATGAACACGGACTCGGTCAGTTCCACTTCGAGCTGCGTGGCGTCCAGCCCGTGGCGAGCAAGGGCCTCGGCCACGACCGCGGCGAAACCGCCGCGGCGCATCTGCACCACCGAAACGTTCACGCTCAACGCGACGTCGCCCAGGCCCAGCGCCCTCCAGCGCGCGGCATCGGCGCATACGCGGTCGACCACCCAGGCGCCGATGTCGACGATCAGCCCGGTGCGCTCGGCCACGTCGATGAAGCGTCCGGGGGGCACCAGCCCGCGTTCGGGGTCGTGCCAGCGCAGCAGGGCCTCGGCGCCCACGAGCTCGCCGCTGGCGAGGTCGATCTGCGGCTGGTAATGCACCTCGAATTCCTGCTGCGACAGCGCGCGGCGCAGGCCCTGCGCGATCCAGAAATGCTCGCGCGCGCGCTCGTTGGCGCCCGCCGTCGCGTAGCGCACGATGTTCTTGCCCGAGCCCTTCGCCTGCTGCAGCGCGGCCGCAGCCTGCCCCAGCAGGTCGTCGAAACTCGCGGCGTCGTCGGGGAACTGCGCGACCCCCTGCGACAGCGTCAGCTGCAAGGTCGTGGCGCCGACGCCGAAAGGCTGGCTCATCGCCGTGGAAATGCGCTCGCACAGACTGGCGATGGAGTCGACATCGGTGGCCGACGAGCTCATGACCAGGAATTCGTCGGCGCTCCAGCGGCACACGCTCTCGGCATCGCCGAGCACGCCGCGCAGGCGCTCGGCGATCTCGCGCAGCACATGGTCTCCGGTGCCCAGCCCGAAGGTCTCGTTCACGGAACGGAAGTCGTCCACGTTGAGGCAGCTCAGCGTGACTCCGGAGCCTCCCTGGAGCAGGCTTTCGCAGCGGGTGCGAAACAGCATGCGGTTGGGCAGGCCGCTGAGCGCGTCGTGGGTCGACAGATGCTGGATGGCGTTCTCGGCCGCCTTGGCCTGGCTGAGGTCGTTGAACACGCCGAGGTAGTTCGTCACCGCGCCGTCGGAGCCGTGGATGGCCTTGATCGACAGCCACTCGGGATGGACCTCGCCGTCCTTGCGCCGGTTCCAGATCTCGCCGCTCCACGCGCCGGTCTCGCGCAGGCTGGTCCACATCGCGGCGTAGAACGCCTCGCCGTGCAAGCCGGAGGCGAACAGCGACGGGTTGCGGCCGAGCAGTTCCTCGCGCGTGTAGCCGACGATCCCGCACATGCCCGGGTTGACCTCGACGATGCGCAACTGGCTGTCGGTGACAAGCATGCCCTCCTGCGCGGAGTCGAAGGCCCGGCCGTACAGGCGCAGGCTGTCCTGCCACCTGGCGTGCGACAACACGATCCCCACCAGCGTCGCGCCGGTCTCCAGCAGCTTGCGGTGGAACGAGCCGGGCGCGCGCGGCTCGAAACTCGACAGCGCGAACGTGCCGATGATCTGCCCGGAGTCGTCGTACACCGGCACCGACCAGCACGCGCAGAGATTGAAGTCGTAGGCGATCTGCCGCAGGTCGGTCCAGCGCGGGTCGCTGAAGGTGTTGCTGACGAACTGCGGCTTGCCCTGGTAGATCACGTTGCCGCAGGAGCCGCCGCCCGGCCCGGGCTGCAGTCCGTTCAGACGCATGACTGCCGCGGCCGGCACGCTCGGCGACGAGTACACGTACATCTTGCGGTCGTCGGGGTGCAGCAGCATCACCGTGCCCACCGCGTTCGGCAGCAGCATCTCGGCCAGGTGGCAGATGTCGCTGACCATGGCCCGCGAGTCGC
>JAKCDM010000050.1 GCA_021841865.1 Pseudomonadota bacterium
CAGGTGGGGGCGGCCGAGACCACGTCGATCAGCGACGAGCAGGCCGTCGCGCTGTGGGACCGCCTGCTCGACAACGTCAAGTTCCGCGTCATGGTCCCCGGCGCCACGCCGCAGGCCGTCGCGCGACAGTGAGCGCCGACGGCTGGGAGCGAATCAGCGTCGTGCCCGCGCTACGGCGCGTCCCAGCTCGCCAGCAGATCGGGCGGAATGGCCTGCGCCACCTCCGCGTAACTCTTGCCGACCAGGCGCTCGGCCTGGCGCAGCAGCACACTGACAGGGCTGCTCGGCTCGTGGAGTTCGAACCACTGACGCGCCTCGGCGATGCATGCCCGCGCGCCGTCCCGATCCCGCGGCGGCGTCGCTGACCCGAGGGCACGGCATCGCGAGACGGGTTGCTCGGGTTGCTCGGGTCGCGCCGCGGCGGCCGGTGGCTCGTCGCGCGGCTCGGCGACAGGATCGGGTACCGGGCTCGCGGAGTCGGCCTCGGACGTCGGCTGGCCGACGCTCGCCACCGGCACCTCGCTCGAATCCGGCTCGGCGAAGGCCTCGAGCAGGCGCTGCAGCGCACCCAGATCGGGAGCGTGCGGACCCAGGTGCTGGGTCGCCCACGAAGCGATGTCCTGCAAGGCCTGGCTCGCCCGGTGCAGCGCGAGGCAGCGCGCATCGCCATCGCGCCAGGCACGCAGCAATCGAGCACGAGACTCCTGGCGCGCGAAGTCGTCGCCGGCTTCGGCCCGCTCGACGTCGCGCACACTGCGCGCCTCGCCGCCGCTGCCGAAGGCCACGACATCGCGCACATCGGCGAGCAGGGTCTCGGGGTCGGCCAGCGCGGCCAGCGCGTTGGCCCGTACGGCCGGGTCGGTCTCGCCTTCCACCTGGATCTGCGGATGCACATGCGCGCCCAGCGCGCGCAGCACGCGCTGCATCACCCGCAGGCCCTGTTCCAGTCCGTCGGCGCCACAGGCGTGCACCCGGCAGCGCAGCCACCATACGAGCAGCGTGATGTCGCGGCTGCGGCGCAGCAGGTCTCGACACTCGCGCTCCAGCTCGGGCCACGCCGGCGCGTCGCGGCGCTGCCTGAAGTCGCCATACTGCACCTCGACCGGCGGCACCATGCGCGCACCCAGCGCGGCGTAGGCGGTGTCGTATTCCAGCCAGGGACCCGCGGGGGCTTCGGCGCTGATCGGCTCCCACCACGCGTCGGGATCGGCCGACGGAGCCGGCGCCTCCGGCACATCATGCTTGCATCTTGTCATTCGCCTGGCTCCTGTGGGTGGCGTCGAACATGCGCTCGGCATCAATGACCACCCGCAGCAATCCCTGCGGGTCGGAAGCCGCGCGCGCATCCCCGAGCCATGCGTTGCGTGCCAGGGCATCCGGGGCCCCCAGTGCGGCCGGGCGGGTCTGCGACGCTGGCAGCACGAGTTCCAGCTCCCAAGCCAAGTCCATGCCGACGAAGCCTCGGACACAGGCATGCACGGCCTCGAAGCACCCGCCGCGGCCGCGGCGGGGAAGAATGTCCAGGTACTGGCGAAGACTCAGCGGGCCCAGGCACAGCGTGAATCGCCCCTGGCGATCCGGCACCCAGGCACCCAGGACGGCAGCGTCGCCCAGGCGCGTTCCGCGGTCCTGGGACCCCAGGCGGGACTGCTCTGCGGGATCCACCGCCAGCCACTGCAGCGTGAACTCGCGCAGGCTCACCGGGATTCGAAAAAAGTCCTGCAGGGCCACGCACAGGCCCCGCGGGTCGCGCGCACGCCGCAGGCGATGCGCCGCGCTGGCCCAGCGCGCATGCGCCGGCCAGGCCGACTCCGGCCGGGCCATCGGCTCCCCGACGAGGCTGCAGACGTAGCGCGTGAACACCTCGCCGTCGCGGCGATCGAGCCCGGCCGCGGCCTGTGCCTGCGACCAGGCGCGGTACAGCAGCGTGATCGCGCGGTGATGGAACAGATCGAGGAAATCGCCCAGCGCGGCGTCCCGTGCGGTGTGCAGGCGCTCGTGCGCGAACTCGGTGAAGTGCAGCGGCAAGGGCCCGTTGGGGCCCAGCATGCCGAGGCCGAACACCGTCACCCGGCATCCCCCGCCCACCGGGTCGACGCGCGCGATCTCGCGCGGGGCGAAGGCCAGGGTCGGCGCCTGGCCCAGGCGCACGTGCTCCTGGCGCGGAGACAGCGCGTGGCCCGGAGCAGGTGCGCCCGGCGCTGCCGCGGCCATGCGCCGCAGCAACGCGAACAGTTCATGGCGCCAGGGCTGCTCGTGCGCCAGGCGCAGCCACTCGGCCATGCCCTGCTCGCCGACCGGTCGGGGCCCGGGTTCCGGGGCTGCTTGCGCCCTGGGTTTCATGCCGCGCCTCGCTCGCCCATGCGTACCGGGCCGCACCAGAGCTCGCCGCGCCGCGCCGACTGCAGCGTGATCTGCGAGCCGTTGTTGATCGGCGCGTAATGGTGAAGAACCCGGTCGAGGACCATGCCGAGCAACAGCGGGCTGCCGGGAGCGAAAGCGTCCTCGTCGAACTCGAGCTGGTATTGCAGCGTGCGCCCGAACACCTGCGGGCCGGGATGTGGCAGGCGCCGCGTCGCGGCGCGCAGTCGCGCTCGCACCAGCCCGTCGACATGGCGTGACGTGACGTCGTCACCGGCCGGCGCGAACAGGCTCAGCCACTCGCGCATCGCCAGCGCGGCGTCCGCGGAGTCGAGCTCGGCCAGCGGCAGGTGGTGCGCAGCGAGCAGGCGAATCAGGTTCCACGCGCCATGTTCCAGCGCCAGCGGCGGGCGCGGCGGCGCGGGCGCACCCAGCAGCTGCGCAGCGGCCACGCCACGCGCAGTCACCCCGAGCCCATGCGCGCCGGCAAGGCCATGCCCGAGCCACAAGGGCAGGTCGCGATTGCTGCACCAGGCCTTCACCGAAGCCTGCTCGGCGTCGACGGCATACGGCGCGTCGAACTGGTCGACCAGACTGACGAACACCTCGGTTCCCACATAGGGCGCTCGGCTTCCCCAGCGTCGCGCGGCCTGCGACAGGACCCGCGGCTCGCGGCGCAGCGAGAAGTAGCGCCCATGGTCGGCGCCATCGCGGCGCAGCGTCTGGTACAGCGGGCGGAAGGTCTCGCACAGGCCGCTGGAGCGATGATGCAGTTGCAGCTCGTCGATGCTCCAGACTTCATGGTCCAACGGGCGTGCGCGGTCGACCACGACCTGGAATTCGGTTCGCTCCGGGATCAGGCGCAGGCGATCGGTGCGCGTCTCGAACAGGTTGATCACCGGTACGCCGAACAGTGCGAAATGTTCGGCCCGCGCCCAGGTGCACAGGTCCTGGGGCGCCTCGCGCAGCAGCAGCCACAGGTCGACCTCGGTGCCCGGCATGCCGGCGAGTTCGCCGCCCAGCCCGGCCAGCGTGAACTCGTGCAGGCATGCCGGCGCATGGAAGTACTCCTGCAGCAGGCAATGGGCATGCACGGTGTTGAAGCGACGCGGCAGCAGGCCCCGCGCGCAATCCAGGCCGTCGTGGCGCACCGAGGCCGAGCCGACGCTTCGAGCCTCGGCCGGGCTCCCGGGAGACGACAGCGCGCAGGCCACGAAGCCGGCGTGCAGCAACTCGAAAAGCCGCGAAGCCATGCACGGGTCACCGCACAGGTGCATGGGCAGCGCGTCGAGCCCGCGCAGCCCGCCCAGGCTCCACGGAGACACCGAGCTCAGGCGCAGGCGCAGGCAGGCCCGCGCCCTGCCCGCGATGCGCGCCGCTGCGCCCGCCAGCACGCCCGGGATCAGCGGCAGCAGCTCGGCCTGCGCCACGCGCAACGGCCACAGCGTCAGGTCTCGCGTGGTTCGCCATTGCACGGGAGTCTGCGCATGCTCGGCAATGTGCGACCACAGCGCCGTTTGTGCCGGAACGCGCAGGCCTTCGCCGAGCTCCTCGCAGGATGCGTCGGGTTCGAGCCGCGCCACTCCCATCGACGGAACCGGCGCGACGAACCCGGGATGCAACACCTCGAGCAGGCGCTGGGCGAGGCGCGGAAACTCGGCGTCGAGCTTGATCCTGGTGCGTGCCGACAACAGGCAGAAGGCTTCGATCAGGCGCTCGACATAGGGGTCCGCGACGCCGTGCGCGCCGAGATCGAGATGCGCCGCGACGTCCGGATGGGCCCGTGCGAACTCGACGGCGCTGTCGCGCATGTACTGCAGTTCCTGGTTGAAGTAGTCGAGCAGGCGAGGGTGCATCACGGCTCCATCGGCCCGCGGCGCGGCGCGGCCGGCGAACCCGGCACATGCAGGCGCAGGTGCCGGGTCTCGAGGTCGAGCGTCGACTGCACGCGAAAGGCCAGCGCCTGCGGCATGTCGTGAATCAGCCCGTCGATCGCGAAGCGCAGCAGGTTGTGCCGAGGCCGGCCAGGCGGATCCTGCAGCGGCAGCACGTTCAGCGAATCGGCGACGATGCGCGGCTCGAAGCGCTCGATCGCGTGTCGAATTCCCGCCTCGATGCGCTGCCAGGTATCGCGGCCGAGGAACACCCCGGCCGGAGCCCAGGCTCCGTAGTTCCAGCACGAAGCGGCAACGGCGACATCGGCAAGCGGATCCAGCAGATGCTCGTGGTTCGGCGTGTTGAGCAGCGATTGCAGGTCGCGCAGCACGCACGAGCGCAACTGCTCGCGCTGCTCGCGCAGCGACGGCGCGTGCCGCCGGGCCGGCGCGCACAGTCGGTCGAACAGGCTCGGCAGCACGCGTGGCGCCGACGCTGGCGCGGTTTGCGAGCCCAGCCAGTACGGAGCCTGCTGCTCGCCCGGCGTATCGGGCCGGGTCCGGGGATCGCCGCCTTCGCGGCTCGCGGGAAATATCAGCGAGGGCATGAGAATCCTTCCAGCACACCGGGCCTCCAGGGGTTGGGCTCGGCCCCGCCCACGTGCAGCACGACGCTTCGCCCCGGAGCGCCGAACTCGACGTCCACGCCGTCGCCGGCGCTCGCCGCGCGGCGCCTTCCGTGCGCCAGCACATGCATCCAGGCCCACGGCCCCTGCGCGGAGTACTCGATGGCTGCCGCGCCGTCGCCGGGCTCCAGGCGCAGGCGCGCCCCGCTCGCTGGCTGTGGCCCCGGCCAGCGCGCCGGCCAGGCCTGGACCGGCCCATGCGCGTAGCGCATGGCCTGCCCGTCGACCTGCAGGCGCAACATGGTCAGCCCCGGGTCCATCGACGGCACGCTGACGTCGAAGCCCCAGCCCGGCGCGGCGCCGTCGTGGCGCCACAGCGCGCTGCGAATGCGGGCGATGCGCGCGAAGGCGTCGGGGTCGGGGCCTCCTCGGGCCAGCATGCGCAGCAGTTCCTGCGCGGCCTGGGCGGACAGGCCGTTGCCATCCGACGACGACGCGCCGGCGCCGCCCACCGACGGCGCGGCGCGATAGCGCCAGGGCCTGCGCGAGGAATCGACCCAGGGCTTGAGGTAGGCATCGAAATAGCGCTGCGCGCTGCCGCCCGGGCCGAAAAAGCCGGCGAAGTCATCGATGTTCGCGTCCGCTCCGCCGCGACTCAGCGGAAAGTGGCCGGCCAGGCCGCGCGCGCAGACTGCGGCGACCTGCTCCTGGAAGGCGCCCGCGATGCGCGCGAACTCCTGTTCGGCCTGCTTGCGGGCCAGGCCGCTGCCGGCACCCAGCACGCGTTGCGCGGTATCGTCGGCCAACGCGGTCACGACATTGCCCACGGGCGCTGGCAGGGATCCGGCCTGGGCGATCAGGCGCGCTCGCGCCTGGGAAAGCGCGTCCGGTCCGGTCTGCCCGGCGGCGATTTCCGTGGCCTGCATGCTCGCCGCGGTGGCATAGGCGTCGAGTGCCTGGCGCAGGCCTTGCAGCGCCTGGCCGTCGGGGTCGCTGCCACTGAACGCGCGCAGAGCCAGCAGGCCCTGCGCGACGGGGTCGCCCTGCGCGGTCTCGCTGGTCTGCAAAGGCTTCAGCTCGTTCCAGGCCCTGCGCACCAGGTCGAGCAGCGGCGAGTCCTGCGAGGCCATCGCACGCAGCAGCTGCAGCTGCTGTTCCAGCCCGGGCATCGGCAGCGGGCGAATGTCGCCGAGAAAGGCCGTCCATTGGCGGGCGTACTCGAGCCAGTAGGCGCTTCGCAACTCCTCGGCCAGCGAGTCGGCGGACGCGCTCGGCGCTGTTTCGCCGATCAGCCAGGCGTCCTCGGCTGCTGCGCGCTCGGCGAGCTCCGGCAGACGCGCGCGCAGCAGCTCGTTCCAGGCTCGCTCGCCATACCAGCCGGCGACACCGTCGTCGGCGGCTCGCCCGGAAGCGCGCTCGAAGCTGCGCCGAGGCTGCCCGGCCTGCAGCGCCGCGATGCTGAAATCGGCCGGCTCCGGCGTCGCCGGCGCACGCGTGCGCACCAGGTGCCACAGGCGCTGCCCGCGCGGCCAGCGCAGCAGCCAGTCGCGTACCCGGCGCACCAGCGCGTCGTCCAGCGCGGAGCGATCCTGCAGGATGCCGACCGGATGCTCCAGCGCCCGCGTCGTTTCCTGACCGGCATCATGTGATGCCGCCCAGGCACGCAGGCGCTCGGCGTCATAGCGGCCGGGATCGTGCAGCATCAGGTACACGCCCAGGGTATCGATCACGCGACCCATTCGCTCGTGCTGCATGTCCTGCTCCAGCTGCTCGCGCATGCTGCGCACCAGGGCCGGCAGCAGCAGCGCCTGCTGCATGCCCAGCAGGACCGAATCGGCGGCGTCGCGAACCGGCTGCAGCGCGCGCGACGCGAACGGCGCCAGCGCGCCGGATTGCTCGGCCAGGCGCGCCGCGTCGGCGTATTGCCGTGCCGCGTGCAGCGCGCCCTGCCACGGCGCGCCGGGCGGAGGCCCGGACTGCACAGCGTCCTGCACCTGCTGCTGCAGGAGCAGCGCATTGCGCTGCAAGGCGCCGAGCCGGTGCTTTGCCTGCGTGTAGGAACCATGCAGTGCATACAGCGCAGCGCTGGCGCCCAGCACCATGGCGCAGCCGAGCATTGCGCTTCGCTGGCGGCGCCGGCGCAGGCGCGGATCGCCCGGGCGCGCCAGCACACAGTCGGCGAGCAGGCTGTCGCGCAGCAGGCCGGCCGCGAACAGCGCGGTGCCTGGCTGCGCCGCTGCCGCGTCGCGACCCCTTGCGCAACTGGCGAAGAACACTGCGCGCAGCGCCAGGCCAGGCGACGTTCCTGCCCGGCGCGAGCCTGGCCCCGGTCCGCGCCGGCGCGCGTCGGGCGCCGCCCCGGGCCATTGCGCGAAAACCCGTTCCAGCCACTCCTGCGCACGCGCGGCCAGTTCGGCATGGGCATGCGGGAACTCGAACATGCGGCAGCGGCGCGACAGCAGCGGCTCCTGCTGCAGGCATGCCGGCAGCAGCGCGCGCAGGCCCTGGCACAGCAAGCTGAATTCGTCGCGAAGCTGCCCTCGAAGCTCGGGTGCGTGCGCCATGCGCGATTCGCTCCACGGCAATGTGAAACCCCAGCATGCCTCGCCGAGACCGCCCCGGACCCTGGCGTCGGCGGCGCGGAAGAATTCGTCGAAACCGGTCAGCGCGTCGGCCTTGGTCATCACCAGGTACGCCGGCAGCTGCGTTCCCAGCGCGCCCTGCAGCTGCAACAGGCGCCGGCGCACCAGCGCGGCGCAGGCAGCGCGCTGCTCGGCCGTGCCGCGCGCGAGCATGGAGCAATCCAGTGTCAGCACCACGCCATGCAGCGGCAGATCGCCCCGCCGCCTGCGCAGCGCGTCCACCAGCTCGGCCCAGGACTCGCCGGCACCGGGCGTCGCGGATGCAGGCTCGGTCGACTCGGGCGGCGCCTGCGGCGAGCCCGCGTCGATGTCGGCGTCGCGGGGCCCGGCCGTGACTTCGACGAACATCGCCCGCTCGCCAACCCACCAGGCGCAGCCCAGAGGGTCCGGCTGCTCGAAGGCGGCGCCTTCGCAGCGCAGCAGGCGCAGGCTGGACGCCGTCAGCAACGAGCTCTTGCCGGAGCCTGCGGCACCGAGAACCAGGTACCACGGCAACGCCGATCCCGCGCGCCAGGCCTGCAGCCGGCCACGCCAGCCGGTGCCGGCATGCAGCTGCATCCACTGCCGCTGTGCGGCGCCGGCCTGCGCGACGGCTGCCGGCACATGCCGGCGCTCGGTGGCACTCGGCAGCAACAGGCGCCGCAGCGCGGCGGCCAGCTGGCGCAGGTCCTGCTCGCGACCCTGGCGTGCCCACGCCTTCCAGCCGAGCCAGGCGAGATAGCCGAGCAGGAGCGTCACGACGACGGCCGCGCGGGCCGCCACCGGCTGCAATGGCCGGGCATCGCCCCACGCAAGCTGGGGGCCTGCACCGGCGACCAGCAGCGCAACCAGGCCCAGCAGCGGTCCGAGCAGCGAGCGCCGCAAGGCCCACAACACCAGGGCCCAGCACAGCAGGAGCATCAGGGCCCAGCGCGTGGCCAGCGGCTCCAGCGGGCGGGCGCTGCCCACGCGCAGCCAGGGCCCGGCGAGGGCCAGCAACAGGCCCAGCGCGACGACCAGCGCGACGGCCCCGGCAAGGCGCCTGGGCAGCGCCGCGAGCGCGGAGGCGATGGCTGGCTTGATCGGCATGGCTGCGCGTTCACGTACCGAGGTCGGGCAGGACGATTTCCACGCGCCGGTTGCGCGCGCGCCCCGCAGGCGTGGTGTTGTCGCCCAGCGGGTCGGCAGGCCCGCGTCCCTGCGCGTCGATGCGTTGCCGATCGACTCCCATGCGCCGCAGTTGCGACGCGACCTCGTCGGCCCGCCCGAGCGACAGCGCCAGGTTGGAAGCTGCTCCGCCAAGCCCCCTGGGCGTGTCGTCGGTGTAGCCGACGACGATCACATGCGCGCCGCTCTTGCGCAGGGCCTGCGCAAGCTCGCTCAGCGACGGCAGCATTTGCGGGCGCAGCGCGCTGCTGCCGGTTTCGAACATGCGGTCCGCGGCGAAGCGAATTCGCCACGCCGAGCCTTCACGCACCAGCTCCCACGCGCCGCCACGCGGCGCCGCCTGCAGCCAGGCCCGCAGATCGGCTGCGGCCGCTGCGCCCGCGCGCTGCCGCAGCCCGGTATCGATCGACGCGCGCAGGCCGAGCAGGTTTTCGCGCAGCTGCCGCGACGGCCGCTCCAGGCGCGTGCTCCAGAGCCACGTGCCGGCCAGTGCGAGCAGCAGCATCGCGACTCCCGTCGGCAGCCACCAGGACCGACGAGTGGCCACGGCGGACACCGCCGGCGCCTGGCAGCGCGCGTGGGGGGCCAGCTCGACGGGTGCAGCGTCACGCCCGATCAGCTCCAGCAGATGCTGGCGCAGCCCGTCGAGCTCGCGCTGCCCGTCGGATCGCCGGCGATAGTCCCCCATGAAGCCCAGCGCGAGGATGTGCAGCATCACCTCGAGCACGTCACGGTGCAGCCGCGGCTGGGCGGCCAGGCGGGCGATGAGCAGGAAAACGGTCTTGCCTCCCTCGCCTTCGCGATGGAACTCCTGCAGCAGCGCATGGCGCGACCACGGCCCCACGCTGACATGTTCTCCGCCGGCCCAGGGCTTGCAGCTCAGGGCCTCGTCAAGCGCCGTGCACAGCGCGTAACGAGTGGCCAGCATGTGCTCGTGGCGAACGCCCTCGCGGTCGCAGGCCCGGCAGAACTCGACGACCTCGCCGGCCAGCCCGTCGTGCAGGGCCTGCAGCCCGCCCGCCGGCGGCTGCTCGGCGCACTGGATCGCCGCCAGGGCGCGCAACAGCGGCGCAGCCGCCTGCAGCAGGCGCGGCGGCGTTCGCGCCGCCGGCTCGGCACCCGCGTCGGGCGCGACCCGGGACGCGCCGGCCGCGCGTCCCGGGTCATCGCTCGACGCGAAGGCCTGCCCGCTGGAGGCGGACTCGAACAGGCTCGCGTCGATCGGACGGGTGGGCAGGGTCATCGGCTGCGCGCCTGCTGCATCGAGTCGCCCGCGCCCGGCGCCGCCTGGGTGAGCCAGCAGCGCCGCGCGGCATGCACCTTCCAGGGCCCCGCGGCGCTGTGCTCGATTCCGGACGCGCCGAAGCAGACGCGATGTCCGGCGGCCTCCAGCACGACCCGCCCGACGGCGTGCAGGCGGGCACCTTGGCTCGCGCCTGCCAGCTGCAGGCAATCGCGCGCGAACACATGCAACTCACCGGCCGGGCTGCCGGCGCGCAAGGCGCCGTCGGCCGCGCACAGGCGCGCACCGCGCTCGGCGGCCGCGAGCAGCACCGCGCCGTCGGCGTGCATGCGCAGGCCGCGCAGGCATCCCAACTCCAGATCGCCCGCCGCGCTGAGCGCCAGGTCGGTGCCGGCGGTGATCATGCCCGTCGATGCCGTGGCCGCAAGCAGCGCGCCATCGGCGTGCCAGGCCATCGCGCCGGGAGTGACCGAAGCAGCCTGCGATGCGTTGGCGGGCGGCGCCAGGCCGGCAAGGTCCTCGGCCAGATGCTCGCCGGCGCCGCGCGGCAGGCGCTGCACGGCGTCGCGCGACACCGAGCCGGAACCACGCGCCTGCAGCGCGTCGCGCAGCCTTTGCTGACAGGCACGCAGCGGGTGCAGGATGCATGCGGCTGCCTCGGCCGTCGCGGCGGCGACCAGCAGCAGCGCACGAGGCGCACGAACCGCGGCCTGCGCACGCGTGCGCAGCTCGAAACCCTCGCCACGCGCATCGCCGCGGCCATATCGAGGATCGAGCGGGACATGCCGCCCGAGGTTGAGCGCGCTGTCATGGCTGGCGCTGGCGAATTGCACCTGCAAGGCGCCCGCGGTGTCGTCGAACAGCAGGTGATTGGAGCCGCCCGGTGCGTCGGTCGACGCGTCGTCGCACAGCTCCCGGCTGCGCCAGCCCGACACGGCGCGCGACGCCGGCAGCGGCCAAGGCGGGCCATGGGCTGCGTTGCGCACACAGCCCAGGCACACGGGCAGATCCACGTCGCCGTCGAGAAAATCCACCAGGACCTGGTCGCCAGGACGCGGCCAGTCGGCACTGCCGTGGCCGTCTCCGGCGGACGGGCGAGCCATGCCCAGCCAGCAAGTGGCGCAAGCAGCATCGGCGTTCGCCCAATGCAGGCGCACCTTCAGGCGGCCGATGGCGTCGGTGAAGCTCTCCCGCGCATCGCCGGGAGCCACGGCATCGAGCACGGTGGCGGTCTGGGTTCCGGGCATGCGCCTTCGCTGACCCACCGCAACCGCGGCAATTCCGTCGCACAGGCGCTTGGCCACGAACTCGAGCTCGACCGGCGCCGCGCCGCTGTCGTCGACGCCGCCCGCGTCGGAGTCGAAATGAAGGCGCGTGTCCAGCACGAGATGGCACGGCTGCGAACGGCGAGCAGCCGGAGCGCCGGGTTCGAGCTCCGGATCGAGCTCCAGTTGCACGGTGCGCCCCGCGCAAAGCCCCCCCAGCGGCCCGCGCCCACGCAGCAGCGAAACGCCTTGCCGTGCCTGCAGCAGGCGCATGCGGCCCAGCGCCTGCTCGCTCGCCGCGTCGTGCTCGCCCGCTTCGGCAGCGGGTTCGAGCTCGCGGCGCACGCGGGCGATGCCGTCGACTCCTCGCCAACGGCTGAGGACGGGAGGGCGCGGCGCGGCGTCGGGCGCTTCGCAAAGCCAGGTCTCGATCTGCTCGGGGTGGCATTCGGGGTGGGTATGCGACTGCCACGCCTGCACCCCCAGCGCTTCATCTGCACAAACCGCGTGCAGCGACGCCTGATCACCGCTCCAGGCGTGCGCACGCACGCCCAGGCGGGCGAAGGCGTCGAGAGCCTGCGGCCTCCAGGTGTGTGCGCCGTCGCCCAGCACCAGACGGTGGCCCTCGGCGTCGTGCTCGAAGTGGTAGTGCAGCCCCCAGCGCGAGCACAGGGATTCGACGAAGGACCAGTCGGTCTGGTTGAACTGCACGAGGTAGTCCAGGCGCGGATACCTGCCCCGCAGGCGAAGCTCCCAGCCAAAGCCGTAGGGGTCCAGGATCTGGCTCAGCACCTCGGGCACGCTGCGCTGCTGGAAAATGCGGCAGGCGCCTTGCAGTTCGGCCAGGCAGGGCCACGCGCGCAGCGTGATCCCGGCAGCCCAGGCTCCGGCTCCGCCCCGCTGCGACGAACCGACGCATCCGAGGTGCTCGACCTGGCTCACCAGGGCACTGATCACGCGCCCCGACGAAGCGCCGGGAAGGCACAGGTGGACCTGCAGTTCGCGCCCGAGCAACGGGCGCAGGTCCCGCGGCAGCCTCGGGTGGCGCAGGCGCAGCCCATAGCGGAACAGCCGGTTGACTCCTTCGGTGCCGTGCAGCGCGAGCACCTGCCACTCGGCGTGAAACCCTGCGTCGGTCTGCAGCGCCTGCAGAGCCGGACCATGCAAGCGCAAGCGCCAGCCCGGGGTGCTCATCCGATGCTCGCTGCGCCGCTTGCGATCAGGCAGGCACCGCATTCGGTGCGATGCCCTTCCAGCGCGATGGGGCGTCCGTCGATGCTGGCGTGCGCGCAACCTTCGGCGATCCGTGTGTGCCCATGGCGCCGGCAGACCACCGCGTCGCCCATGCAGGCGATTGCGCGCCCATCGATGCGGTCGCCCGAAGCGTTGCAGACGACCTCACCCCCATGGTCGATGGTGTCGCCTTCCAGGATGATTCGCCGGCTCATCGGTGCCCGCTCCGTTGCTTGGTCATCGGACCCCCCAGAGACGGACCTGCAGCCCCGGGAACTCGACGGCCATGTGCAGGCCGATTCCTCCATGGGCCCGCATGTGCTCCCAGAGCGGGCCGCCCGGCTCGAGCTGGAAGTAGGCGTGGTCGGCCTGCACCGGGATCTGCCGCGGTGGCCCCGGCAGCGCGCGCAATGCGATTCCCGGCAGGTGCAGGCGCACCAGTTCCGCCAGCCGGTCCGCCGGTGCGACCTTGGCCTGCGACGCGAATTGCTGGGCGAAGGCATCGAGCGCGAGATCCGAGCGCGCACCCAGCACGAGACTCGCGAACTCGCCGAGCAGCGACGGATCGACGCTGGCCACGTACATGCCATGCGAGTGCGGCTGCAGCGCGAGGGCTTCGGCACCACGCCGGACGACCCGATGCAGCAGCTCACGCAGCTCGTGCAGCAACGCGCGAAAGCCCGGCCCGGGGTCGCGATGGTCGTAGCCGGCGAGCGCGCCGGGGCGCCGTGTCTCGGCGCGCACCAGCGCGGCGAGCTCGGCGGCCAGCGCGCACAGCAGCTCGTGCACGCGTTCGGGGGCGACCTGGCGCAGCGCGATCAGGTGTCCCAGGCGCGCCTCGTGGGCGCTGAGCACCTGCAGCAGCAGGTAATCCACCATGTCGCCCCCGTGCACCCGGGAGTCCCCCACGAGCAGCTGCGCCAGTTGCGCGGCGCGCTGGCCGACGTGGGCCTGCAGTTCACCCAGCCAGCGCATCAGAACGTCGCTGGCGGCGATGACGTTGAGCGGCGGAAGGTGATTCGCGTCGAGCTCGATCGCACCATCGGCGTGCACGGCGGCCACGCGAGCCAGCGGCAGGCTCAGCCAGCCGTCCGGAACCTCGGACTCCACGAACAGGCGCAGGCGCTGGTGCAGCAGCTGCACGCTGCGGGCGCCCATGCCCACCGAGTTCACATCGCGCAGCTCGGCATCGAACACGTCGTAGCGCGCACCCGCGGCGCGGACACGAGCCGCCTCGGTTCGCCGTGCCTCGATCGGCGGACCATCGACGCCGAAGCAGACTTCCTCGGCCTGGGCAGTCCGTGCCGGCATGGCGAGCACGACGGTGCTCTCGAGTTGCGCGGGTCCGACGGCCAGGGCAGCCGGCGGCGGGCTGCTGCCGGGAACGTCGAAGCTCAGCCCGTCCGGCCACAGGCCGCGGGCATGGGTGATCTCCAGGCGTCCCACGGCCAGCGCCGACATGTCCAGGCGCAGCGCCGAGAAGCCCCAGAACAGGCTGCCCAGCGGCTCGCAGCGCAGGTGTGCATGCCGCTCCAGGTAACGCTCCTGCTGCTGGAACAGTTGCGGGCACAGGAACAGTCCCTCGCTCCATGCCACCTTGTCGTACCACACCATGCTCGAATCCCGGGTGAATGCTCGAAATGCGCTGCGGCGCCGTGAGACCTGTGGGAGTGAGACCCGTAGGCGCGCGCCTTATTCCAGGCGCTGCATGTCGACGGCACGCGCGCGCAGCTCGATGCGCGCGCGGAACGCCGGGGTCGGCAGCACCGCGCTCCACCAGTGAGCCTCCGGGGCCTGCACCTGGCGGCAGACCCGCCAGATGGACTGCGGCAAGTCACGATAGGCGACGGTCACGCCCAGCGCCTGCAGGCCGGGCGCCGCCTTGCGACGTACCCTGCGCTGCTCCGCCGGACGCAGCACGAACTCCTCCTGGCGCAGCAACGAAGAACCGAGGGCCGCCTTGTCGTCGCCCGCGAGCTCGAAATAGTCGGCGGTCTCGAAGGGCTGCGCCGAAGCCAGTTCGTACAGACGCACGAGCACCGGCGCCGCGTTGCCATGCTCGTTGGGATTGACGTCCGTCGACGCGACGAATTGCAGGTCCAGCAGCAGCGATGGCGCGTCGCCATCGGTACCTGCCCGCCCGGAGGCACACCCGGAAAGCACGGCCGACGTGGCGATGCCCAGGCCGGAGCACAGCCAGCGCCTGCGTGCGCATGGCGGGCTCGCGGCATGGCCTGGAGCCGGGCGCGCAACGGCGCGCGCAGCGCTCGAGTGCTGGAAATCGAGGAAGCGTGGCATGCTGCTCAGGCCTCCTGGTTGCGCTTGAGGTCGTAGCCGGCGCTGACGGCGCCACCCGAGCCGCCCTGTGCGTTCTGCACCTTGTACTCCTGGGTGACCTTCGCGAACGACAAGTGCACGCTCTCGTGACCCTGCGAGTCCGCGCTGTCCTGCATCGCCGGGTGCACATAGGTCACCAGCACGTCTTCCATCGTGAGCTTGAGATATTCCAGCGCGTCGCCTCCGGATTTGCGCACCGTCAGGCAGGCCTTGGGAATGTGCTTTCCCGTCAGGCACATGCGCATGAGGTTCGGGCTGGCGCGGTCGAGGCGATGCTGGAATTCGAAGTCGGCGACGTCGGCCTTGCCGGCTCCGCCACCGCTTCCGCTGTGCACCGCTCCATGCTGGCGCATGCTCCACGACCAGCCGAGCAGTTCGATTTCGTCCTTGTGGTCCGCATCCTGGCTTTCGCCATTCACGCCTTCGAGCTTGAGAAACATGTCCTGCGCCATATCGACTCCTGGGGATGCACAACGATGATCCGCACGCCACCCGGCGCACGGGGCAGTGGGCGATGGGCCGCGCATTCGCAGCGGCCCGTGCGCCTCATGATGGGGATGGCAGCGAAGGCAGGCGCGTGACCAGGCGCAGGCTGACCGTCAGCCCCTCGAGCTGGAAGTGCGGGCGCAGGAAGAACTTCGCGCTGTAGTACCCGGGCTGCCCGTCGACTTCGTCGACCACCACCTGCGCCGCGGCCAGCGGGCGCCGCGCCTTGGTCTGCTCGGAGGAATTGGCCGGATCGGCATCGACGTACTGCATGATCCATTCGTTGAGCCAGCGCTGCATGTCCTCGCGCTCCTTGAAGGAACCGATCTTGTCGCGAACGATGGCTTTCAGGTAATGCGCGAAGCGCGTGCTCGCGAACAGGTAGGGAAGACGCGCCGAGAGTTGCGCATTCGCGGTCGCCTCGGGGTCTGCGTACTCCTGCGGGCGCTGCAGCGACTGCGAGCCGATGAAGGTGGCGTGGTCCGTTCCCTTGCGATGCACCAGCGGGATGAAGCCCGCCTTGGCAAGCTCTGCTTCGCGCCGGTCCGAGATGGCGATCTCGGTCGGGCATTTCTGGTCGAATCCGCCGTCGTCGGTCGGGAACACGTGGCACGGAAGGCCTTCGACGGTGCCGCCCGATTCGACACCGCGAATCATCGAGCACCAGCCGTGCTGCTTGAAGCTGCGGTTGATGTTCACGGCCAGCGCATAGACGGCGTTGGCCCAGACATAGTTGCGATGGTCGGCTCCGTCGGTGTGTTCCTCGAAATGGAATTCGTCGACCGGATTGGTGCGCGCACCGTAGGGCAGGCGGGCCAGGAAGCGCGGCATGGCGAGACCGACGTAGCGGGCATCCTCGGTGTCGCGCAGGCTGTTCCACGCCGCGTGCTCGAGGTTCGCGGTGATCCTGGACAGGTCGCGCGGGTTGGCCAGTTCCTGCCAGCTCTGCATCTGCAGGATCGACGGCGCAGCGCCGGCCAGCAGCGGTGCGTGCGCGGCCGCGGCCACGCGTGACATCGCCCCCAGCAATTCGACGTCGGCGGCGCAGTGGTCGAAGTAGTAGTCGGCGACGATGCAGCCGTAGGGCTCGCCGCCGAGCTGGCCGTACTCGTCCTCGTACAGGCGCTTGAACAACGGGCTCTGGTCCCATGCCACGCCCTTGTAGCGCCTCAGCGTGCGCCGCAATTCATCCTTGCCCAGGTCCATGAAGCGGATCTTGAGCATCTCGTCGGTCTCGGTGTTGCACACCAGGTGGTGCAGCCCTCGCCAGGCAGCCTCGAGGGCCTGGAATCGCTCGTCGTGCAGGATCTGCTCGATCTGCTCGGTGAGCTTGGCATCGATGGCCGCGATCACCGCCTCGATGCCGGCGTAGGCGTCGTCGCTGATCGCCACGGTATGCGCCAGCGCCTGCTCGGCCAGCGCGCGCACGGCCTGCTCGACGGCCTGCCGCTGCGTATCGCTGCCGGTCTGGAAGCGCTGCTCGATCAGCGTGCCCAGCGCGGGCAAGGCGTCGTCGAGGGCCTCGCCGGAGCCGCTGTCGGGCGATGGGAAGTCGGTGCGTGCGGACGGCTGCGCAGCCGTGCCCGTGACGACCTGGGGTGCTGGGTCTGGCGGTGCTTGCATGTCGATGAATGTCCTGCGTACATCCTGGGTAGGGGGGTAGGGGGCGTTGCCGGCAGCTCGTCGTGGTGCGGTCGTGGAGCGGCCGACCGAACTCGGTGGCGCTCGGTGGCGCTCGGTGGCGCTCGGTGGCGTTCAGGCCGCGGGATCGGCGGGATCGCCGCAATCCGCAGAATCGGTGGACGCATGGCCCATGCGCGGGGCGATCGATTGCGCATCGCAGTGCGCCTGCGCGCCCTGCCCGGCCAGCGCCTGCAGCATGCGCGGATCGCTCAGCAACCGGCGAACCAGCTCCTCGGCGCCCGACTTGCCGTCCATGTAGGTCTGCAGGTTGGCCAGTTGCACGCGCGCGTGCAGCAGCCGGCGCAGCGGCTCGACCTTGGCCGCCACGGCCGCGGGGGAAAAATCGTCGATGCTCTCGAAGCTGATGTCGACGGCCAGGCGCCCCTGGCCGGCCAGGGTGTTCGGAACCGTGAACGCCAGGCGAGGCGCCAGCGCCTTCATGCGCTGGTCGAAGTTGTCGATGTCGATGTCGGCAAGGCGGCGCTGCGCCACGTCGTCGATGCGTCGGCACGACTGACCTGCGAGGTCGGCGAGCACGGCCATGACGAAGGGCAGGCGAACCTTCTTTTCGCTGCCGTAGGTCTCCACGTCGTACTCGATCTGCACGCGCGGAGCGCGATTGCGGGCGATGAATTTCTGGCTGCTTTGGCTCATGGCGCGGGCGGCGGGAAGGGCTCGGGGACGCAAGCGGCAAGCGGCTTGCGCGGCGAGCGCGAATCAGGTCGGGACATCGGGTAGAGTGCGTCTTGCCGGCTTAGTTCCGCTTTCCCCATGCCGCGAAGGGTCGAATGGCGCTACCCGCGTGCCTCGCAGCCCGCGCGGATGTCGTTGCCACGCCGGCGTGGCGAGACCCGACCCAGGGCCGGCGAACCGTCACGCAACCCCGTCCGATGCTGAGCATGCCCATGCCCGAATCCGCTCAACGCGACCGCGCCGTGCAGGCCCGCTGCTTTGTCCGCGCCCACCCCCACGGCGTGCTGTCGACGCTGTCGAAGCGCCTGGCGGGCGCCCCGTTCGGCTCCATCGCGCCCTTCGTGCTGGACCACCAGGGACACCCGGTGATCCTCATCTCCACGCTGGCCGAACACACCCGCAACCTGGATGCCGATGCGCGCTGCAGCCTCATCGCCCACCCTTGCGCGCAGGACCCGCAGGCGGCAGGACGCGTGACCCTGGTCGGGCGCGCCGAACGCCTGCCGGACAAGCATGTGCTGGGGCCGCGCTACCTGCGCTACTTCCCGGAAGCCGAGGGCTATTTCGCGATGCACGACTTCCACTTCTACCGCGTGCAGGTGGAGGCCGTGCGCTACATCGGAGGCTTCGGCAGCATCCACTGGATCGCCGCGGAGGACTTCGCTCCGCCGGCGAATTCGCTCGGAGACAGCGAGTCATCGATCCTGGAGCACATGAACCAGGACCACCTGCACAACCTGCGCGCGTATTGCGAGCATGTGCATGGCGTGCACGCCGACGACGTGCGCATGATCGGGGTGGACGTGGACGGCTTCGATGTGCGCGCCGATCAGCGCGTGCTGCGCTTCGATTTCGACCAGCCGGCCACCGATGCCGGCGCGGTGCGCGAAGCGCTGGTCGCGCTGGCACGCAGCTGCCGCACGGCGTCCTGAGGCCGCGCGCGCCCAGAAAACCTGCGCGTGCGGCGGCACGAGCCCGGGCGCCTGTGCCCCGGGCACGCGCTACACGCGCTCACCGCGCGCGAAGGCGAACTCCACTCCCGCCGGCAGGGCTTGCCAGCGGGCGGCTTCGCGCTTGCGCGAAGCCCGAAGGCGCTCAGTGAACCGCGGCCAGGCGCTTGACGAGGTCGGCGTACTCGATGGCGCCGGTGATGCGGCTGCCGTCGTGCAGGAACGAGGTCGGCGTGCTCTGGATGTTCAGGCTTTCGCCCAGGCGCAGGTTGGACTGCAGCGCCTTGGAATCGCAGCTGGCGGGAGCCTTCGGCGGCTCCTTGTGCTCGTTCATCCAGGCCTGCCACGCCTGCGAGCGATCGGGCGCGCACCAGATGTCGCGCGCCTTGGCCGGCGAGTCCTTGCTGATCACCGGGAACAGGAACACATGCACGGTCATGTTGCCGGCTTTCGCCAGGCTCTTGTCGAACTCACGGCAGAACGGGCAGTAGGGATCCTCGAACACCGCCACCTGGCGGGCGCCGTTTCCGTACACGACCTTGAAGGAATCCTGCAGCGGAAGCTTGTTCCATTGCACCTTCTGCAATTGCTCGATTCGCGCCTTGGTGACGTTGACCCCGCTGCGCGTGTCCAGGATGTTGCCGGCGAACAGGAAACTTCCCTGGCCGTCGGTGTAGAACACGTGGTCGCCGATGTCGACCTCGTACAGGCCGGCGTACGGGGTCTTGATGATCTGCGCCGACGCGGGGAAGTTGGGCAGCAGCTTGGCCAGCGCGCGCCGCACCTCGGCCGTGCCGGCATGCGCGGCCGACGCCCCCAGCATGGCCAGTGAGCCGAGCGCGGCGATCAGGAAACGTCTGAGGTTCATGGCAGGAAATTCTCGTTCGGGTTGGACGGGGTCGTCGCTGCGCGACGAGAAACATTAGGGCCGGCCGGGTCTTTCACGGGCTGTCGATGGCGCCGCGGCTCCCGGACGCGCGACGCGCCGGGTCAGGACAGCACCGAACGTCCTGAAGCATAGCCGGCAAGCCACTTCTTGATCGGCGGCAGGCGGTCGGCCGCAAGCAGGCCGAGGGCGCGCAGCGGCGCCATGCGCTTGAACCCTGGGGAGTATAGGCGGTGCAGGCCGTCGGTCGCCCACTCCAGCGCCAGCACCTGCTCGGCTCGCGCGCGGGCATAGCGCTGCAGCACCGCCTCGTGCGCGGCGGACTCCGCGGCCGACCGGCGCGACAGCACCGCGGCCAATGCCTGCACGTCCTGCAGGCCGAGGTTGAGCCCGTGCCCGGCCATCGGATGCACGACATGCGCGGCGTCGCCGAGCAGCGCGACGCCGGCATCGGCGACGCGCTCGGCACGCTGCAGCACCAGCGGCCACGCACCGATGCCGCCACTCGGCTCGAGGCTGCGCAGTCCGGTGGCCCCCAGCGCCGGCAACTGCGCGAGCACGCGCTCGGCGAGCTGCTGCGCCGGCAATGCCTGCAATTCGCGCGCCAGGGCATCGGGTGCCGACCACACGAGCGAGACCTGCTGGCGCCCCTCATGCGCGGGCAGCGGCAGCAGGGCCACGACGCCGCCGTCGGCGGTGAAGGTCTGGAAGGCGCAGGCGCCATGGGAAGCGCCGCAGCTGAAATTGCACACGACCGCGGTCTGCTCGTAGGGTCTGGCGCGCACGCCGATTCCGCTCCAGGCGCGCACCTGGCTCGCACGCCCGTCGGCACCCACCAGCAGCGGCGCGCGCAAGGTCGCGCCGCCCGCCAGCTGCAGCTCCCAGCCCTGGTTGCCGCGCCGGGCCTGCGCAACCGTCTCGGGCGACGACTGCACGCCGCGCTCGAAGCGCAGCGCCAGGTCCAGCGCACGCTCGACGGCGTCGGATTCGACGATCCACGCCAGCGACTCGACCCCCTGCGCATAGGCATCGAAACGCAGGCTCGCGCCGTCGGCGGCGATGCGCATGGCCTGCACGGCCTGGACGCGCTCGGCGGGAATCTGCTCCCATGCGCGCAAGCGCTCGAGCAGCCCGCGCGACGCCGCGTTGACGGCGTAGATGCGCTGCGCGAAGCCGGCCTGAGGCTGCGGCGGCGCCGGCTGCGCGCCGTACAGGGCCACGCGCAGCCCGGCCTGCGCCAGCGCCAGCGCGGCCGCCTTGCCGACCAGCCCGCCGCCGACCACGACGGCCTCGTTTCCCAGCATGCTCATCCCGACCAACCTGTGCCTAGAATCGTTTCCCTGCCGTTGATCCCATGACCAACCAGCGCATTGTGCCCCGGCATTGTGCGCCTTGCCTGCAGCCAGGCAGCCCACGCACCATGTTCCAGCCCCGTTGCAGCGCAGTTCCCGCCTCCTGGCCGCCCGACCGGGCGCTTGCCGACGCATGGCAGCGCGCCTGATCCGCATCGTCCTGGCACCGCTGCTGGCGCTGGCCATCCTGCTGGTCGGCGGGGCGAGCCTGGCCCTGCTGGCCTTCAATCCGAACGCCTTCAAATCGGCGCTGATCGGCGCCGTGGGGCAGCGCTACCACCGCCAACTCGTGCTGACCGGGCGCCTGCAGCTGCGCCTGTTTCCCCCGTTCACGCTGCAGACCGGGCCGATGCGCCTGAGCGCCACCGATGGCCACACGCCCTTCGCGCAGGCGGCCGACATGCGCCTGCACCTCGACCCGCTGGCGCTGCTGCGCCGCCGGGTGGTGATCGACGGCATCGAGCTCGACGCACCGCGGCTGCAGTTGCGCCGCGACGCCGCGGGCAAGTGGAATTTCTCGGACCTGCTGACCGCGCCGACCAGCGCGGTGCCGTCGCTGGCCATCCACAGCCTGAGCGTGCATGGCGGCGACATCGCATTGAGCGACGCCACGCAGGGCCTCGACGGCCGTCTCAGCGGAGTCGACGCGGAAGCGTCGGGAATCGGCCTGGCGGGCTGGCACGCCGTGTCGTTGCGCGCACGCGCAGTGCTGTCGCAGCCCAACGCCGACACCCAGTTCAACCTGCGCGGGCAGTTGCACGTCGACCCCGGCGGCACGGCCTCGCTGCGCAACCTGCTGCTGCGCAGCGACGGCAGCCTGCTGGGAGGCGCGCGCATGCTCGCCAACCTGCACGCGGACCTGCAGTGGACCCCGCCGCCGTCGCGCAGCCTGCAGGTTCGCAATCTGCAACTGCGCGCCCAGGGGCGCATGCACGACGGCCAGCCGCTGCAGATCCAAGTCACCGAGCCGCTGCTCGACTGGAGCGATACCTGGACCCGTGCGTCGGTGCTGCAGGCGCAGGCCTTGATCGGCGCCGCGCCCGCAACCTTGCGGGTGCGACTGCGCGGCGGACCGGTCAACGGCCCGGGCGCAGACCTCGTCGTGTCGGCGCTGCGCCTGGATGTCGAGCGCGCGGCCCCGCGCCCGCTGGACTTGCGCCTGCGACTCGGCGCGCACCTGAACCTGCCCGCGGGCAGCGCGATCATCGACACCCTGGACGGCCACGGCGCGTGGGGCCTGCCGGCGCGCGCCTGGCAGGCGCGCGGGCAGGGCAGCTACGGCGCCGGCCACGGGCTCGAGCTGAAACTGCAGGGAGACTTCGCCGGCGCCCCCATGCGGGTCGACGCGCAATGCGACATGAAGCACTGGCAGCTGCAAGCCCAGGCCTGGGGCGGCGCGTTGCAGGCGCGCGGCGCGGTGCCGCGTGGCAGCCGACAGGCCACGCTGCACGCGACGCTGCAGCACGCGTCGCTTTCGCCGATGCTGCAAACGCTGTTCGGCGCCGCCGCGATGGACGGCAATGCCGACCTGCAGGCCGACCTGGCCTGGAACCCGACAGGCGGCCAGGCCTGGTACCAGGGCGCCGGCAGCCTGTCGGCGAAGGTGCAGGGCGGGCACCTGCTCGGCGTCGACCTGCGCGGCGCGCCGAGCGCCGGCGAAGCCGCGGGCGCACCCGTGCAGGCCCTGCCGTCCAGCGCCTTCACGCAACTCGACGCGGAGCTGGACGTCACGCACGGACTTGCGCGCCTGCGCGAGCTGCAATTGCGCACGGCGCATGGCAACTGGGCCGGCAGCGGCAGCGTGGACCTCGCGTCGCGACGCCTGAACCTGTGGCTTCGTCCGGCGCCAGGCGCCGGGCACGCCACGCAACCTGCCGACTGGCTGAACATCGGCGGAACCCCGGCCCGGCCACGTTTTGCCTGGCAGGCATCCGCTCCCGCCGACGCGGCAAGCGCGCCCGGCTACAAGCCGAAGTAGGTTTCGCGCACGGCGTCGCTGGCCTCGAGCTCGGCGCGGGTTCCGCTGGCGCGCACCTTGCCGTGGTCGAGCAGGTAGCCGCGGTCGGCCAGCGCCAGGA
>JAKCDM010000170.1 GCA_021841865.1 Pseudomonadota bacterium
CTGCTCAAGGCCAAGCCGGGCCTGGTGGTGACCATCACCGGCCGCGTGTGCGGCGCCACCGAGGCCGGCGCCTACCGCGAAGCCGTGCTGGAACGCCAGCTGCTGGCGCAATGGCGCAGCGACCTGCCGCGCGCCGAGGCCTACGCCCACGCCAAGGACACGCGCGTGCCGGCGGCCGCGCGCGAGCAGGCGCTGGCCGCCCTCTACCGCGGCACCGCGCTGCCCGACAAGCCGCGCAACGCGCTGGGCTTCGCGCGCAGCGTGCCGCCGGCGACGATGCAGCAGTTGCTGCTGCGCGCGATTCCCGACGACCGCGACCATCTGCAGGCGCTGGCCATGCGCCGCGCGGTGGCGCTGCGCGACGCGCTCAACGAGCTCGGGGTGCCGGCGGTGCGCCAGTTCATCGCCGCGCCCGAGGTGCTCGGGGCCGCGCACAAGGATTGCCAGCCCAGCGCAAGCCTGAGCGTGAGCCTGCCCTGAGCATGCCGCCCGCACGCGGACAAGGCGGTCCGAAATTTTCCGCGAGGGGTGGTGGGTTTTCTCTTGACGCGTCGCGAGCGCAAGCCTAAATTTGGAGTCGTCGCGACGGTGCAGCCATCGCGACGATCGATCCGGGTCCAGCCCGGATCAGGCAAGCCAAGCCCGACACTATGTGCCGGGTGCGACGCCCGGCAGCAAACCCGGGCATCGCGGTAGACCGGGCCGCGTCGCCTCTCATGGCGCGCGGCCTTTTCGTTTTCCGGGACCGTTCCGGCGTGCCGTCGACGTGGCCGGCAACACCGGCCGTGGGTCGCTAGACTACGAGTCGAGTACGAGGTCCGCGCAAGCCGGTCCTCGAGGCCCTCTGGAGCCCACACGATGACCACCTCCTCCCCGGCCGCCGCGGCGGCCCACCCGGAACTCGAGACCATCACGCTGGCAGGTGGCTGTTTCTGGTGCGTCGAAGCGGCGCTGCTGGCGCTCGACGGCGTGCTGGAAGCCACCAGCGGATACGCGCAGGGCCATGTCGACCAGCCCAGCTACGAACAGGTGTGCAGCGGCAGGACCGGGCATGCCGAGGCCGTGCGCGTGCGCTTCGACCCGCAGCGCCTGAGCCTGCGGCGCCTGCTCGACGTGTTCTTCACCATCCACGACCCGACCACGCCGAATCGCCAGGGCGCCGATGTCGGGCCGCAATACCGCTCGGGCATCTACGTGGAGCAGACGGGCCATGAGCAGGCGGTGCGCGACTATGTGCGCGAGCTGCAGCAAGGCGGGCGCCATGGCCAGCCCATCGTCACCGAGATCGAGGCCCTGCGCGTATTCTGGCCGGCAGAGGACTACCACCAGCGCTATTTCGAGCATCACCCCGAGCAGGGCTACTGCCAGGTCGTGATCGCGCCGAAGCTGGCCAAGGTGCAGCGGGACTTCGCGCAGCAGCTGGCGCGGGCGCCGCGCTGAGCGCGACCTGGGAGTGTGGGTCAGGCGATGTCGCCGAGCAGGCGCGTGAGCTGCTGCTGCGACGGCACGCCGACGTACATGTCCGCGGCGCCGCCGCGGCGCTTCCAGACCAGCACCGGAACGCCGAACAGCTTCTGGCTGCGGTAGATCTGCAGATTGCGCTGCAGCAGGCGCCGCGTTTCGGGCTGGATGGTCGCGGCCGGCTCGATTCCACCGCCGGGCTGGCCGTTGGCGGCGAAGTCGTAGTCGTTCTCGTTGGTCTCGAAGGCCCGCAGGCGGTCGGGCGCCTGCAGCATCGCGGCGGCCTTGGGCTCGCTGCTCGAGGTGAGCATTCCCAGCACCACCCAGTGCACCTGCAGGTCGGCGCCGGCGAGGCGCCCGCGCAGCGCCAGGTAGAGATGGTGGCAATACGGGCAGTTCGGGTCGAAGAACACATACAGCCGGCGCCTGCCGCTGCCCTGGACGATGCTCGTGGCACCGGGCATCTGCGCGAGCAGCGCAGCGGCCTTGTCAGCCCCCTGCGCGCGTGCCGCGACCACGCCCAGGCCCGGCGTCGCCGCCGTCGCCACGAGCGCGGCCAGCACGGCTCGGCGCGAAAGCGCGAGTTGCCGATGATTCGGACTCATCGTGGAAGTCTCCGGGAAGAAGGAAATGCGAGGAAATCGCCGAGCAGGCTGTTGAGATACCGGAGGGGGCTCACGGCGCCAGACGCTGCCGCGTCCACGCGCCGCTGCCGTCGCGTCGGTAGGCGAGACGGTCGTGCAGGCGCGACGGGCGCCCCTGCCAGAACTCCCAGGCATCGGGCACCAGCCGGTAGCCGCCCCAATGCGGCGGACGCGGCGGGTGCATGCCGAATTTCAGGCCGAAGGACGCAGCGCGCCTGACCAGCACCGAGCGGTCGGCGATCGGAGCGCTCTGCTCCGACGCCCATGCGCCCAGGCGCGACGACAGCGGACGGCTGGCGAAATAGGCGTCCGACTCCTCGTCGCTGGTCTTTTCGACACGCCCCTCGATTCGCACCACCCGTTCGAGTTCGATCCAGTGGAACTGCAGCGCGGCGAATCCATGCGTTTCGAGCTCACGACCCTTGCGGCTGTGGTAGTTGGTGTACCAGACGATTCCGCGCGAATCGACCCCCTTGATCAGCACCACGCGGGTCGAGGGACGGCCGTCGGCGCCGACGGTGGCCAGGGTCATCGCGTTGGGCTCGGGGACCTGGGCCTGCACGGCCTCGCCCAGCCAGCGCTCGAACTGTTTCAACGGGTCGGCATCGGCGTGCGACTCGTCGAGTTCGGCGCGTGCGTAGTCCTTGCGCAGATCGGCCAGTGGGTTCATGCGTCCAGTATAAAAAGTCGCCGCCCGCTGCGCTTTGCGGGAACTCGCACCGCGCAGACGAGTCTCATTGAAGCGCGTTGCGGCGCCTGCGGCCGCGCGTCCCTGGTCCCTGGTCCCTGGTCCGTACCGTCCCCCTCCGCCCATGCCCTCTCCTGCCTCGCCGCCTCCGAGCCGAGTCACCCGCCGTCTGGCCGCCCTCGCGCTCGCTGCATGGTGCGGCGCCTTGCTCGCAGCCCAGGCGCATGCCGCGGCGCTGCCCCGGACCTGCCCCGCGCGCACCGCTTCGGCGCACTCGTCCACGCTGTGGGAGGCCGTGCACTGGTTCCCTGGCGTGGACACGGCGCTGATGGAGGTGCGCTGGATCCCCGATGCCGCGGCCGGCGCCGGGCACATCGAGTGCAGCTATGCGACGGACCGCCAGCACTTCGCGCATTTCCCGACCCTGCGCAGCCGCTTCGCGGTGCTGCCGCCCGACGGCCCGGGCTGGGTGCGCGCGAGCCAGCGGGAAGACTGGTGGCTGTGCAGCCCGGCCCCCGGGGAGCCGTTTCGCGCCGACCGCTGCAGCTTCGACGCAGCTGCGGAGATCACCGACACCGGGAACCTTCCGCCGGGATAGGGCTCTATTCATTTGCACGGGCCAACGTCGCAGGGCTCCGGCTTCACTCGAGTCTGCGCCAGCGATGCGCCGCCCTCCGCCAGCGTGCTGCCAGCGTGCTGCCAGCCCCCTTTCGTTCACCCACCCACCGGAGTACCCCCGATGCACCCTGCACGTCTTCTCGCCGCCCGGGCGTCGATCTGCGCCCTGCTGTCGGCCCCGCTGGCTGCGGCATGCGCCGCCGCTCCCGCGGCTCCCGCCCCCTCCGCCGCCGTCGGCGCGCAGGCAACTTCGATATGCCCCGCCAGGCTGCCGGCCCACATCGACCCGGCCCAGTGGGAAGGCTTCAACCTCGAGCGGGGTTCCAACACCCCGGTCACCGAAGTGAAGTGGGCGGCCGACGCGCCCCACGGACCGGCCGGCAGCGTCGAGTGCCACTACAACGCCTCGGACCCCTGGTACGAGCGCAGCCACCCGTACCTGCGCAGCGTGTTCAAGGCCGGGCGCCCGGACCCCACGCTCACCCCGGCCTGGCACCCCATGCTCATCGTCGGCTCCGACCGCTACCTGTGCAGCCCGGCCACCGAGGCCGTGTTCGACGTACGCGACTGCCCGTTCACGCCGCTGGGACGATTGAGTTCCCGCCCCGGAGAAACCGCGCTGCCGTTCTGATCTCCCCGAGGGTCGGTCATGTCCGATCCTCCCCCGCCCCGACAGGGGTTCAGCCATTCCGAATCATGAAACTGCTTCCACGAATCACCGCACGAGCGTCGATGTGCGCACTGTTGTCGGCCGCGCTGGGCCCGGCGCTCGCCGGGCCGCCCGAGGCGGCCGCCGCGGTCGATTCCCCGTCGCTGTGCCCCGCCAGGCTGCCCGCGCAGTTGGACTCCAGCCTGTGGGAGGGCATCGACCTGAACCGCGGCACGAACACCCGAGTGGCCGAGATCCGGTGGGGGCCTGACCAACCACAAGGCCCGGCGGGAAGTGTCGAATGCCATTACTACGCGTCGGACACGCATTACTGGAGCCATCCGGTGCTGCGCAGCGTGTTCAAGGTCTTGCGACCCGACCCGGGGAGCACTCCGGCCTGGCATCCGACCTATCCAGGCTCCGACGTCTACCTGTGCAGCGGTGCCACCGAAGTGGTCTTCGATCCCGCCGACTGTCCGTTTTCGGCCATCGGGCGAACCCGTCCGCGAACTGGAGAAACGGAGCTGCCGTTCTGAGAGCCCCCAGGGCCGGGAAGGTCGCCGCGAAGCCTCAGCGCGGCAGGTCCGTCGAGCCCATGAGAAAGCGGTCGATCTCCCGGGCGGCCTGGCG
>JAKCDM010000002.1 GCA_021841865.1 Pseudomonadota bacterium
GCCGCGGCATCGAAGGCTGGGCCGTCTACAACGCGACCAAGTTCGCGGTGGTCGGGCTGCACGATGCGCTGCGCAAGGAACTCGGGCCCGAAGGCATTCGCGTGTCGCTGATCGAGCCCGGCGCCGTCTACACCGAGTGGGGCCACAACGTGCCGGCCGAGCAGATGAAGGCCCGGCGCGATTCCCTGCAGGCGCTGCACGCCGAGGACATCGCGCAGGCGCTGCTTTGGGCCTTCGTGCAGCCGCCGCATGTCAACGCGCTGGAATCGCTGATCCTGCCCACGCGCCAGATCGCGCCCTGAGCCTGGCTGCCGCTCAGGCCCCCTGCCCGGCCCGCAGCTTGCGCCACAGGGTGCTGCGCGAGATGCCCAGGATCTCGCAGGCCCGGGCCTGGTTGCCGCCGCACTGCGCCAGCGTGCGCTCGATCCACTCCCGCTCGGCCTCGGCCTTCCTGCGCACCAGCGCGGGCTGCTTGAGCGCGCCTGCGGGCAGGCCGGGCCCGGCCGGCGCCGACGCCTCGTGCAGTTCCGGCAGCAACTCGCGCAGCAGCTGCGGGCCCGGCGGCGCGGCGGCGTCGGCCATGCTGGCCACGCGCTCGACCAGGTTCTCGAGCTCGCGCACGTTGCCCGGCCAGGCATGCCCCGAGGCCTGGGTGATCAGGCCGTGCAGAACCTGCAGCAGCATGTCGCGCTGGCGCGGCTCCGCGCCGGCTCGACGCAGTGCCTTGTCCAGCAGGTGCGACGCCAGCGCCGGCAGGTCCTCGCGGCGCTCGCGCAGGCTGGGAAGCTGCAGGCGCAGGATGTTCAGGCGGTAATACAGGTCGCGCCGGAACAGCCCGGCGTCGATTCGGGCGGCCAGGTCGCGGTGCGTGGCGGCGATCACCCGCACGTCGACCGGCGTCGGCTCGGTCGCGCCCACGCGCAGGATCTCGCGCTCCTGCAGCACCCGCAGCAGCCGTGTCTGCAGCGCCAGCGGCATATCGCCGATCTCGTCGAGAAACACGCTTCCGGTGTGCGCGGCTTCGAACAAGCCGGGCTTGCCGCTCTTGCGAGCTCCCGTGAACGCGCCCTCCTCGTAGCCGAACAGCTCGCTTTCCAGCAGGCTTTCCGGAAACGCCGCGCAGTTGATGGCCACGAAGGGCTGCGCGCGCCTGCGACTGGCCGCGTGCAGGCCCTGCGCGAACAGCTCCTTGCCGGTTCCGCTTTCGCCGACGATCAGCACGGTGGCGTCGCTGCGCGCGAAGCGCTGCGCCTGTTCGCGCGCGCGCTGCATCGCCGGGCTGCTGCCGACCAGGTCGCCCAGGTTCCAGCGCGTGATGGTCGGCGCGGCGCGCTCGCGCGCGCGCAGGCTGCGGTCCACGCGCTGGATGGCCACCGGGTCCTGGCAGGTGAGCACGGCGCCGGTGCGAACACCGCGCTCGACGATGGGGGTGCGGCTGAGCACCAGGGTCTTGCCGGCGAAGCGCACGATGTCCTCGGTGTGCTCGACGCCGTCGCGCAGCGTGCGCACCAGCGTGAACTCGGGCGCCACGTCGCCGAGCACGCGGCCCAGCAGCTGCTGGCGGCTGCGCCCGAGCAGGCGCAGCATCGGCGGGTTCACCGCCTCGATGCGCTCGGCCTCGTCGACCGCGACCACGCCATCGCGCAACTGCTCGAGGATGGTGTTCAGGCGCTCGCGCTTGGCCGCCGCGATGCGCGCGGCCCGCGCCACCTCCACCGCGTCGTCGATGGCCGCGCGCACCGCGTCGTGGGAGTACAGCAGGATGCCTCGCATGCCCAGCTGCTCGGCCTGGTCGAGCACCATGCCCGGAGCCACGACGACCTCGATGCCGGCGTCGCGCAATTCGCGCACGCAGGCCGCGGCATCGGTCTCGCTGCGGTAGCTGCGCTGCACGATGTCGAGCGAGAACTCGCGGCTGAACTGCTCGACCTCGCCGCTGGTCGCGCCGAAACTGACCAGCGCGATGCGCCGCGACAGCGCGCGTGCGCGCGCCAGCGCCAGCATGAGGTCGAAACCGCCCACCTTGACCGTGACCACCGGAAGCTCGCTGCGCCTGCGCAGGAACGCGCCATGCAGCCCCGCCGACACCAGCACGTCCACGCCTTCGGCGGCGCGCCGGGCCTCGATCTCGGCCAGCGCCTCGTCGAAGCCGCGGTCGACCACGTCGACCCGGGCGCGCTGCGCGTACTCGGGCGCCACCTCGTGCAGCAGCTGCTTCAGGCGCAGGAATCCGACGGCGAGAATTCGCGGCGGCGCCTCCAGCACCGGCTCGGACGCGGCGTCGGCCCCGGACATGGTTCAGGCAGGATTCGCATGTTTCATATCTGAAACATACATCGCATTCCTGCAACAACGCAAGGCCCATGCTGTCTGGGCCCATGGAAAAAGCCCTGTCTCTTCAAGGGCCTGCGCAATGCACCGCGAAGCCGCGCGGGTGGCACGGTCCTTGCACAATCGACGCACCCGGAACTCCTGCCCCCCGAACATCATGAAATCTCCCGGATCCCTGTTTCGCACCGCGCTGGCCGAGGAAAGCCCGCTGCAGGTCATCGGCGCCATCAACGCCAACCACGCGCTGCTGGCTCGGCGCGCCGGCTACCGCGCGATCTACCTGTCGGGCGGCGGCGTGGCCGCCGGATCGCTGGGCATGCCCGACCTGGGGCTCAACACCCTGGACGACGTGCTCACCGACGTTCGGCGCATCACCGACGTGTGCGAACTGCCGCTGATGGTCGACATCGACACCGGCTTCGGGCCCAGCGCGTTCAACATCGCGCGCACGATCCGCAGCCTGATCAAGTTCGGCGCGGCCGCCTGCCACATCGAGGACCAGGTCGGCGCCAAGCGTTGCGGTCATCGCCCGGGCAAGGAAATCGTGTCATCGCAGGAAATGGCCGACCGCGTCAAGGCGGCGGTCGACGCGCGCACCGACGAGGCGTTTTTCGTGCTGGCGCGCACCGACGCCATCGCGGTCGAGGGCGTGGACCACGCCATCGAGCGCGCCCGCGCCTGCGTGGACGCCGGCGCCGACGGCATTTTCGCGGAGGCCGTGCCCGACCTGGCCACCTACCGGCGTTTCGTCGACGCACTGGGCGTGCCGGTGCTGGCCAACATCACCGAATTCGGCAAGACCCCGCTGTTCACGCTGGACGAGTTGCGCTCGGCCGGCGTGCGCATCGCGCTGTACCCGCTGTCGGCGTTTCGCGCGATGAACAAGGCGGCCGAGAACGTCTACCAGACCATCCGTCGCGAAGGCACCCAGCGCGAGGTGCTGCACACCATGCAGACACGCGACGAACTCTACGACCGCATCGGCTACCACGACTACGAGCAGCGCCTGGACCGCATGTTCGCAGGACGCACCCCGCGCGCCGATTCGCAGTGATCGGGCGCGCGAACGCCCCAGCCAACCCATCAGTGACCCGACAGGAGAACCCCGTCATGAGCGAAGCCACCACCCCCGCGTTCAAGCCCAAGAAGTCCGTCGCGCTGTCGGGCACGGTCGCCGGCAACACGGCCATCTGCACGGTCGGCCGCACCGGCAACGACCTGCATTACCGCGGCTACGACATCCTCGACCTGGCCGAGACCTGCGAGTTCGAGGAAATCGCCCACCTGCTGGTGCATGGCAAGCTGCCCAATGGCGCCGAGCTGGCCGCATACAAGCAGCGCCTGCGCGCCATGCGCGGGCTGCCGCAGTCGCTTCGCCAGGCGCTGGAGGCGCTGCCCGCGGCCAGCCACCCGATGGACGTGATGCGCACCGGCGTGTCGGTGCTGGGCTGCGCGCTGCCCGAGAAGGACGACCACAACCTGCCCGGCGCGCGCGACATCGCCGACCGCCTGATGGCCAGCCTGGGCTCGATGCTGCTGTACTGGTACCACTACAGCCACAACGGCCGGCGCATCGAGGTCGAGACCGACGACGACTCCATCGGCGGGCATTTCCTGCACCTGCTGCACGGCACGCGGCCGTCGGAGCTGTGGGTTCGCGCGATGCACACCTCGCTGATCCTGTACGCCGAGCACGAGTTCAACGCGTCGACCTTCACGTCGCGCGTGGTCGCCGGTACCGGCTCCGACATGTACTCGGCCATCACCGGCGGCATCGGCGCGCTGCGCGGTCCCAAGCACGGCGGCGCCAACGAGGTGGCCTTCGAGATCCAGAGCCGATACGCGACTCCCGACGAAGCCGAGGCCGACATCCGCGCCCGCGTCGCGGCCAAGGAGGTGGTGATCGGATTCGGCCACCCCGTCTACACGGTCAGCGATCCGCGCAACAAGGTGATCAAGTCGGTGGCGCGGCGCCTGAGCGAGGACCAGCGCGACATGCGCCTGTTCAACATCGCCGAGCGCCTGGAAAGCGTGATGTGGGAAATCAAGAAGATGTTCCCCAACCTCGACTGGTTCTCCGCGGTCAGCTACCACCTGATGGGAGTGCCCACCGCGATGTTCACGCCGCTGTTCGTGATCTCGCGCACCTCCGGCTGGGCCGCGCATGTCATCGAGCAGCGCCTCGACGGCAAGATCATCCGCCCCAGCGCGAACTACATCGGCCCCGAGGACCAGGCCTTCGTGCCGCTGGGCCAGCGCGCCTGAGCAGCCGGGCCCACGACCATGAACACGCGTTTCCGCAAGCCGCTGCCAGGCACCCGGCTGGACTACTTCGACGCCCGCGACGCGGTCGAGGCGATCCGCCCGGGGCGCTGGGACAGCCTGTCCTACACCGCCCGCGTGCACGCCGAGAACCTGGTGCGCCGCTGCGACCCGCAACTGCTCGACGCCTGCCTGGAGCAGATCGCCGACGGGCGCCGTGACCGCGACTTCCCGTGGTTCCCGTCGCGCGTGGTGTGCCACGACATCCTCGGGCAGACCGCGCTGGTCGACCTGGCCGGACTGCGCGACGCCATCGCCGCGCAGGGCGGCGACCCGGCGAAGGTCAACCCGGTGGTTCCGGTGCAGCTGATCGTCGACCACTCGCTGGCCGTGGAATGCGGCGGCGACGACCCCGACGCCTTCGCCAAGAACCGCGCCATCGAGGACCGGCGCAACGAGGACCGCTTCCACTTCATCGAGTGGTGCCGCACGGCCTTTCGCAACGTCGACGTGATCCCGCCGGGCAACGGCATCATGCACCAGATCAACCTGGAGCGCATGTCCCCGGTGGTGCACGCCGATGCCGGCGTGGCCTACCCGGACACGCTGGTCGGCACCGACAGCCACACGCCGCATGTCGACGCGCTGGGCGTGATCGCGGTCGGCGTCGGCGGACTGGAGGCGGAAAACGTGATGCTCGGGCGCGCGTCGTGGATGCGCCTGCCGGAGATCGTCGGCGTCGAGCTCGCCGGGCGCCCGCAGCCGGGAATCACCGCCACCGACATCGTGCTGGCGCTGACCGAGTTCCTGCGCAAGTCCAAGGTGGTCGGCGCCTACCTGGAGTTCCGCGGACCCGGTGCTGCGGCGCTGACGCTGGGCGACCGAGCGACCATTTCCAACATGGCGCCCGAGTACGGCGCCACCGCGGCGATGTTCGCCATCGACGAGCAGACCCTCGACTACCTGCGCCTGACCGGACGCAGCGCCGAGCAGGTCGCGCTGGTCGAGACCTACGCGAAGACCGCCGGGCTGTGGGCGGATTCGCTGCGCGGCGCGCAGTACGAGCGCACGCTGCACTTCGACCTCTCCAGCGTGGTGCGCAACATGGCCGGGCCGTCCAATCCGCACGCGCGGGTGGCGACCAGCGAGCTGGCCGGGCGCGGCATCGCCAAGGCCTGGGAGCAGCCGGCCGACGGGCGCATGCCCGACGGCGCGGTGATCATCGCCGCCATCACCAGCTGCACCAACACCTCCAACCCGCGCAACGTGATCGCCGCCGGGCTGCTGGCGCGCAACGCGCACCGCCTCGGGCTGCAGCGCAAGCCGTGGGTGAAAAGCTCGCTGGCGCCGGGTTCCAAGGCGGTCAGCCTGTACCTGCAGGAGGCCGGGCTGCTGCACGCCCTCGAAGCCCTGGGCTTCGGCATCGTCGCCTACGCCTGCACCTCGTGCAACGGCATGTCGGGCGCGCTCGCCCCGGACATCCAGCAGGAGATCGTCGAGCGCGACCTCTACGCCACCGCGGTGCTGTCGGGCAACCGCAATTTCGACGGACGCATCCACCCGTACGCCAAGCAGGCCTTCCTGGCGTCGCCACCGCTGGTGGTGGCCTACGCCATCGCCGGCACCATTCGCTTCGACATCGAGCGCGACGTGCTGGGGGTGGTGGACGGGCGCGAAATCCGCCTGCGCGACATCTGGCCCGACGACGCCGAGATCGACGCGCTGGTGCGCAGCGCGGTCAAGCCCGAGTTCTTCCGCCAGGTGTACGAGCCGATGTTCAGCCTCAGGCGCGAAGCCGCCGAGCCCACCGAGGCGCTGTACGCGTGGCGACCGCAGTCGACCTACATCCGCCGCCCGCCGTACTGGGAAGGCGCGCTGGCCGGCGAGCGCACGCTGAGCGGCATGCGTCCCCTGGCCATCCTGCCCGACAACATCACCACCGACCACTTGTCGCCGTCCAACGCCATCCTTCCCGACAGCGCGGCCGGCGAGTACCTGGCGCACATGGGACTGCCCGAGGAGGACTTCAACTCCTACGCCACGCACCGCGGCGACCACCTCACCGCGCAGCGCGCCACCTTCGCCAACCCGACGCTGGCCAACGAGATGGTGCGCAACCCCGACGGCAGCGTGCGCCGGGGCTCGCTGGCCCGGGTGGAGCCCGAAGGCAAGGTGATGCGCATGTGGGAGGCCATCGAGACCTACATGCAGCGCCGCCAGCCGCTGATCATCGTCGCCGGCGCCGACTACGGCCAGGGCTCGTCGCGCGACTGGGCGGCCAAGGGCGTACGCCTGGCAGGAGTCGAGGCCATCGCCGCCGAAGGCTTCGAGCGCATCCACCGCACCAACCTGATCGGCATGGGCGTGCTGCCGCTGCAGTTCCAGCCCGGCACGACGCGCCTGAGCCTGGGCCTGGACGGCACCGAGACCTACGACGTGCTCGGCCGGCGCACCCCCGGCGCGACCTTGAGCCTGGTGGTGCACAGGCGCGACGGCAGCACCCTCGAGGTGCCGGTGACCTGCCGCCTGGACACGGCCGAGGAAGTGTCGATCTACGAGGCCGGCGGGGTGCTGCAACGCTTCGCGCAGGACTTCCTGGCCGAGTCGAACGCCTGAAAACGAGGAAACCACCATGTCGCATGCTGCACAGATTCGAATTCCCGCCACCTACATGCGAGGCGGCACCAGCAAGGGCGTGTTCTTTCGCCTGCAGGACCTGCCCGAGCCGGCGCGCGTGCCGGGGCGCGCGCGCGACCGCCTGCTGCAGCGCGTGATCGGCAGCCCCGACCCCTACGGCAAGCAGATCGACGGCATGGGCGGCGCAACCTCCAGCACCAGCAAGACGGTGATCCTGTCCGCCAGCACGCGCCCCGGGCACGACGTCGACTACCTGTTCGGCCAGGTCGCCATCGACCGCGACTTCGTCGACTGGACCGGCAACTGCGGCAATCTGTCGGCCGCGGTCGGGCCCTTCGCCATCGCCTGCGGGCTGGTGCCGGCCGATCGCGTGCCGCGCGACGGCGTCGCGGTGGTGCGCATCTGGCAGGCCAACATCGGCAAGACCATCATCGCCCACGTGCCGATGCGCGGCGGCGCGGTGCAGGAAACCGGCGACTTCGAGCTCGACGGCGTGACCTTCCCGGCCGCCGAGGTGCCGCTGGAATTCCTCGATCCGGCCGCCGACGAGGACGGCGACGGCGCCGCCGGCTCGATGTTCCCCACCGGCAACGTGGTCGACACCCTCGACGTACCCGGCGTGGGCAGCTTCCCGGCGACCCTGATCAACGCCGGCATCCCGACCATCTTCGTCAACGCAGCCGACATCGGCTACCGCGGCACCGAGCTGCAGGACGCGATCAACTCCGACCCTGCCGCGCTGCAACGCTTCGAGACCATCCGCGGCCACGGCGCGCTGCGCATGGGCCTCGTGCGCAACCTGGACGAGATGGCAGGGCGCCAGCACACGCCCAAGGTCGCCTTCGTCGCCCCGCCCGCGGACTACGTGGCCTCCAGCGGAAAGCAGGTGCGCGCCGCCGACGTGGACGTGCTGGTGCGCGCGATGTCGATGGGCAAGCTGCACCACGCGATGATGGGCACCGCGGCGGTGGCCATCGGCACCGCCGCGGCGATCCCCGGCACGCTGGTGAACCTGGCCGCCGGCGGCGGCGAAAGGAACTCGGTACGCTTCGGCCACCCGTCGGGCACCTTGCGCGTGGGCGCCGAGGCCGTGCTGGAAAACGGCCAGTGGAAAGTCACCAAGGCGCTGATGAGCCGCAGCGCGCGCGTGCTGATGGAAGGCTGGGTGCGCATACCCACGGATGGTTATTGACGATCCCCTCCGTCGCCTCCGGCGACGGAGGGGATCGTCAGGTCTTGAACAACGAGCCCAGGTCGGCGAAGCCCTTGATCTCCAGCGCGTTGCCGGATGGGTCGAGGAAGAACATCGTGCCCTGCTCGCCGACCTGGCCGGCGAAGCGGATCTGGGGTTCCATCTCGAAGCGCACGCCGGCCGCGCGCAGGCGCTCGGCCAGCGCGCGCCAGTCGTCCATCGGCAGCGCGATGCCGAAATGCGGAATCGGCACGTTGTGGTGATCCACGGTGCTGCTGGAACGCACGGCGCCGCAGGCCTGCACCAGGTGCGCGACGATCTGGTGCCCGAAAAAGTCGAAGTCCACCCAATGCTCCGAGCTGCGGCCTTCCCGGCAGCCGAGCATGCCGCCGTAGAAGGCGCGCGCCTGCGCGAGATCGTGCACCGGGAACGCGAGGTGAAAGGGATGCAGTGTGCTCATGGGAAACCGTGTCGTGATGCGAGCTCGTGATGCGAGATCGTGATGCGGGAACGTGATGCGGGAACGTGACGGACAGGCGGGCCGAGCTCACGCCGCGGCCGGATCGATCAGCAGCGCCTGCAGTGCGTCGCGCAGGCCGTCGGGAAGCGGCACCGGGCGCGAGTCGCCGCGGTTGACGAACACGTGCACCATGCGTGCCAGCGCGCATGGTGCCGTGGCATCGGGCGCCTGCGGGTCGAACAGGCCCAGGCGATAGGTGACCGACGAGCGACCCAGGCGCTCGACTCCCAGGCCCACTTCGAGTTCGCCGGGATAGGCCACCGGCGCCAGGTAGTCGCACTCCGAGCGCACGATGAAGCCCACCGTGTCGCCATGGTGGATGTCCAGGCCGCCCTGGCGGATCAGGTAGGCGTTGATCACGCTGTCGAAATACTGGTAGTAGACGGCGTTGTTGACATGCCCGTAGACGTCGTTGTCGCCCCAGCGAGTGCTGACGCTGGCGCGGTGCGCGAAACGGGGTGCCGCGGAATCGGGTCGGTTCATGGCCTGCGGCTCGCTCAGTACGCAGCGCGGTACACGGCCAGTGCGTCGGCCTCGGTCACCGGGCGCGGATTGTTGCGCAGCAGGCGTTGCTGCCCCATCGCCTCGCGCGCCAGCAGCTCGAGGCCGGACTCGGCGATGCCGCATTCGCGCAGGCGCGTGGGCAGGCCGCTGCGCGCGCCGAGATCGGCCAGATGCTCGATCAGCGCCTGCGCGCGCGCCTCGCTGCCGCCGCCCGCCCGCGGCAGCAGCACCTCGGCCAGCTCGGCGTAGTGTGCGCAGGCCGCGGGCAGGTTGAATCGCAGCACGTGCGGCAGCACCAGCGAGTTGCTCAGCCCGTGCGGCAGGTGGTGCAGGCCGCCGAGCGGATAGGCCAGCGCGTGCACGGCCGCCACCGGAGCGTTGTCGAAGGCCATGCCGGCGAGCATCGCGCCGCGCAGCATGTGCTCGCGCGCGGCGAGGTCGTCGCCGTGCTGCACCGCGCGCAGCAGGTTGGCTCCCAGCAGGCGCAGCGCCTCGCGGGCGAGCATGTCCGACATCGGGTTCTTGCGGTGCGCGCTGGTGTAGGCCTCGATCGCGTGCACCATGGCGTCGATTCCGGTGGCCGCGGTCACGGCCGCTGGCAGGCCCAGGGTCAGCTCGGCGTCTAGCACCACGGCGTCGGCCAGCAGCGCGCCGTTGACGATTCCCGACTTGGTGGTCGCGCCGGTGGTCACGATGGCCACGCGCGTGACCTCGGACCCGGTACCCGCAGTGGTCGGCACCTGCAGCAGCGGCAGGCGCCGCACGCGCACGCTTTCCACACCGTACAACTGCGCCAGTTCGACGGATTGCTCCGGATGCGAGATGCACGCCGCGATCTTGGCCACGTCCATGCTGCTGCCGCCGCCGAAGCCGACCACGGCACGTGCCCCGGCGCTGCGCGCCAGCGTGCAGGCCTGCAGCACCACGTGATCCGGCGGATCGGCGCACACACCGTCGAACACCTCGGGCGCGAAACCCGCCTGCCGCAGGCTTTGCAGCGCGGGCTCGAGAAGGCCTCCTGCACGGATTCCGGGGTCGGTCACCACCAGCACGGCCCCGCCTTGCGCGTCGCCCGCGTAGCGCGCCAGCAGTTCCCCCAGTCGCCGCGCCGCGCCGGCGCCTGCCTCGATGTGGCCAACCGTCTGAAAGCCGTACCCCTGCTGCAGCCCCGCATCCTGCATGACCCGTTCTCCTCGAAAGTCCTGTCCGGCATCGTAGCGAGCGAGCCCGTCGGCGCGCCAGGGGGCACGCAAGTGCGCGTTGCTTGATCCGGGGCAAGCTTTGTTTTTGTGTTTGTTGCTACGCTTAATTACATTTCCATAGCGTTTGATACATCTGCCGGCGCAATTTTCCGATCGCGTCGACTCGCCACGAGAAGCCCGGCCCTGGGAGCCTAGCCGCCGGCCTCGACGAACAAGGAACCAAGACCATGCTGTTCGGACCTGCACCCGGCAACGCGGCGCGCAGCGCACTGACGCGCCGCGCCGCCTGCACCCTGCTGCTGGGCTTCGCCGCCTGCGCCCATGCCGCGTCGCCCGACGCCGGCAAGTTCATCGCCGCCGACGCGGCCCAGCAGGTCGCGCTGGGCGTGCGGCTGGCCGCGGTGCGTCCGGCCGCCGGCGCCGCGCTGGACCTGCCCGGGCGCGTGGTCGTGCCGGTCGACGCGCAGGCGCTCGTCGCAGCGCCGGTCGGCGGCGTGATCGAGCGCGTGGCCGCCGCCCCCGGCGATCACGTGCGGCGCGGCCAGGAGCTGGCCAGCCTGCAAAGCCCCGACGTCGCGCGCATGCAGCGCGAGCGAGACGACGCGCGCGTGCAGCGCGACCTCGCGCAACGCCAGGCGCTGCGCGACCAGCAGTTGCTGCACGAAGGCGTGATACCCGCCGCGCGGGCGCAGGCATCGACTGCGCAGGAGCGCCAGGCGGCCGCGCTGCTGCGCGAGCGCGAACTGGCACTGCGCCTGCACGGCGCCGCGCCGGGGCTCGACGGCCAAGTGCGCCTGCTGGCACCCATCGACGGCGTGGTGGCGCAGGCCCAGGCACTGCCCGGGCAGCGCGTGGACGTCGCCGCGCCGCTGTTCCGCCTGGTCGCCGACGGAGCGCTCGCGCTCGAGCTCGACGCCACGCCGCGGCAGGCCGCGGACCTGCGCGCGGGCGCCGAGGTCGACGTGCCCGATGCCGGGGCGCGCGGCGAATTGCTGGCGCTGCCGCCGGCGCTGTCGGCCGGCCAGAGCGTGGTGCTGCGCGCTCGCCTGCGCCAGCCCGGGTCGCTGCGGGCCGGCGCGCTGGTGCAGGCGCGGGTGCTGCTTCCCGCGCGTACCGGACTGTTCTCGCTGCCGCCGGCCGCGCTGACCCGAATCGGCGGGCGCGAGTCGGTGCTGGTGGCCGAGTCGGGGGGCTTTCGCGTGGTGCAGGTGCAAGTCGCCGCGCGCCTGGCCGACGCGGTGATCGTGTCCGGGGCGCTGCGTGCCGGCCAGCAGGTCGCCGCGGCCGGCGTCGCCGCGCTCAAGGCCGCCGCGGGTGACAAGCCATGATGCTCGGCGCCCTCACCCATGCCGCTCTGCGCCAGCGCCTGGTCACGCTGGGAGCCACGCTGGCCCTGGTCGCCGGCGGCATCTTCGCGTGGCGCTCGCTGCCCATCGACGCCTTCCCCGACGTGTCGTCGCCGCAGGTCAAGGTGATCATGAAGGCCCCGGGCATGACCCCCGAGGAGGTCGAGACCCGCATCGTGCTGCCCATCGAGCAGGAGGTGCTGGGCATCGCGCGCAAGCGCACCGTGCGCTCGCTGTCCAAGTACGGCATCGCCGACATCACGGTCGACTTCGCCGAGGGCACCGACGTGTACTGGGCGCGCCAGCAGGTCTCGGAGGCGCTGGCCAACGTGCGCGCAGAACTTCCGCCGTCGGCGCAGGGCGGCCTGGCACCGATCACCACGCCGCTATCGGACCTGTTCATGTTCACCCTCGAGGGCCCGGCCAGCCTGGCGCAAAAGCGCAGCACCCTGCAGTGGCAGGTCCGACCCGCGCTGCGCACCGTGCCCGGCGTCGCCGACGTGAACATGCTGGGCGGCGACGTGCGGGTGTTCGAAGTCCTGCCCGACCCGGTTCGCATGGCCGCTCACGGCGTGAGTCTGCAGCAATTGCGCGACGCGCTCGAGCGAAACAACAGCAATGACGGAGCCGGGCGCCTGGACGAAGGCGAGGAAACCCGCATCGTGCGCGTGCAGGGTGCCTATCGCGACGCCGCCGACATCCGCGCCACGGTGCTGTCGGGGAATTCCCCGCAACTGGTGCGCGTGGGCGACGTGGCCGAAGTGCGCACCGCCAGCAGCACGCGCTACGGCATCGTCACCGAGGACGGTCGCGGCGAGGCCGTCGAAGGCATCGTGCTGGGCCTGCGCGGCGCCAATGCCTCGCAGGTCATCGCCGGGGTCAAGCAGCGCCTGGCCGAGATCGAACCGCGCCTGCCGCAGGGCATGAAGCTGCGCGTGTTCTACGACCGCAGCCAGCTCGTGCAACGCGCCGTGGGCACGGTGATGCGCGCCCTCATGGAGGCCGTGGTGCTGGTGGTGGTGATGCTGCTGGCCTACCTGGGCAACTGGCGCGCCGCGCTGGTCGTCGCGCTGACCCTGCCGCTGTCGGCGCTCGCCACCTTCGTGCTCATGCGCTGGGCCGGGCTGTCGGCCAACCTGATGAGCCTGGGCGGCCTGGCCATCGCGCTGGGCATGCTGGTCGACGCCGCGGTGGTCGTGGTGGAGAACCTGGTCAACCACATGAGCCACGACGCCGAGCGCCACGCCGGCGGCGGGCCCGGCGCGGCCACCAGCGATCGTCTCGCACGCGTCATGCGCGGCGTGGCCGAGGTCGCCGGTCCGGTGATGTCGGGCGTGGCGATCATCGCCATCGTGTTCCTGCCGCTGCTGTCGCTGCAGGGCCTGGAGGGCAAGCTGTTCCGCCCGGTGGCGCTGACCATCGTGTTCGCGCTCGCCGCGTCGCTGCTGATCGCGCTGACCACGGTGCCGGTGCTGGCATCGATGATGCTGCGCGAGGTCGCCCACAGCGACCCCTGGCTGGTGCGCAAGCTCTCGGCCGGCTATCGCCTCGTGCTCGACTGGAGCTTCGCCCATGCGCGCACGGTGATCGTGCTGGCGCTGGTGTCGCTGGTGGCCGCCGGCTTCGCGTACACGCGGGTCGGCAAGACCTTCATGCCCACGCTGGACGAGGGGGACATCATCCTGCAGCTGCAGAAACTTCCGTCGGTCAGCCTCGGCGCCACCGCGGCGCTCGACCTTCGCGTGCAGCGTGCGCTGCTCAAGGAGGTGCCGGAGATCCGCGCCATCGTCGCGCGCAGCGGCTCCGACGACCTGGGCCTGGACCCGATGGGACTGAACGAGACCGACACCTTCCTGGTGCTCAAGCCGGCGTCCGAGTGGCGTGGCAGCAAGGCACAGGTGATCGAGGCCATGCGCCGGGTGCTGCAGCGCTTCCCCGGACTGGACTACACCTTCACCCAGCCCATCGAGATGCGCGTGTCGGAGATGCTCACCGGCGCGCGCGGCGACCTGGTGGTGAAGATCTTCGGCCCCGACCTGCCGCAGCTGGGGCAGCTGGCGCAGCAGGTGGCGCAGGTGCTGCGCGGTCTCCAGGGCGCGCGCGAAGTGCTGGCCGCGCGCACCGAGGGCGTGCAGTACCTGACGGTACAGGTCGACCGGCTGGCCGCCGGGCGTGCCGGCTTCGACGTCGACACCCTGCAGCGCGACCTGCGCGCGCTGGTCGAGGGGCAGCAGATGGGCATCGTGCTCGAGGGCGTGCGGCGCACGCCGCTGCTGCTGCGCGGCGGCGCCGACCTGCGCGACAACCCGCAGGCCTTCGCCGACCTGCGAATCACCGGCCCCGACGGGCGCAACTGGCCGCTGTCGTACCTGGCGCGCCTGGTTCCCACGCAGGGCCCGGCGCTGGTGGCGCACGAGGACGGAAGCCGCTTCGCGTCGGTGCAGGCCAACGTCGGCGGGCGCGACCTGGTCGGCTTCGTCGACGAGGCCAAGCGCGCGGTGGCGGCCAAGGTCAAGCTGCCCGAGGGCGTGCGCCTGCAGTGGGGCGGACAGTTCGAGAACCAGCAGCGCGCAGCGGCCCGCCTGGGGCTTGTCGTGCCGCTCGCGCTGGCGCTGATCTTCGTGCTGCTGATGACCACCTTCGGTTCGCTGCGCCAATCGGTGCTGGTATTCGCCAACATCCCGTTCGCAATGGTCGGCGGGGTGCTCGCGCTGTGGATCAGCGGCGAGTACCTGTCGGTGCCGGCGTCGGTGGGATTCATCGCGCTGCTGGGAATCGCCGTGCTCAACGGCGTGGTGCTGGTGAGTCATTTCAACGAATTGCTGCAACGCGGCGTGCCGCTGCAGCAGGCCGTGCGCGACGGCGCGATGCGACGCCTGCGCCCGGTGATGATGACCGCCAGCATCACCGCGCTGGGCCTGATCCCGCTGCTGTCGGCCACCGGGCCCGGCTCGGAGATCCAGAAGCCCCTCGCGGTGGTGGTCGTCGGCGGCCTGATCAGCTCGACCATCCTGACCCTGGTGTTGCTGCCGCTGCTGTTCGCGCGCTTCGGCGTGCCGCGCGCGTCCGTCGGCGACGACACGACTTCCCCGGAGAACCCGGCATGATTCGCTGCCCACTCGCCGCCCGCATCGCGGCCTGGCTGTGCCTGGGCGCGGCCTGCGCCGCGCAGGCCGCACCGCCCGCCGGCGCACCCGCGCTGCCGGTCTCGAGCGCATCCGGCGCCCTCAGCTCCAGCCTGCCGGCCGGGGCTGGCGCGCTGCCTGCGCTGCAGGACCTGCCGACGCCGACCCTGCCGCGCGAGGCCTTGCTGCGCGCGCTGCTGGCGCAGGCGCCGTCGCTGGCCGAGGCCGGCGCGCTGCAAAACGCCGCCGGCGCGCAGGGCGACGCACTGCGTGCCGGCTCGCAGGAGTTCACTGCGCAGGCCCAGCTCCAGCAACGCCGGGTCGACGAGCCCCCCGACAACGGAAACTACGCCGAATGGCAGCTGCTGCTGAGCCGCCCGCTGCGCCTGCCGTCGCAGGCCAGCGCCGATTCCCGCCTGGCCGGCGCGCTGCAGCAAAGCGCTCGCAGCGCGGCCGTGGCGGCGCGACGCGAACTGCTGGCCCAGGTGCTGCAGGCCTGGTTCGACACCCAGCTCGCACAGGCCGAGTCGCGCCTGGCCGCGGCCCAGTCCCAGGCGCTGGACGCGCAGACCCGGGCCTTGCGCAAACGCCTGGCGCGAGGCGACGTCAGCCAGCTGGAACTCGACCAGCTGCTCGCCGAGCAATCCCGCGCGGCAGCGGCCGCACTGCTCGCGCAAGGCCGCCTGGACAGCCAGCGCGCGGCGCTGCAGGCGCGCTGGCCGCTGCTGGCGGCCGACCAGCAACTGCGTGGAGATCCCGCCAGCGCCGCCGACCTGTCGGCGCCGACGCTGGCCGATGCGCAACTGCGCCGCAAGGTGCTGCAAGCCAGCGATGCGCTGGCGCTGGCGCGCGGCGCCGTCGACCAGGCGCGTGCGCGCGCCGACCAGGCCAGCGCCCAGCGCACGCCGCAGCCCACGGTGGGCGCCTACCTGGGTTCGGACCGGGGCGGACGCGAGCGCATCGTCGGGCTGCAGTTCCAGATGCCCTTCGGGGGCCCGGCACGCCAGGCCCACGAACGCGCGGCGCTGGCCGAGCTCGACGCCGCGCAGTGGCGCCTGCGCGACACCGAGGCCAGGGTGCTGGAGCAGGCCGAACGCCTGCGCCTGCAGGCGCGCGCCCAGGCCGACGCTGCGCAGGCCCTGGACAAGGCCTCTCAGGCCCAGGCGCAGGCGGCGGCGCGCATGCTGCGCGCCTGGCAGCTCGGCGAGGCCGGCGTGGCCGACTGGCTGCTGGCCCGGCGCAACGCGCTGGACGTGGAACGCCAGGCGCTGCAGGCGCGCTTCGACGCCGCTCGCAGCGCCGCGTTGCTGCGCTTGCAGGCCGGACTGCTCAGCGTGGCGCAGCCGCCTGCAGGCACTGCATCGACACCTGCTGCTGCCTCGCCTGCGGGCTGAAGGCGCGGCTGCCCGGGGCCGTGTAGATGTCGCGCGCCAGGCGCTCGACGATCAGGGCCTGGCGCGGATGCTCGGGGCCGAGCAGGCGCAGGCCGTCCGCGCGCGCCTGGCGGTAGTCGCGCCCGGCCAGGAAATCGGCCTGCAGGGTCTGCGCGATGAGCCCGAAGCGCGCGCAGTCGGGCGCGCCCATCGCGACCGCGGGCCGGCTCGGCGCAAGCGCGGTGGCGAGCAGCAGCCCGGCGAGGCTCACGCGTGCGAAAACGGTGCTCATGCCGCGCATTGTCGCAGCAGCGGCCGCTGGCTGCGCGGCTTCAGGTGCGTGGCCTCAGGTGCCGAAGTCCAGCGGCAATCCGACGTAGTTCTCGGCGATGGTGCGCTGGCCGGCGTCGGAGTGCAGCAGGTACTCGAGCTCGGCTTCCTGGAACTTGGCGTGGATCTCGCCCTGCTCGGGGAACTGGTGCATCAGCTGGGTGAACCACCACGAGAAGCGTTCGCCGCGCCAGATGCGCTTGAGACAGCGCTCGGAGTAGGTGTCGATGCCCGCGCTGCTGCGCTCGGCGTAATACTCGATGAACGCGCTGGACAGGTACTTGACGTCGCTGGCCGCCAGGTTCAGCCCCTTGGCCCCGGTCGGCGGCACGATATGCCCGGCGTCGCCGGCCAGGAACATGCGCCCGAAGCGCAGCGGCTCGGTGACGAAACTGCGCAGCGGCGCGATGCTCTTTTCCAGCGACGGTCCGGTCACCAGCGCGTCGCGCGCAGGCTCGTCCAGGCGCAGGCGAAGCTCGTTCCAGAACGCGTCGTCGCTCCAGTTCTCGACCTTGTCGGTCAGCGGAACCTGCACGTAGTAGCGGCTGCGCGTGAGCGAGCGCTGCGAGCACAGCGCGAAACCGCGCCGGCTGTTGATGTAGATGAGCTCGTGGTGCACCGGCGGCGTATCGCTCAGCAGCCCCAGCCAGCCGAAGGGGTAGACGCGCTCGAACTCGCGCATCGCGGCGCGCGGCGCGCTGGCGCGGCACACGCCGTGGAATCCGTCGCAGCCGGCGATGAAATCGCAGTCCACGACATGCGCGACGCCTTCGTGCTCGAAACTCACGCGCGGGTGATCGGTGTCGAAATCCTGCACCGCCACCTGGGCCGCCGAGTAGAAGGTGCGCAGGCCCGCCGCGTGGCGCGCCTCCATCAGGTCGCGCGTGACCTCGGTCTGGCCGTAGCAGATCACCGTCTTGCCTCCGGTCAGGCGATCCAGGTCGATTCGATTGCGCTGGTCGTGCCACAGCAGGTCGAAGCCGGTGTGCACGAGTCCCTCGGCATGCATGCGTTCGCCCACGCCGGCCTCGTCGAGCAGGTCGGCGGTGACCTGCTCGAGGATCCCGGCGCGAATTCGCGACAGCACGTGCTCGGCGCTCTGGCGCTCGATGATCACCGCGTCGACACCCGCCTTGTGGAGCAACTGGCCCAGCAGCAGCCCCGACGGGCCGGCGCCGATGATCGCCACTTGAGTACGCATCAAAGGTCTCCGTATTCGAATCTTGGAAGATGCCGCAACTCTAGGACGCAGCCGGCCCGAATCGAAGCCCGGCGGCACGGACTTTGCGCGATGGTCGCACGTGCTGTGCGATCATCGCGCAAAATCCACCGCTGACGATGCCTGCACGCAATCCCTCCCCCACCACCCGCCCGCCGATCGCGCGGGTCGATTTCATCGAAGGCCTGGCCAAGGGCCTGGCGGTGCTCGAGAGCTTCGACACCGAGCGCCAGCGCCTGAACGCCACGCTCACCGCCGAGCGCGCCGGAATCACCCGCGCGGCGGCCAGGCGCCACCTGCTGACCCTGGCGCACCTCGGCTACCTGGAGACCGACGGCAGCCATTTCTGGCTGGCGAGCAAGGTGCTGCGCTTTTCCGGCAGCTACCTGGCGTCGGCGCGCCTGCCGCGCGCGCTTCAGCCGACGCTGGCGCGCCTGTCGGTGCAGGCGCGGGAAGCCTTCTCGGCGGCGGTGCTCGACGGCGACGAGGTGGTGATCGTCGCGCGCAGCGGCGGCGAGCGCGGCGCAGCGGCATCCGACGCCGAGCGCGTGATCGCCTACGGAGTGCACCTGGGCGCGCGCCTGCCGGCGCACGCCACGTCGACGGGAAGGGTCCTGCTGGCGGCGCTGCCGCGGGCGCGCTTCACCGCATGGATGAAGGGACGGGTGCTGTCACGCCTGACTCCGCTGACGATCAGCGAGCCGCGCGCGCTGCGCGCGGTCATCGAACAGGTACGCGGCCAGGACTGGTGCCTGGCCAGCGAGGAGCACGAGCTCGGCGTTCACGCACTTGCGGTGCCGGTGCGCAACGCCGCCGGCCACACGGTGGCGGCGCTCAATGTGGTGAGCTCGCCGCAGCGCCTGCCGGCGGCCGTGCTGCAACGCGAAATGCTTCCGCTGCTGCAGCACGCGGCGCACGAGTTGCGGGCGCTGGTGTAGCACGGCGGTTCGGCGAGCGCCCTGCGCGCCCTGCACGCCGGGCCCGGCGTCACGCGTAGGCGTACTCCCCGCCGGTGGCGAGCGCGCGCCGGTAGGCCGCGCGCGCGTGGATTCGCTGCACGAAATCGGCAATCGCCGTCAGCCCCGGCTGCGGAGCACGCTTTTGCGCCGCTTCCAGCGGGAAGCTCATCTGGATGTCGGCGGCCGTGAACTCTTCGCCGGCGAACCAGCCCGTCTTGCGCAGCTCGGAGTCGATGTAGCCCAGGTGCAGCGCGAGTTGCGGATCCACCAGGTCCGTCTGCAGGGCCTGCCCGATACGCCGCGCCACCGGTGCCACGAGCGGGCGCAGCGGCCAGGGAATGGGGGCGCTGGCGATGCGCTGCGCCACCAGCTTGAGCAGCAACGGGGGCATCGCCGACGCCTCGGCGTAATGCATCCAGTAGCGGTAGCGCAGGGCGTCCTCGCTGTCCGGCGCCGGTTGCAGGCGCCCGTTGCCGTAGCGCTGCACCAGGTACTCGATGATCGCGCCGGACTCGGCCAGCACGCGCTCGCCGTCGACCACCACCGGTGACTTTCCCAGCGGGTGCACCGCGCGCAGCTGCGGCGGCGCCAGCATGGTCCGCGGATCGCGCTCGTAGCGCTGCACGGTGTAGTCGAGCCCGAGTTCCTCGAGCAACCACAGCACACGCTGCGAGCGCGAGTTGTTCAGGTGATGCACGGTGATCATGGAAGGCTCCTCTGGTGTCGAGAATCGCTGCCGGGCCCGACCATGCTACCGGCGCGCGACTGCGCCGTCTGCCGCGCAGATTCCTCAGGAGCCCGTGGATTCCAGCGAGGGGCCTTCACCGCGCCTTGCTGGATTCGCAAGGTCGGGACATTGCAAGACCGGAAGAAAGGCGACAAGACCCAGGATGGGACCCGGCAGAAGCAGCCACGTCGCGTCGAGACCGTAGCGCAGCAGCGATGAGCCGAACGCGGGGATGGCCACCACGGTCAACGCGAACCCGATGGAATTCTGCAAGGCCAATGCGCTGCCGAGCAGATCCGGCGGACAGGTCGCCGCTGCCACCGCGGAAAACTGCGGGGAGTCGGCGACCACCGCCGCCCCCCAAAGCAGCAGCAGCCCCAACAGCCACCACGGGCCGACGTCCCGCCAGGTGAGCGCGAAGGCAGCGCAACACAGGCCGGAAAGAGCGAGTGCCGCGGCCGCCACGCGAGGGCTGCCGAAGCGGCGTGACATGAAGCCCCCGGCCAGGCAGCCGACGGCGCCCATGGCCATGACGCAAAAGCAGGTCATCCAGATTCCGGCGGGCGACAGCATGCGTCCCAGGGCGCACTTCCCCACCAGGGTCGGCACGGCCACCCAGAAGGCATAGAGCTCCCACATGTGTCCGAAATAGCCCATCGCCGCCGATCGGAACCCGGGGATGCCGAAGGCTCGAAGACCCACGGTGAAGCGTTGCCGAAGCGCCGAGTCACCTCGCCGGGACGCCACCCGCGGTGCCATGGCGTTCGGGCCATCCCCGAGCACGCCGATCATGCACGCGCCGACCAGCGCGAGCAGCGATGCCGCCAGAACGACCAGATGCCAGGAAATGCCGTTCCCGAGCACGTGCAACAACTGCGGCAACGCGGTTCCGAGCGTGAGCATCGCCACCAATTGCGCGAGCGCCGACCCCACTCCTTGCGCGGCCCAGGTCACGATCAGCTTCATGCCCAGCGGGTAGATGCCGGCCAGGCAAAGGCCGAGCAGCCATCGGTTGAGCAGCCCGCTGGCCAGGCTGCCGGGTGACAGAGCCAGCCACGCATTGACCAGGGCACCCGCGCAAGCGCTGGCGACGAATACCGAGCTCGCGCGATACCGATCTGCGAGGCCACCCAGCGACAGGCCCAGCGTGCCGACGATGAAGCCCAGTTGCACCGCGCTGCTCATCCAGCCGAGGGCCTGCGCCGGGGCGTGCCAGGCGGCGAGCACCCTGGCGGCCTCGCTGTTGGCGCTGAACCACAGGGAGGTGGCCAGCAACTGCGCGGCGGCAATGGTCGGAACGGCTCCCGGCGTGCGCAGCAGGACGGCACGCAAGCGATCGCGCGCCGAGCCAGCGCGGGGTATGGACGGGCTCACGCTTCGGTCGGGCTCGGCAGCGGTGCGGCACGACGCGCCATGCAGCGACGGCCAGTGCCGGGCAACAGCAAGTCGGCGCGTGGGGCGCGGGCTCCGAATACGTGAGCGCGGATCGCCCGGGGCGATGGCAGGCGTGGATTCCGGGAATGGGTCATCGGAGCTGGATGATCGAGCGCAGGCCGAGAACGAGTCGCTCGTGGCGCGGCCGCGGGAGCCTTGCAGCGCTCACATCGGCGGGAACCTAGGACACTAGGCCCGGCCCGGTCGTACCGCGCCGTCGAGCCCTCCCCGCGCGCGAGGCTTGTGCAAGACACGCAAAGCGCGCAGAATATTGGAATATTCAGTACAAAACAAGTGGCGCCGCGGCGCCGATCCCCTTCTGCCGGACAAATCCGATGCAAGGCCCTCACCTCGTCTATTTTGCTGACCCCATGTGCTCCTGGTGCTGGGGCTTCTCGCCTGTGATGCAGCAGATTTCGCAGCGCTTCGGCGACACCCTGCCGATCCGCCTGGTCCTCGGCGGGCTGCGGCCGTGGACCAGGGAGCCGATGGACCCGAGCGATCGCGCCGACGTGCGAAGTCACTGGGAACATGTGCACCAGGCTTCGGGGCAGCCGTTCGACTTCGGGTTCTTCGAGCGCGAGCGCTTCGTGTACGACACGGAGCCGGCGAGTCGTGCGATCGTCGTGCTTCGCCGGCGCGGCATGCCGATGGCGCTGGCCGCGCTGCAGCGCATCCAGCGCGCCTTCTATGCCGACAACCAGGACGTGACGCAGGTCGACACGCTGGCGGCGCTGGCTGCCGAGCTGGGTGTCGACGAGGCGGGCTTCCGCGAGGAATTCGCCAGCGACGACGCGCGCGAGCAGACCCGCGCCGACTTCGCGCTGGCGCAGGCCTCCGGGATCCGCGGATTCCCGACCCTGATCGCCGGCGACGGGGCCGACAAGCCCTACGCACTCATCACCCACGGATTCCAGCCCGCGGATCGCATCATGGCGATCGTCGAGGCCTGGTCAGGCCGGACCGCGCAGGCCGGAGCCCCGGGCGAGGGCATGTCCTGCGCGGTGCAATGAGCCCCAGGCGCCGATCGCCCGCGCTGCGCATGTGCGCTGCCGCCTGAGGTACTTCAACAGCCCGGCAGCAGCATGCCTGGCGCCGCGCCGGCATACAAGGCATCCACCAGTTGCGCGCGATGCTGCAGCACCGCGCGCTGGTTGATCGAGCCCTTGTCGGTGATCTCGCCGCGGTCCAGCGACGGCGGATCGACCAGCACCAGCGCACGCGCAACGCGCGTGGCGCTGCCGGTGCCCTGTTTCCACAGCGTGTCGACCAACTCCTGGAAAAATCCCCGCACCGCCGGGTGCTCCAGGACCTGCGCCGCCGGCGTGCCGGCCGGCAGCCCGGCCAGCGCGCGGCATTCCTCCACGCGCGGAACGATCAGCGCGCCCAGGTCGTCGCGGTCGGGAGCCGTGAGCACCGCGTCGTGCACGCACGGAGCGCCGAGTTGCACGATGCGAGCGCGCAGCGGGCCGCAACTGACGAAGGTGCCGCTGGACAGCTTGAAGTCCTCGGCGATGCGCCCGTCGAAGCGCAGGCCGCGCTGCGGATCCTGCGGGTCGATGAATCGCGCGGCGTCTCCGGTGCAGTAAAAGCCCTGCTCGTCGAAAGCCGCCGCGGTCTGCTCGGGGGCGCGCCAGTAGCCCGGCATCACGTTGGGGCCGCGAAAGCGCACTTCGAGCTTGCCGTCCACCGGCACCAGCTTGAGTTCGACCCCGGGCACCGGCAGGCCGATGTGCCCGGACTCGACATCCGGGCCGAGCGCGAACATCGACGACGGCGCGGTCTCGGTCATGCCCAGGCCGCTGAGCATGCAGATGCGCTCGCCGACCTCGCGCTCGCCGAGTCGGTCGAGCTCGTCCCACACCGGCTGCGCCAGCCCGGCCCCGGCGAAGAAGAAGGCCTGCACGCGCGAGAACAGGTTGCGCCTGAGCACCGCGTCGTCGCGCATCGCGCTGGCGATTTCCTCGAAGCCCTTGGGAACGTTGAAATACACCGTGGGCGCGATCTCCCGCAGGTTGCGCAGGGTCTCGCCGATGCCCTGCGGCGTGGGCTTGCCGTCGTCGATGTACAGCGTGCCGCCGTTGTACAGCGCGATTCCCACGTTGTGGTTTCCGCCGAAGGTGTGGTTCCACGGCAGCCAGTCGACCAGCACCGGCGGCTGCTCGCCGAGAAAGGGCATCGCCTGCAGGATCATCTGCTGGTTGGAGCACAGCATGCGCTGGGTATTGACCACGCCCTTCGGGTTGCGCGTCGAGCCCGACGTGAACAGGAACTTGGCGATGGTGTCGGGGCCGACCCGCGCGTGGGTGTAGTCCAGCGACAGCGGCGGCGAGTCCAGCAGCGATTCGAAGGCCGTGCTGGCGCGCGACTGCAGGCTGCCACGCGCCAGCACGACCTCGACCTCGTCGCCGAACACCGCGCGCAGCGCCGGCTCGTACGCGGAGTCGCTGGCGAACACCAGCCCGGGGGTCAGGGTCTGCGCGATATGGCGCAGCTTGGCGTAGTCGCGCGACACCAGCGCATAGGCCGGAGAAACCGGCGCGTGGGGGATGCCGGCGAGCATCGCTCCCAGCGCGAGCTGCAACTGCTCCAGGCTGTTCTCGCCAAGAACCAGCACCGGGTGCTCGGCGTCGAGCCCGCGCCCGAGCAGCGCCTGCGCGATGCGCCGGGCGCGCTCGAGCATCTGCGCGTAACTGATGCGGATCCATTCGCCGTCGGCGCCGCGGCGCGCCGCGAACACGCGCTCGGGCGCGCGGGCCGCCCAGTGCTCGAGGCGGTCGGTCAGGCGCAGCGGATAGTCGCCCAGCGCGTCGGGCGAACGCAGCAACAGCACACCACCGTCGCGCTGTTCGACCTGGGTGCGCAGGCAGCCGCCGACGCTGCAGGCACGCGCCGGCGGACGCGCACGCGCGGGGCTGGGCTTGCTGGACAGCGATGCGTTCACGATGCGTTCTCCTTGCGCACCTTGGCGGCGCGGCCGGCCAGGAAATCCTGCAGGCGCTGCTTGGCGGCGTCGTCGCCCTGGGCGATGGCCGCCATCAGCGACTCGACGAACAGGCCCTCGGCCTGCGGCATGCGGGCGATTCGCGGCAGCGCGTGCTGCACGGCGAAATTCGACAGCGGCGCATTGGCGGCGATGCGCCGCGCCAGCGCCAGGCCCTTGTCGAGCCCCTCGCCGGTCGCCACGCGGTACTGCACCAGCCCGGCGGCCAGCGCCTCGTCGGCGTCGAGCACGCGTCCGGTGAGCATCATGTCGGTCATGCGCGCATGGCCGATGAGCTGCGGCACGCGCGACGAGCCGCCGCCGCCGACGAACAGCCCGCGCTGCCCCTCGGGCAGCCCGAAGATGGCATTCGCCTCGGCCACCCGGATATGCGCCGACGCGGCCAGCTCCAGGCCGCCGCCGACCACCGCGCCGTGCAGCACCGCGACCACCGGCGCGGGACCGAACTGCACCTGCTCGAACGCGGCGTGCCACGAACGCGAGTGCAGGATGCCTTCGGCCACGCTGCGTTCGGTGAGCTCCGACAGGTCCAGTCCCGCGCAGAAATGCTCGCCGCGCCCGGACAGCACCACCGCGCGCACGTCGGGGGACAATCCGGCGAAGGCCTGGTGGATGGCAGCCACCAGCTCGTCGCTGATGGCGTTGCGCTTGGCGGGGCGGTCGAGCTCGACATGGGCGATCCCGGGCTCGGGATGGCTCACTCGCAGCAGTGCGTCAGTCGTCGGCATGGACAGGGCCTTGAAATGCGAAACACTTCATCTTAGTAACTACTTTGAGCCCCGATTCCCGGGGAAAACCCTAGCTTTTTGCCTCTTCGCAAAGCGACAGGCCAGGGCTCGCCTATCATTTGCACTTCTGAACAGTTTTCCTGATGAACACGCCCATGCGGAGGGCCTCATGAACACCGACGACCTGATCGCCATCGACATCCACACCCACGCCGAGGTGTCGTGCTGGAATCCCTTCGACAACTACGGCGAAGAGTACGACCGGGCCGCCGACAAGTACTTCCGCTCGTCGCGCCGACCGACCATCGCCGAGACCGTCGCCTACTACCGCGAGCAGCGCATCGGGCTGGTGATGTTCACGGTCGACGCCGAGACCCAGCTGGGGCGCAGGCGGATTCCCAACGAGGAGATCGCCGCCGCGGCGAAGGAAAACCCGGACATCCTGATCGCCTTCGCGAGCATCGACCCGCACAAGGGCCGCATGGGCGCGCGCGAGGCGCGGCGCCTGGTCGAGGAGCATGGGGTCAGGGGCTTCAAGTTCCACCCGACGGTGCAGGGCTTCCACCCCTACGACCGCATGGCCTGGCCCATCTACGAGGTGATCGCCGAGTACAAGCTGCCGGCCATTTTCCACAGCGGGCATTCGGGCATCGGCAGCGGCATGCGCTGCGGCGGCGGGCTGCGACTGGAGTACTCCAATCCGATGCACCTGGACGACGTGGCCATCGACTTCCCCGACATGCAGATCGTCATCGCCCACCCGTCGTGGCCGTGGCAGGACGAGGCGCTGTCGGTGGCCATGCACAAGCCCAACGTGTGGCTCGATCTGTCGGGCTGGAGCCCGCGCTACTTCCCGCCGCAGCTGGTGCAGTACGCCAACACCCTGCTGAAGGACCGCGTGCTGTTCGGCTCGGACTTCCCGCTGATCACTCCTGAGCGCTGGATGAAGGACTTCGAGCAGGCGGGCTTCCGCCCCGAGGTGCGCGAACCGATCCTCAAGACCAACGCGATGCGCCTGCTCGGACTGGGCGGCGCGCCGGGCGACGCGGCCTGAGCCGGGCGGGCCCTGGCAGCCGGTCAGAGGTCCAGCACCAGGCGCGCGCCGGCGGCGGCGCGCGAGCAGCACGGCAGCATCTGGTCGCCGGCCGCGCGCTCGTCGTCGGTCAGATAGCTGTCGCGGTGCAGCGGCGTGCCGGCCAGCACGCGGGTCAGGCAGGTTCCGCAAATGCCCTGCTCGCACGAGGTCGGCACGTCGACGCCGGCGGCGCCCAGCGCCTGCACGATGGTCTGCCCGGGCGGCACGCGCACCACGCGCGAGCTCGACGCCAGTTCGACGTCGAACTCCGCGTCGCCACCGTCGGCCGCCGGCGCGGGGTCGGCGGCGAAGTATTCGCGGTGCAGGCGGGCCTCGTCCCAGCCGGCGTCGCGCGCGCCTTGCAGCACCCAGTCGATGAACCCGCGCGGCCCGCAGACATACAGATGCGTGGCGGGCGGCGCATCGGCCAGCGTGCGCGCCAGGTCCAGGCGTTGCGCCGGCTCGGCATCGTCGTGGTGCAGGCGCACCCGCGCCGCCCAGGCGCTGTCGCGCAGGCGCTCGGCAAAGGCCGTGCGCGCGGCCGAGCGCGTGCAGTAGTGCAACTCGAAGCCGCGCCCGTCCAGCTGCAGCTGCTCGGCCATGCTCAGCAGCGGGGTGACTCCGATGCCGCCGGCCAGCAGCAGGCTGTGCGGCGCGTCGGGGTCCAGCGCGAAATGGTTTCGCGGCAGGCTGGCGCCCAGCAGGTCGCCCACGCGCAGGCGCCGGTGTACCGCGGCCGAGCCGCCACGCGACGCCGGCTCGAGCAGCACCCCCAGCAGGTAGCGCGACGAGTCGGCCGGGCTTCCGGCCAGCGAATACTGGCGCACCAGGCCGTCGCCAAGGTGCAGGTCGATGTGCGCGCCGGCGCTGAAGGCCGGCAGCGGGGCGCCGTCGATGCTGTGCAGCTCGAGCGCGCAGATGTCCTCGGCGGCGGGCAGCTTGGCGGCCACGCGAAGCTGGATGTCGGGTCGGGCAAGACTCATGGCGGGCAATCGTGGGAACCAGGGGGATCAGGCTGGCGGCTGCGCGGGCCCGAGGCCCAGCAGGTGGCCGTAACGCACGCCGACGTAGGCGTGCTCGCGCATCAGCATCTCGGCACGCGCGGCCTCGCCGGCCTGCAGCGCGTCGAGCACCAGCGCATGCTGCAATTGCGCCACGCGCAGCTTCTCGTACTCCTGCGCCAGGCGCGTGGTGTCGATGATGATCGAGTCGGACGACGCGAACGGCAGGTGGTTGTTGCGCGCGATCGCGTCGGCGATCGCGCGGCTGCCGCAGGCGTCGATGATGGCGTGGTGAAACCGCGCGTTGATCTCGCTCCAGCCCGCGATGGTGGCGGCGCTCAGCTCACCGGGCTGCAGCAGCTCGGCGCCGCGGCGCACGCAGTCGTGCAGCGCCTCGCGCACGTCGCGCGCCAGGCCGTGCTCGGCCAGGCGACGTGCCGCGAGGCCCTCGAGCACGCCGCGCACCTCGAGGCCGCACAGCACGTCCTGCTCGGAAAAGCGCCGCACCAGGTAGCCCCGGGCACCCGCCTTTTCCAGCAGACCCTCCTGCTCCAGGGTGCGGAACGCCAGGCGCACCGGGGTGCGCGACACGCCGAGCTGCTCGGCTACCGGGATCTCGGCCATGCGCTCGCCCGGTGCGTAGCGCCCCTCGGAGATCAGCTTGCGCAGCGTGGTCAGGACCTGGATCGAATCGGCACTCACGGCGGGGGCTCGGCGGCCGCGGGCAGCGGCATGTTCGGGTGGCTCCATTGGACATCATTGGATCCATTGGAAGCCATACGGGTCATTCCCTTTGACGAATGTGGCGGATTATGGTCGACTTTGGATCCAATGACACCACCGTCCGGCCGAAAGGCGCCGGAGTTCCCGAGGAGAAGACGCACCATGTTCATTCAGGATGCCTGGTACGTGGCCTGCACGCCCGACGAGATCGACGGCAAGCCGCTGGGGCGCACCGTGTGCGGCCATGCGCTGGCCTTTTTCCGTGACGCGCAGGGGCGCGCCGCGGCGGTGGAGGACTTCTGCCCGCATCGCGGTGCGCCGCTGTCGCTGGGCTTCGTGCGCGACGGGCGCCTGGTGTGCGGCTACCACGGGCTGGAGATGGGCGCCGACGGCAAGGTGTGCGCGATGCCCTGCCAGCGCGTGCAGGGATTCCCGCGCATCCGCAGCTTCCCGGTCGTCGAGCGCTATGGCTTCATCTGGGTGTGGCCCGGACGCGCCGAACACGCCGACCCATCGACGATTCCCGATTTCGCCTGGCTGGACAGCCCGGGCTGGGCCTATGGCGGCGGGCTGTACCACATCGACTGCGACTACCGCCTGATGATCGACAACCTGATGGACCTGACCCACGAGACCTACGTGCACGCCAGCAGCATCGGCCAGCGCGAGATCGAGGAGTCGGTGCCGGCCACGCGCGTGGAGGGCGACATGGTGATTACCAGTCGCCACATGCAGGGCATCCAGGCCCCGCCGTTCTGGGCCGCGGCGCTGCGCGCCAACGACCTGGCCGACGACGTGCCCTGCGACCGCTGGCAGATCTGCCGCTTCACGCCGCCCAGCCACGTCATGATCGAGGTCGGCGTGGCGCACGCCGGCCACGGCGGATACGACGCGGACCCGCGCCACAAGGCCTCGAGCATCGTGGTGGATTTCATCACCCCGGAGACCGAGACCACGCACTGGTACTTCTGGGGCATGGCGCGCAATTTCAAGCCGGGCGACGCCGAGCTGACCGCGAGCATCCGCGAGGGCCAGCGCCGGATCTTCGGCGAGGACCGCGAAATGCTGGAACGCCAGCAGCGCAACATCAGCGCGCAGCCTCAGCGCAAGCTGCTGGGGCTGAACATCGATGCCGGCGGCGTGCAGTCGCGCAAGATCATCGACCGCCTGCTCGCCGCCGAGCGCCAGGAGCCGGAAAATCTGCGCAGCGCCTGATTCGCAGTAGTATCAGGCTGCCCCGCGCAGCCTGCCCATGACGACCGATACCGACGCCGACGCCCCCGCCGCCGCCCTGCCCCCCACCCGCCGCGGCGGCGCGGCAGGCAGCGGGCTCGACCAGTCGGTGCTGTCGCACGTGCTGGGCTACCAGCTGGCGCGGGCGTCCATCCACACCCGCGCGGCTTTTCACCACGCCATCGGCGAGCCGCTGCAGCTGCGCCCGGTGGAGTTCACGATCCTGCAGCTGCTGCGCCACAACCTGCGCGCCACGCAAAAGCAGTTGGTGCGCGCGCTGGCCATCACGGCGCCGGGCATGACCGTGCTGCTCGACCGACTCGAGGCACGCGGGCTGCTGCGGCGCGAGCGCAATGCGCAGGACAAGCGCTCGGTGTTCGTGCTGCTGACCGAGGCTGGTGAAGACCTGGCGGCGACCTCGCTGCAGGCTTCGCTGAACATGGAAACCGAGCTGCTGCGCGCGTTGTCGCCGGCCGAACGCATGATGCTGTTCGAGCTGCTCGACCGCGTGGCGCGCGCTCCCCGCTGACGCGCGGGGGCCGTCGCGGCCCCCGCGCCGGGGCTCACTCGTAGCCGTGCATGTGGGTCAGCACGTGGGCGTACATGCCGCCGTCGCAGGCGATGTTGGTGCCGCGGATCCACGCGCTGCCCGCCGAGCACAGGAAGGCCACCAGCGGTGCGATGTCGTCGGGAGTGCCCGGGCGGTCCATCACCTTCATGTCCTCGGCCGCGCGTTCTCCGAGGGTCTGCAGGAAATCCCCCAGGATCGGGGTTTGCACCGGGCCCGGGCTGACGCAGTTCATGCGGATGCCGCGATCGCGCCAGGTCCAGCGCTGCATCATGGTCCACACGATCAGGGTTTCCTTGGACAGGAAATAGCTGCGCGCGTCGTCCACTCCATGCTCGGCGCAGTACGCGGCGACGGCATCGAAATCGCGCAGCTCGAGCAGCGCCTTGACGGCGGGCAGCGCCTGCGGCCAGCCGAGCCCGGCCAGCGAGGCCAGGTTGACGATCGACGCGCCGTCGCACAGCCGTGGAATCAGCGCCTCGGTGAACGCTCTCAGCCCGAGGAAGTTGACCTTCAGCACCGCCTCGGCGCCACGCGTGGGCGGCAGCCCGGCGATGTTGCACAGCGCGTGCACGCCGCCGCCCGCTGCGGCCACGGCCGCCGCCGCGGCGGCCACGCCGTCGGCATGCGACAGGTCGGCGATGATCTGGCGGTCCGCCTGCGGCGACGGGTTGCGGTCGACGCCGATGACCACCGCGCCGGCCGCGCGCAGTTCGCGCGCAGTGCGCTCGCCGATTCCGGAGGCCGCTCCGGTGACCACGACGGTCTTGCCTTCGAGTTGCAGGCTCATGGCATGTCTCCTTTGGAAAGCCCTGGGGTTCAGAAGGGGTAGTGGCGCGGCGCGGTCTGCAGGGTCATCCAGCGCAGTTCGGTGAATTCGTGGATTCCGGCACGCCCACCGAAGCGCCCGTAGCCACTGGCCTTCACGCCGCCGAAGGGCATCTGCGCCTCGTCGTGCACGGTGGGCCCGTTGACGTGGCAGATGCCGGACTCGATGCGCTGCGCCACCGCCAGCGCGCGACCGGCGTCGCGCCCGAACACCGCCGCCGACAGGCCGTACTCGCTGTCGTTGGCCACCGCGATGGCCTGCTCGACACCCTGCACGCGCAGGATCGGCTTGACCGGCCCGAAGGACTCCTCGCGGAAAATGCGCATCGCCGGCGTGACGTGGTCGAGCAGCGTGGCCGGCATCAGCGTGTTGTCGGCCTTGCCGCCGCACAGCAGGCGCGCGCCCTGCGCCAGCGCGTCGTCGATCAGCGCGTTGCAGCGATGCACCGTGCTCATGTCGACCACCGAGCCCAGCACCACCGGGCCCTTGCGCGGGTCGCCCAGCGGCAGCGACGCGGCCTTCGCGGCCAGGCGCTGCACGAACTCGTCGGCCACCGCCTGGTCGACGATGATGCGCTCGGTGGACATGCAGATCTGGCCCGAATTGGCGAAGGCGCCGAAGGCCGCGGCATCCACGGCGGCGCCGATGTCGGCGTCGTCGAGCACCACCAGCGGCGCCTTGCCGCCGAGCTCCAGCACGGCCGGCTTGAGATGCCGCGCGCAGACCTCGGCGATGATGCGCCCGACGCGCGTGGAGCCGGTGAAGTTCACGCGGCGCACCGCCGGGTGCGCGATCATCGCCTCGACCACCGCTGCCGCGTCCTCCGGCGCGTTGGTGACGTAGTTGACCACCCCCGGCGGCAGCCCCGCCTCCTGCAGCGCCTGCACGATCAGGCCGTGCGTCGCGGGGCACAGTTCCGAGCCCTTGAGCACCACGGTGTTGCCGCAGGCCAGCGGCACCGCCAGCGCGCGCACGCCGAGGATGATGGGCGCGTTCCATGGCGCCATGCCCAGCACCACGCCGGCAGGCTGGCGCACCGCCATGGCCAGGCTGCCGGGAACGTCGGACGGGATCACCTCGCCGGCGATCTGGGTGGTCAGCGCCGCTGCCTCCAGCAGCATGCCCTGCGCCAGGTGCACGTTGAAACCCGCCCACATGGCCGAGCCGCCGGTCTCCGCGGCCACCGCATCGGCGAAGGCCGCCCCCCTGGCGCCCAGCGCATCGGCCGCCTTGAGCAGCAGCGCACGCCGCTGCCCGGGCGGCGTCGCCGCCCATGCCGCGAACGCGAGCGACGCGGCGTCCACCGCGCGCAGCGCGTCCGCGACGCTGGCGGCCGGCGCGCGCGTCGCCACGCTGCCGTCCAGGGGATTGCGGCGCTCGAACATCCTGCCGCCTTCAGCCTGCACGGGCTTCGCATCGATCAGCATCGAAATCGTCGTCATGCCTTGTCTCCTCCTTGGGTGGATATCGCCTGGTTGCCTTTGGTCACATTCGGGCCGGCCACCGGACCTTGGCGGCTGGATCGCCCGGCTTCAGTCCTCGCGCGCCTGCAGCAGCTTGCCGTCGCGCAGCCCGGCCAGGCGCAGGTGGTAGCCGATGGGCAGCAGGCGCAAGGCATAGCGGCCCTCGACCGCGCCCCAGATGCCGCGCGGGAACAGCAGCGCGAAGCCGATCGCCAGCAGGCCCAGCCCGATCAGGTACACCACGCCGGTGGCGCCGAACCAGGTCTCGGCGGCGAAGAACAGCACCGCGCCGATGATCGGCCCCTCGAAGGTCCCGAGACCGCCGACGATGGTCATGAACAGCATGTACGCGGTCCACTGCGGCCCGAAGAAGGTCGCCGGCTGGTAGGTGATGGAAGTGGCCAGCCACAGCGCGCCGCCGGCCCCGCAGCCCAGCGCCGACAGGAAGAACAGCACGTGCTTGCTGCGCAGCACGTTGACCCCGATCGACGCCGCCGCCGTCTCGTCGTCGCGCACGGCCTGCAGCGAAGCCCCCACGCGGCTGCGCAGCAGCACGAACAGCACGCCGAGCAGTACGACCACCAGCCCCAGCGCCATCCAGTAGGTGTCGGCGCGGCGCACCGCCGGCGCGTAGGCGTCGATTCCCAGCAGCGAGGTGCCGGTCTCGCCCTGCACGATGGGGTCGATGGTCACCAGCAGGTGCAGCAGTTCGGCCAGCACCCACATGCCGATGGCGAACTCGCCTCCGCCGAGCTTGAGCATGATCTGCCCCAGCGGAAGCGAAGCCACCCCCACCAGCAGCACCGACACCAGCAGCGCCGCGTACACGTCCATGCCGCCGGCCGACAGGCGCACCAGGAAATAACCCCCCAGCCCGATGAAGGCCTGCTGCCCGATGGACACCAGGCCGCCGTAGCCGGCCAGCGCGTTCCACATGGCCGCCAGCAGCACGTAGATGAACAGCGTGGTCAGGCGGTCCAGCCACTCCGGACGCATGAACAGCGGCCCGAGCGCCAGCACCAGCACGAGCACCGCGACCACCGAGACGAAACCCACCGAACGCGGCGTCCAGCGCACCACCTGCGCCGCGCCGGCGCCCTGCACTGCCTGCTGCGTCATGCCCGAGCTCCCTGAGGGCGCGCGGCAGCGGCGCGCAGGCGCGGCCGGCGCAGGCGCCAGACTTTCGAATACACCCTGAGCACGAGCACGGCGAGGAATACCGCGTGACCGGCGATCAGGAAACCGATGGGGTTGATCTGCGCGCCGATGCTCTGCGCCACCCCCAGCACGACGCCGCCGAGCAGGGTGCCCCACAACGAGCCCGTGCCGCCGATGACCACGGTCTCGAACGCGAACAGAAGCTGGCTCTGCCCGGCGTAGGGCGCGAAGGTGCTGCGCATTCCCAGGAACAGCGCGGCGACGGTGATCAGCAGCATGGAGATCGCCGAGGCCGCCGAATACACGGCGCGCGAGTCGATTCCGATCAGGTTCACCGCATCGGGATCCTCGGCGGTGGCGCGTATCGCGCGCCCGATTCCGGTGCGCGACAGCGCCAGCTGCAGCGCGCCGAGCACGCCCACCGCGGTGCCGAAGGTCAGCACGTCGAGCTTGGACACGTACAGGTCGCCGGCCAGCTGCCAGCTGTCGTAGGACAGCGAACCGATGTTGGGAGCCAGCGAGCGCGTGTCGGCGCCGAAACCCTGGAACAGCAGGTTGTCGATCACGATCGACAGCCCGAAGGTGGCCAGGATGGGCACCAGCATGCCCCCGCGCAGGCTGCGCTGCAGCAGCAGTCGGTTGAGCGCCCAGCCCAGCAGCGCCATCACCGGCATGACCATCAGCGTGCCCGGCAGCACGCCGACGCCGAAATGCTTGCACGCGCTGAAGATCAGGTAGCCGGCGAGGATGGCCAGGCTGCCATGCGCGAGGTTGACGATGCGCATGACGCCGAACAGGAAGGACAGCCCGCTGGCCAGGATGGCGTAGTAGCCGCCGAGCAGCACGCCCTGGATGATCTGGTTCAGGAATTCCATGGGTTCTCGCTCAGTGCGTTGCCGGCGCCGCCTGCGCCTGGCGCGCCAGCCCGAAATACGCCTGCGTGATCGCCTCGCGGCTGAGTTCGTCGCGCCGGCCCTGCAGCGCGATGCCGCCTTCGAGCATGCAGATCACGCGCGTGGCCACGGCCAGCGCGCGGGTGAGGTCCTGCTCCACCAGCACCAGCGTGGTGCCGGCGTCGATCAGCCCCTGCAGCGACTGGTAGACCTGGTCCACCGCGATGGGCGACAGGCCCAGCGAGATCTCGTCGAGCAGCAGCACGCGCGGGTTGGTCATCAGCGCGCGCGCGATCGACGTCGCCTGCTGCTGTCCGCCCGACAGGGTGCCCGCGGCGGCCTTGAGCTTGGGCTTGAGCTGCGGAAACGCCTCCAGCACCGACTCCAGGTTCCACGGCCCCTTGCGCGCGCGCATGCCGGCCACGCGCAGGTTGTCCTCCACGCTCATGCCGGAGAACAGGCGCCGGCCTTCGGGCACCATCGCGATGCCCAGCCCGACGCGCCTGGGAGCGCGCAGCGCGGTGATGTCGTGGCCGTCGAACACGATCGAGCCGGCCGACGCCGCATGCGCCCCGGCCAGCGTGCGCAGCAGCGTGGTCTTGCCGGCGCCGTTGGCGCCGACCAGCGCCAGCACCTGTCCCTGCTCGCAGTCGAAACTCACCGATCGAACCGCCTTGAGCAGCCCGTAGCCGGCCTGCAGGCCCTCGATGCGCAACAAACTCATGGGTGTCCCCTTGTCGTCCCCGTCACAGGGACACACTTCCCAGGTAGGCCTCGATCACCGCCGGGTCCTGCATCACGGTGTGCGGATCCCCGTCGGCGATGATCCGACCGGACTCCATGCACACCAGGCGCTGCACCACCTGCAGCAGCACGTGCACGATATGTTCGATCCAGACGATGGTCACGCCGGCGGCTCGGATCTGGCGGATGATGTCGACCAGTTCCTGGGCCTCCGCGTCGGTCAGCCCGCCGCCGATTTCGTCGAGCAGCAGGATCTGCGGATCGGTGGCCAGCGCGCGCGCCATCTCCAGGCGCTTGCGGTCGAGCAGGCCCAGCGTGTCGGCGCGCCGGTTGGCCACGTCGAGCATGCCGCACAGGCGCAGCGACTGCAGGCACAGCTCCTGCGCGCGCTGGGCCGACGCCGCGGCTCCGACCGACGCCGCCACGTGCAGGTTCTCGAACACCGTCATGCCGCCGAAGGGGCGCGGCACCTGGTGCGAACGCGCCACGCCCAGGCGGCAGCGCGCGGCGGCGTCGAGCGCCGTGACGTCGCGCCCGTCGAAGCTCACGCGCCCCTGGCTGGGGGGGTAGGCCCCCGACAGCACGTTGAACAGCGTGGTCTTGCCGGCGCCGTTGGGGCCCACGATTCCCACGGCCTCGCCGCGCCCGATGCCCAGGCTGACGCCGTCGAGCACCTGCAGCGCGCCGAAGCTCTTGCTCACCCCGTCGGCAGCCAGGATGGGCGCCGCCGGGGCCCCGGCGGCGTCGGTCGTCAAGTCACGCATACGGCAGCAGCTTGGCCTGGATCGCCACCTTGGGATCGTCGGCGTGCTCGACCGTCGGGAAGCTCAGCGGGAAACGGCTTCCCGGCTTGGACTTGACCCACTGCGAGCCGATGATCGGCGCGGTCGCGACGTTGGGCACCGGCCCCTTGGGGAAGTTGATGCGCCCCACCGTGGTCACGGTGTCGAGCACCTTCAACGCGGCGGCGACCTTCGCCTTGTCCTTCGGCGCGCCGCTGTTCTTCAGCGCGGCGAAGCCCGCATCGATCAACGCCAGCGAGGCGCCGAGCTGCTGGGTCCACTGCTTGCCGGTGGCCTTCTCGTAGACGTCGACCAGCTTCTGGCCACCCAGTCCGACCACCGGCGACACGTACGGGAAGGCGGGCGACCAGTAGGCTCCCGACGCCACCTTGAATCCGAGTTGCCCCAGCGCCGCGATGTCCGACGGGAACAGCCCGAACTTGGCCGGCATGACGATCTTCAGGCGATGCGTCAGCCCCTGCTGCGCGGCCTGGCGCAGGAAGGTGATGAAGTCGGGCGGGATCGGCGCGCCGGTGATGATCTGCACGCCCTCGGATTTGAAGCGCGAGATCTGCGACGAGAAGTCGGTGGTGCCGTCCTGGTAGGCACCCGGGTCGACGATGGTGTAGCCGCCCTTCTTGAGCTCGGGCACCAGGTGCGCGCGCAACGCGTTGCCGTCGGCATCGTTCGGGTACAGCACGCCGACCTTCTTGTTGGTCGGCACCAGCGCCCAGGTCGACAGGTACATCTTGGCGAATTCCTCGGTGCCGAACGAGAAGTGGTAGGTCCACTTGAACGGCGACGGCTCGCCCGGCTTGGCGCCGCGCCCGAAATACCACGACTCCCACGGGTCCACGGTGGACAGGCAGGGCATGCCCGAGGCCTCGCAGGCGTCGGCCACCGGGTTGACCACCTCGGGCGTCGACGTGGTCAGCATCAGGTCGATCTTCTCGTTGTTGATCAGCTGCTTGGCCAGCTGGCTGGCACGCGACGGGTCGGACTGCGTGTCGCGCCCGATCAGCTCGATGGCGTAGGTCGTGCCTCCGATGCTGACTCCGCCGGCGGTCTTCTTGCGCACCAGGTCGAGCACGAAGGGATCGGCCTCGCCGAAACCGCCCAGCGGGCCGGTCAGCGGGCTGATGAAGCCGATCTTCAACGTCGGCTTGCCGGCGGCGACGGCGGAGGCGGGAAGCATCGCTCCTGCGGCGGATGCGCCGGCCAGCGCGACCAGTTGGCGGCGCGAGGTGTCGACCTCGCGATGGGCGGATTCAGGCTTGCGGGGCATGTTGGGGTCTCCAGGTATTGTCAAAGGCGGGGTGCGTGGCACCCCGCCGGCTGTCAGAACGGGTGCACCCAGTGCACGTTCAGCACCGTGCCTCGGGCGTGGTTCTTGGCCTGAACCTGATCGTACAGGTTCACGAACCACATGTTCTTCTCGTCGGCCTTCCAGAACACGCCGGGCCCGATGGCCAGCACCTGCGCCTTGCCGGTGTCGCCATAAGGCATCGACACCGGCGTGGCTCCCGACTGGTAGCTGTAGGTATCGTTCGTGAACTGCTCGAAGTAGTAGCCGTTCAGGCCCACGTGCAGTTCGGGATTGACGGCATAGGACGCGGTGAAGTTGATCCACCCGGCCTGCCCCGCCTTGTCGCTGCTCAGGCCCAGGTGCGCCGGGTCGCGCGGGTTGTTGTTCGAGAAGTTGTACAGATAGTTCAGGCGCCAGCTCAGCTCGGTCTTGGGCGTCGGCAGCCAGGTGCCGGCCCAGTACGGATTGATCGACCAGAAACCCGAGCCCGGGTTGATGTCGTAGGCCGAGCTGTATTTCCCGGTGGGCACGATGACGTCGAGCTCCATGCGCTGCGAGTACACCGGCCGACCGCCGCTGAACACCGGGTCGAACTGCAGGTAGGCGCCCAGCGTGAGGTCGCCGAAGCCGTTTTCCGAATTCAGCTTGTTCGGCGACGTGGCGTCGAAGCTGGGATCGAATCGCAGCAGCGGAAGCAGCCCCGTGAAGCCCAGGTGCGCCGAGCCGCCGAAGAAGGTCTTGTCGGTGGTGTAGGCGAGCTGGTTGAGCATCAGCAGCACGTCGATGTTGGGATTCTTGAACCCCGGCGAATCGTTGCCGTTGTTGTCCTCGACATGGTTGAGGTGCTGGTACTGGTAGTAGCCCAGGTACGCCAGGCCCGGCTTGGTCGCGCCGAATCCGTCGAAAAAGCTCGTGCCGCCCAGGTTGATGCCGGCCGGCTCCAGGTTGCCCGCCTGCGCCGTCGGCAGCGCGCACGCGGCTCCCAGCGCGAGCGCGCCGAATGCTGCGCGCATCCATGTGCTACTTGCATTGCCCTTCATCTTGTCGTCCTCGTGTGGTTCTTGTGGTGACTGGCGAACTCTCGGACAGGCTCCGGATGCAAGCATCCCCCTCGGCGCCCGAGCACCTGGCTCATGCATCACGCTCGCGTGGCTGGCAGGCGGGGGCATTATGTTTGGCTGCCGCGGCTTGTCGTAGAGGCCTGTGCGCCTAGCAGCTATCGCGATTCGATATGAGGGATAACCCGCAGCCCGCCCCTCCCCGCGGGGGCCCGCGGCGCAGGCCCTGCGTCCAGTTGCCCGCGTCGCCCGGTACCCGTGATTCACGCATGGGTCATGGGCTTCTCACGCCCCGCCAATCCCCGGGGTAATGCACTCGCATCTAGCATGACCATGGCAACGCGCGCGCAGCGAGCTGGCGCGGCCGAGCCACCAGGGGAGTTCCACGACAAGGCCGCGAAGGCCGGTACGCAGCACGACCCATACGGTGCATCGCCATGAAAAAGCTTCTCCTTCTTGCCCTCTGGGGCATCTGCTCGCTCTGCCAGGCCGGCACCGGGTATCACGTGACCTTCGTCAACGAAACCGACCTGCCGCTGACCATCGAGTTCCACCACAAGGACGGGTGGTACGAGAACGACTTCGGACAAGCCCATACCATCCAGCCCCACCAGCAAATCGAGCTGTACACCGAAAACAAGGCCAAGGGTCCCGGCGTCGTGGGCGTTCGGGTATCAAGTGGCCAATACGAAGGAAGTCAGATCGAGGTCTGGCAGAATTTCCGCGGAAGCGCCAAGCCGCCCTTCCAGTCGACCCACAGCATCCAGACCGCGCAAACGTACTATCTGCGCTCGTTGGACATGGGAGGGATCCTGGAGCACAACGTCGGCACCAATAATCCAGACATCATCACGAAAATCAGGGGAACGGAAGACGGATTTTTCAACACAGCCTATGCCACGGTGATTTTCCCGCGATTCGCCGCAGCGGCCTCGTGCGAGAAGTTCCGGGTGAACGGCAATATCGCGTCTGGCTATTGCTACAACTCCGGCCCGCTGATCGAGCGCCGATATGTCGAAGTCGACACCGCGCAATGCAGCGCGCGCTACGGCGACAAGTTCAACATCGACAACGTGGACGGCGTGCTGACCTGCATCCCGCAGAAACCGCCGATCGGCAGCGCACACCGCTGATCGCCCGGCCCGGCGGGGCGTGGAACAGGCCCCGCCGGTGATACGCGGCACCGCGCTGCAACTGCGAAATACCCCTGAACATCCGCGTCGACTGGGTGTCAAAGGCACGATGTTTCGCGAAGCTCTCGCGCGGCCGCACTTATATCCTCGTTGAAACCGAGGACAGGGGGCCCCGCTCCGGCGTTTATTGACCACACGAAACCGAAGTTTTCAGAAGCTGCCTACCATCCGGCACATCGATCGCATATTTGCCGATCACGCAAATGGGGTCGCTGGGACGGGGGAGGCCCGGAAGGTGGAAAATCCGCAAAAGCTTTTGACATACCAGCAGCTTTTCTATTTCTCCCTGGCCAGCCTGGGCTTGCAGGCGGCCGGCGCATTCGAGGTCAACAACGCCAGCGGGCTGTTCAAGTTTCTCGGAGCCTCCGACCAGCAGGTCGGCTGGCTGTGGTTGATACCTCCGGTCACCGGGCTGATCGTGCAGCCGGTGCTCGGGCAGGTCAGCGACCTCGTCGATACCCGCTACGGCAGGCGAACCCCGTTCATCTACGGCGGCGCCGTGCTGGCCTGCCTGAGCCTGCTGGTGCTGTCGTTCTCCGAGGCACTGTGGCTGACCGCGGCGATGGTGCTGTTCCTGAGCTGCAGCATCAACTGTTCCACCGAGGGCCTGCGCTCGTTGACCGGCGACCTGACGCCGAACCGGCAGAAGTCCAAGGCCTTCGCGTGGCAAGCCGTATTCGGATCCCTGGGGGCCATGATGGCCAGCGGCATCCCCTGGCTGCTCAATGCCACCCACCTTTTCGTCCAGCCCAGCGAAGCGGGTTTCAGGATTCCCGCCGTGCTGAAGGTCTCCTTCTTCGTCGGCGCGCTGATCGTGTTCCAGACCGCGCACGCGATGGTGCGTCGCGTCCGCGAGCCGCGAGGACAGGTCGCCCAGGTCGCGCAGGTCGCGCGCCCACGGGTCGGTGTGCTGCGCTTCTGCGCTCGCCTGGCCTGCGAGCTGTACGACAACACCCGGCGAACTCCTCAGGTCATCAGGCGCATGTTCGTCGTGCAGGTGCTGACCTGGGCCGGGCTGTTCTGCGTGTGGATCTACTTCGGCCTGGCGCTGGCGCAAACCGTCTACGGACTGCCGCCGGGGGTCGACGTGTCGTCGAGCGCGCGCTACCAGGCTCTGCTGACCAGGGGGGTGATCCAGTCCGGGGTGTGCTTCGCGATCTACCAGCTGGTCGGGGTTGTCTACACCCTGGCGCTGCCGGCACTCGCCGACCGATTCGACCCCAATCGCGTGCACGCCGTGTCGCTGCTGGCCGGAGCCGCGGCGCTGCTTTCGATGCCCTTGCTGGCGAACATCTGGTACGTCTACGTCGCCATGATCGGCTTCGGCATCTTCTCGGGCAGCCTGAACACCCTGCCCTACGCCATCGTGGCGGCCGAGGTGCCACCTCGCAGGATGGGCGCATGCCTGGGCATCTTCAATATCACGATCACGATTCCCCAGATCCTCTGCGGACTGGTGATCGGCCCGCTGAACCGCTCGCTGTTCGGCAACCATGCGATGTTCACCATCGGGCTGGCCGGAGGGCTGATCGGCGTCGCCGGAGTCCTGCTGCTGCGCCAGCAGGGCATCGATCTGCTGCGCATGGTCTACGACTGCATCGCCCGCCTGCTCCGCCAGGGCGCCCGCGACGCCTGACCCCGCTGCCCGCAGGCGCCGCGCGCGGGCGTGGCGGACCCTCGCGGGCGCGCAGGCTCGGCCGCGCCCGGCGGCGATCGGTCTGAGTATGATCTGGATCAACGTCGCGATCGACGCACCGGGAACACTAGCAGCCTGCTAGGAACCATGGACCGGGGTGGCTTCGACGCTTCGGCTTCCTCCCGCATTAGCCGGTTTCCGAGGGGCATACCTTGCGTGCCAAGCGTCCACACGACTGCTCGATGCCCCGAAGCTGGCTGCGCCGGCTGTTGCGGGCGCTGGCCGGCGCCGGCGCCGCGCTGCTGTTCGCGTTGGCAGCCGCGCCGGTACAGGCCGCCCCGCGGGTGCTTCGCGTCGTCACCGACAACAACTACCCTCCCTACCTGTTCCTGAACAGCCAGGGACGCGCCGAGGGCTACCTGGTCGACCTGTGGAAGCTCTGGCAGGCCAAGACCGGAATCAAGGTCGATCTCGAACCGATGCAGTGGGCGCAGGCCCAGCGCGCGATGCACGATGGCCGGGCCGACGTGATCGACATGATCTTCCGCACCCCGGTGCGCGACCAGCTCTACGAGTTTTCCCGCCCCTACTCCACGCAGACCGTGGGCATCTACGTGGATCACAACATCGCGGGAATCACCGGTCCACGCTCGCTGCGGGGCTTCACCATCGGGGTCGAGCGCGGCGACGCCTGCATCGACAAGCTCGGCAGCCTGGGAATCACGCGCCTGGCCGCCTTTCCCAACTACATGGGGATCCTGAACGCCGCCAGTTCGGGCGCCATCAAGATGTTCTGCATGGACGATGACCCCGCGAACTACTACTTGTACCTGTTGCGGGACCAGCTGCGCTTCGCCAAGGCCTTCACGCTCTACGAGGGCCATTTCCACTGGGCCGTGAACCGCGGCGACAACGCCACGTTCGCGCTGGTGACGCACGGCATGCAGATGATCACTCCGGCCGAGCGAGCGGCGTTGCGGCGCAAGTGGTTCTCGCAGCCGCTGCAGTTCAGGCCCTACCTGCGCGCGGTGGGAATCGGCGCGGCGGCCGGGCTTGCCGTGCTGGCGATCGCGGCCGCCTGGATCTGGTTGCTGCGAAGCGCGGTGCGAAGCCGCACCGCCGAGATCTCGGCCAAGAACGAGCAGTTGCAGCTGCAGTCGCGGGAACTGGTGGCCGAGCACGCGAACCTGCTGGCGCTGCTCGACAACACCCCCGACGCGATGTGGCTGAAGGACCCGCAGGGCACCTACGTGCACTGCAACGCGGCCGCGGCGAACCTGATCGGCTTGCCGCGCGAGCAGGTCATCGGGCGCAGCGATGCGCAGATCCATGCCGATGCCGGCCTCGCCACGCTGGCGCGCAGCATCGACCAGGAAGTCATGCACAGCGGGACCACGTATCGCGGCGAGGAGAAGGTGGTCGGCCGCGACAACTTGGCGCGCGACATCGAAGTCCTCAAGGTTCCCATCCGGGCTCCGGACGGGGAGATCCTCGGGGTGCTCGGTGTCGGCCGGGATATCAGCGAACGCAGGCGCGCGGAGCACGAGCAGCAACTGGCCGCCGTGGCCTTCGAGAGCCAGGACGGCATGATCGTGACCGACGCGAACGGAATCATCGAACGAGTGAACACCGCGTTCACGCGGATCACCGGATATGCCCCGGCCGACATTGTCGGCAAGCCGCCGGCGATCCTGCGCTCGGGCCGATACGGACCCGACTTCTACGACAGGATGCGCGCCGAGCTGTCGGCGCAGGGGATCTGGCGCGGGGAGATCGTCGATCGTCGCCGCAACGGGGAACTCTTCACGGCGCGCGTGTCGATCGCGTCGGTGACCGATGCGCAGGGGCGACTGCTGCACTACGTCGGAACCTTCCAGGACATCACCGTCGAGCACCAGGCGCGCCAGGAAGCCGAGCACCTCAAGCTGTTCGATCCGCTGACCAACCTGCCCAATCGCAGCCTGCTGGACGATCGCATCGCCCATGCGCAGGCCAGCAGCGCCGAGTCCCAGCAGTTCGGCACGGTGCTGATGATCGACCTCGACGACTTCCAGCGCGTCAACGACGCGCTGGGCCACAGTGTCGGCGACGAGTTGCTGGTCGAGGTCGGGCGGCGCATCCAGTGGGCCGTGCGCGAGGGCGACACCGTCGGGCGCTTCAGCGGCGACAACTTTGTCGTCGTGGTCGAGGACCTGGGCCCGGAACAGGCCCATGCGGTGACGCGGGCCATGGAGATCGCCGAGAAGGTCCGGCACGCCATCGCGGAGCCGGTTCGGCTGGATGGCCAGGCTCTGGTGTGCACGGCGTCGGTCGGCGCGACCGTGTTCCTCGGCAACACGGCAAAGTATGGTGTGTTGCTGCGCAAGGCCGAACTCGCGATGTACAAGTGCAAGCAGCGCGGAGGCAATACCGCGCGCATGTTCGAGGATGAGATGCAAGCCGAGGTCGAGGCGCGCACGCGCGTGGAATCCGAGCTTCGCGTGGCCATCGAGCAGCAGCAGTTCGTGCTGCATTACCAGCCGCAGGTCGATGACCAGGGCCGCTGGATCGGAGCGGAGGCGCTGGTGCGCTGGCAGCATCCGCAGCGCGGGCTCGTGTACCCGGGAGAGTTCATCGCGCTGGCCGAGGACACCGGGTTGATCGAGCCCATCGGACGCTGGGTGCTGGCGCAGGCGTGCAGCCAGCTGGCGCAGTGGTCGCGCCACGAGGCCTTGCGCGAGCTCACGCTGTCGGTCAACGTCAGCACGCGCCAGTTCCGCTCGCCCGGATTCGTCCACGAAGTCCTCGACGAGCTCGCTCGCTTCGGCACGCGACCGGATCGGCTGAAGCTGGAGATCACCGAAAGCGTGGCCATCGACGACTTCGACACCTCGGTCGGGAAACTGCAGACCTTGCGCGACGCCGGGCTGCTGCTGTCGATCGACGACTTCGGCACCGGCAACTCGTCGCTCACGTACCTGACCCGGCTGCCGCTGCACCAGTTGAAGATCGACAAGTCCTTCGTCGACGACCTGCCGGCCAGCCACAGCGCGGCGATGGTGGCGCAAACCATCATCGCGATGGGCAGCGGACTCGGCCTGCACGTGATCGCCGAGGGCGTCGAGACGCCCGAGCAGCGGCAGTTCCTGGCCGCGCATGGCTGCCATGCCTACCAGGGCTACCTGTTCAGCCGCCCGGTTCCGCTGGACGAATTCGAGCGCAACGCGGGCGCCGCAGCGGATTCGCGGCCCACGGCCGCATAAGAGCCCCATCGAAAGGACCTTCCGTTCATGCGAGCAAGGTGGATTGCCAGCGCCGTTCTGTGCCTGTTCGCGGGCGCGGCCCACGCGCGTGCGACGAACCTGGTCGTCGCCACCGTCGACAATGCGCAGATGCTGCAGATGCAGCGACTCACGCCGGTGTTCGAGCAACAGCACCCGGGCATCAAGGTCCGCTGGGTCATCCTGCCCGAGGGCTCGCTGCGCAGGACCGTGGCCACCGACATCACGACGCAGGGCGAGCAGTTCGACATCGTGACCGTCGGCCTGTTTGAAACCCCGCTGTGGGCGCGGCGAGGCTGGCTCCAGCCGCTGCGCCTGGATGCCGGCTACGACACGGCCGATCTGCTGCGACCGATCCGCGAGGGCCTGTCGTGGCGCGGCGAGCTCTACGCGGCGCCCTTCTACGGCGAGAGCTCGATGCTGTTGTACCGCAAGGACCTGCTGCGCCAGGCCGGCCTGCGCATGCCCGCGCAACCGACGTGGAGCCAGGTCGCCGGGCTGGCTGCCAAGCTGAACGATCCGGCGCATGGCGTGCACGGGATCTGCCTGCGAGCCAGGCCCGGCTGGGGCGAGAACATGTCCCTCGTGACCACGATGGTCAACAGTTTCGGGGGGCAGTGGTTCGACATGGGCTGGCGCCCGCAGCTGCTGGGAAGGCCCTGGCTGCAGGCCGTCGGGATGTACGTGGACCTGCTGCGCAAGTACGGCCCGGCGGACGCGGCGGATCGAAATTTCAACGGCAACCTGGCGCTGTTCGAGCAGGGGGACTGCGCGATGTGGGTCGACGCCTCGGTCGCTGCCGGCTTCGTCACCAACCCCGGCTCGAGCAAGGTGGCCGATGACGTCGGCTTCGCGCCTGCGCCGATCGAGGTCACGGCCAGGGGCTCGCACTGGCTGTGGGCGTGGGCGCTGGCGATCCCGGCCGATGTCGACGCCGCACAGGCCGCGGCGGCGCGCAGCTTCATCGAATGGGCGACCTCGCGCGACTACGTGCGCCTGGTCGCGCAGCGCTTCGGCTGGGGCCTGGTTCCGTCGGGAACGCGCGACTCCACCTACGCCGATCCGCGCTTCCAGGCCGCGGCGCCCTGGGCGCATGTGGAATGGCAGGCCATCGAAAGCGCCGACCCGCGCGATGCGACGCTGCCCAGGAGCCCGTACACGGGGGTGCAGATAGTGGAGATCGCCGGCTTCCCGTCCATCGGCGACGAGGTCGGGCGCCAGATCAGCCTCGCCGTGCGCGGAGAGATCAGCACCCTGCAGGCGCTGCGCACCGCGCAGGCCGCCACGCAGCACCAGATGCTTCTGGACGGCTACCGCTGAGCTTCAGTCGGGAAAGGCCTCGGAATCGATTTCCGCCAGCGTGCCCGGCGCGTAGCGTGCGCCGACCACGTTGCCCTGGTGGATCATGGACTGCAGGCGCCGCAGCGTCGCCTCATCCAGGCGCAGGTCGAGCGCCCCCAGGTTTTCCTGCAGGTGCTGCTCGCTGGTGGTGCCCGGGATCACCATCAGCTGCTCGTCCTGCGCCAGCAGCCAGGCCAGCGCGAGCTGCGCCGGCGTGCAGCCGAGTTCGGCCGCGAGGGCCTCGAAGGGCGGCAGCAACTCGAGGTTGCGCGCATAGGCCTGCGGCGCGAAGCGCGGCATGCCGCGGCGAATGTCCTTCGGCGCCAGGGTCTCGACTTCGCGCAGGCGTGCGCCGAGAAAGCCCCGAGCCAGCGGGCTGAACGCCACCAGCGAGACGCCGAGCTCGCGGCAGGCGTCGAGCATCGCGATCTCCGGGTTGCGGGTCCACAGCGAGTATTCGTTCTGCACCGCCGCGATCGGGTGCACCGCATGCGCCCGGCGCAAGGTCTGCGCCGACACCTCGGACAAGCCGATCGAGCGCACCTTGCCGTCGCGCACCAGGTCGGCCAGCGCGCCCACGCTGTCCTCGAGCGGCACGCTCTTGTCCCAGCGATGCAGGTAATACAGGTCGATGACCTCGGTGCGCAGGCGCCGCAGGCTCTGCTCGCAGTTGCGTCGCAGGGTCTCGGGGCGCCCGTCGATCACGCGCTTGCCGTCGACCCCGGCCATGCCGCCCTTGCTGGCGAGCAGGATGCGCCCGCGATGCGGCGCCAGCACGCGCCCCAGCAGCTCCTCGTTGGCACCGAAGCCGTACAGCGCCGCGGTGTCGAACAGCTCGACGCCGAGGTCGAGCGCGCGCAGCAGCACCCGCTCGGCCTGTTCGGGCGCCGGCGGCACGCCGTAGGCGTGGCTGAGGTTCATGCAACCCAGCCCGATGGGCATCACCTTCCCGGGGCCGAGGGCGCGCCGCGTCACGGCCTGCTCGCGCGTGGATTGCGCCATGGCCTCAGCCCTGCGATGCAAGCTGCTTTTCCAGTCGGTCGAGCACGCGGTAGCAGGGCAGCACCGACGCCACGCTGGCGTTGGGTTCGCGCCCTTCGCGAATGGCCGCGAAGAACTCGCGATCCTGCAGCTCGATTCCGTTCATCGACACGTCCACCTTGCTGACGTCGATGGGCTGGTCCTTGCCGTCGACGAGATCGTCGTAGCGCGCGATGTAGGTGCCGTTGTCGCAGATGTAGCGGAAGAAGGTTCCCAGCGGTCCGTCGTTGTTGAACGACAGCGACAACGTGCAGATGGCACCGCTGCTGCTCTTGAGCTGGATGCTCATGTCCATCGCGATGCCGAGTTCGGGGTGGATCGGCCCCTGCACGGCGTGCGCCTGCACGATCTCGCCGCCGGACTGCCACGCGAACAGGTCCACCGTGTGCGCCGCGTGGTGCCACAGCAGGTGGTCGGTCCAGCTGCGCGGCTGGCCCAGCGCGTTCATGTTGGTGCGCCGGAAAAAGTAGGTCTGTACGTCCATCTGCTGCACGCGCAGTTCGCCGGCGCCGATGCGCCGGTGCACCCACTGGTGGCTGGGATTGAAGCGACGCGTGTGGCCGACCATCGCGACCAGGCCACTGCGCCTTTGCTCGTCGACCACCGCCTGCGCTTCGTCCAGGCTGTCGGCCAGCGGGATCTCGACCTCCACGTGCTTGCCGGCGCGCAGGCACTGCAGCGCCTGCGCGGCGTGCATCTGCGTCGGGGTGCACAGGATCACCGCATCCACCTCGGGCAGCGCCACGCTGTCGGCCAGGTCGGTGGTGACGTGACGTACCCCGTACTTCTCGGCGACCGCGCGGGTCTTGTCGAGTTCGCGCCCGACCAGCGACACCACCTCGACCCCGTCGATGTTGCGGATCGCGTCGAGGTGCTTGATGCCGAAGGCGCCGGCACCGGCCAGCGCGACCTTGATGGCTTGGGTCATTTACGGGTTCTCCAGGATCAGGTGCCCCACCGCCGTGTTCGACGCCGGGACGTGATAGAAGCGGTGCGCCACGCGCGGCGGCGCGCTGCCGGCCAGGTCGCCCATGGCGCCGCGCGCGATCAGCCACATCACCAGCTCGATGCCCTCCGAGCCGGCCTCGCGCACGTAGTCGATGTGCGGCAGCTGCGCCAGGCCCACGGGGTCGTCGATCAGGCGGTCGAGGAAGCGCTGGTCCCACTCGCGGTTGATCAGCCCGGCGCGCGGGCCCTGCAGCTGGTGGCTCATGCCCCCCGTGCCCCAGATCTGCACCTTCAGGTCGGCGTCGAAACGCTCGACGGCGCGCCGGATCGCCTGGCCCAGCGCGAGGCAGCGGCGCCCCGAGGGCACCGGATACTGCACGACGTTGACGGCGAAGGGAATCACCGGGCAGGGCCAGGCCTGCGGCTGGCCGCACATCAGCGACAGCGGCACGGTCAGTCCGTGGTCGACGTCCATGCGGTTGACGATGGTCAGGTCGAAGTCGTCCTGGATCACCGACTGCGCGATGTGCGAGGCCAGCTCCGGATGCCCGATCACCGGCGGCACCGGGCGCGGGCCCCAGCCTTCGTCGGCGGGCTCGAAGCGCGCTCCGGTGCCGATTGCGAAGGTCGGGATCATCTCCAGGCTGAACGCGGTGGCGTGGTCGTTGTAGACCAGGAAGATCACGTCCGGACGGTTGTCGCGCAGCCACCGGCGCGAGAACTCGTAACCGGCGAACAGCGGCTGCCAGTACGGCTCGGCCGTCTTGCCCAGGTCCATCGCCGCGCCGATCGCCGGAACGTGCGAGGTGTACACACTCGAGGTGATGCGTGCCATCAGGCGCTCCCGTTGCGCTGCCCGGCAGGCGCTTCGCCGATGCGGCGGTTGCCTTCCACCGAGCGCCCGCCGCGCAGCATCATGTCGCGGTATTGCTCCTCGCTCATGCCGGTCATGCTGCCGGCCATCTGCTGGAAGGACTTGCCGTCGGTGGCGCCGATCTTGGCCAGGAAATAGATGTTGCCGCCGAGCTGGATGCAGCGGTTGAGGTCGCGCGCCAGCACGGCGAGCTTCTGCTCCTCGCTCATCGGCCACTCGTCGAGGTAGGCGCGTTCGTCGGCCTTGAAGCGGGCGCGGTTCTCCGGCTTCATCAAGGACATGCAGAACTGGTTCAGGTGGTATCCCAGGCGCGACATGTCGGCATCGAAGATGGTCGTGCCGGGGATGTCCTTGTAGGGTTTGTCGAGGGCCATGGCAGCCTCCTCAGGCGATTTCGGGCCAGTACAGGCGCATCGGATTGTCCACCAGCAGCTTTCGCTGCAGTTCCGGCGTGGTCGCGATGTGCGGGATGAAATCGACCAGCAGCCCGTCGTCGGGCATGTGGTTCTTCAGGTTGGGATGCGGCCAGTCGGTGCCCCACAGCACACGGTCGGGGAAGGTCTCGACGATGCGCCGCGCGAACGGCACCACGTCGCGGTAGGCCGCCATCTCGCCATGCAGCGCCGGCGGGCCCGACACCGACAGGCGCTCCGGGCAGCTGACCTTGGACCATACGTTGGCGTGTTCGCGCATGAAGCGCACGAACAGCTCGAACTCCGGCCCGTCGACCGGCCTGGTGACGTCGGGGCGTCCCATGTGATCCACCACCACGGTGGTCGGCAGCGCCGTGAAGAAGTCCCACAGCTCGGGCAGGTCGACGGCCTCGAAATAGATCACCACGTGCCAGCCCAGCGGAGCGATTCGCGCGGCGATTTCCATCAGCTCGTCGCGCGGCGTGAAATCGACCAGGCGGCGCACGAAGTTGAAGCGCACCCCGCGCACGCCGGCGGCGTGCATGCGCTGCAACTCGGCGTCGGTGACGTCGCGCCGCACCGTGGCCACGCCGCGGGCGCGCCCGCCGGAATGCTCCAGCGCGTCGATCATCGCGCGGTTGTCGGCGCCATGGCAAGTCGCCTGCACGACCACGTTGCGCGCGAAGCCCAGGTGGTCGCGCAGCGCGAACAACTGCTCGCGCGATGCGTCGCAGGGGGTGTACTTGCGCTCGGGCGCATAGGGAAAGCGCTCGCCGGGGCCGAACACATGGCAGTGCGCGTCGACGCTGCCCGGCGGAACCCGGAAGCGCGGGCGCGACGGTCCCTGGTACCAGTCCAGCCAGCCGGGAGTCTTCTCGAAAACCATGGAGCTCATTCCTTGTCGTTGTCGCGTGCGGCGCGCAGCAGGCGGTCGGCCTCGGTGCGCCAGTCGGGGCTGCGCGCGAAGCCGGGCTCGCCGCGTCGCCCGAACACCCCGCGCTCGGCCAGATCGGCCACCCAGGCCTGGCGCTCGGCGCTGCCGGCTGCAGACCAGGGCTCGAGCCCGGCCTCCCGCACGGTGCGGGCGACCTCGCGCATTTCCTCGCTGCGCCGGCGCCCATGCTCGATCACGCGCTGGAAAAAGTACGCGCCCTGGCGCTCCCAGTCGATGCCGGGGAAGGTTTCGGCAAGCGACGCAAGCACGGCGTCCTCGACGCCGTAGGCGCGCGCAGCGCTGAAGCTCTCGATGACCATCGCTTCCAGGCCCTTGATCATCACGCTGCGGCACATCTTGGTGGCCGACACCACGCCCAGGCGGGCGTCGCCGAAGCGCGCGCCGGCAAAGCCCAGCGCCTGCAGCGCGGGCTCGAGGGCATGCGCGTGCGCGCCACCCAGCAGCATCGGCACCTTGCTGCGATACGGCGGCACCGAGGTCATCACCGCGGCCTCGACATAGCGCCCGCCGGCGCCGTCCACCGCCTGCGCGGCCTGCGTCTTCGCGCCCGGTGACGCCGAATTGACGTCGACGAACCAGCAGCCGGCGCGCAGCGACGCCGCGCACTCGAGCGCCACCGCCACCGCCTGGCTGGCGGTCACCGCGCTGAGCACCAGCTCGCAGGAGCCGGCCAGCTCGGCGGCCGACGCCGCCGTCGCGATGCCGTGGGCACGCGCATGCTCGCGCAGTTCGGCGCCCTGCCCGTCGGCGAGCTTGCGGTCCCAGGCCAGCACATGCGGCAGGCCCAGCGCGCGCAGGTCCTCGGCGACGATGCGCCCGACCTCGCCGTAGCCGATCAGGCCCACGCGCCAGGCGCGCGCCGCCTCTTGAAGGTCGTCCATGTCGGGCCGATGCTCAGTCGAGGTAACGCAAGCCGGCCTTTTCCAGCGGCTCGCGCATCTTGTACATGTCCAGCCCGAGCACTCCGGAGGCCAGCTTGGCACGCTTGTCGGCTTCGTTGGCCTCGCGCGCCGCGGCAGCCTCGGCGGTGGCGGCGGCCACGGCCGCCGGCACGACCACCACGCCGTCGTCGTCGGCGACGATCACGTCGCCGGGGTTGACCTGCGCGCCGGCGCAGACCACCGGGATGTTCACCGAACCCAGCGTGGCCTTGATGGTTCCCTTGGCGCTGATGTGGCGGCTCCAAACCGGGAACTGCATGGCCGTGAGGTCCTTCACGTCGCGCACGCCGGCGTCGATGATCAGGCCGCGCGCCCCCTGGGCGCGAAACGACGTCGCCAGCAGGTCGCCGAAGTAGCCGTCGCTGCATTCGGCGCTGACCGCGGCCACGACCACGTCGCCCGCGCGGATCTGCTCGGCCGCCACATGCATCATCCAGTTGTCGCCAGGGTGCAGCAGCACGGTCACCGCGGTGCCGCACAGGTGGGCGCCGGAGTAGATGGGACGCATGTACGGCTTCATCAGGCCGACGCGGCCCATGGCCTCGTGCACGGTGGCGGAGCCGAAGCGCGACAGCGCCTGCACGGCATCGGCGTCGGCGCGCCGGATGTTCCGGTGCACCACTCCCAGGTTGTTGATCTGGCTCATCGAGGTTCCTCCCGGTTCAAAGCCCGCGCGCCTTGAGCGCGGCGTCCAGTCGCGGATACACCCGGCGCGCGTTGCCTTCGTAGATCTTGGCGCGCTGCTGCGGGTCGATCGCGGCGGCTTCGATGTAGCGCATGGTGTCGTCGTAGTGGTGCCCGGTGAGCGGGTCGATGCCGCGCACGGCGCCGATCATTTCCGACGCGAACAGGATGTTGTCCACCGGGATCACGCGCGTCAGCAGGTCGATTCCGGGCTGGTGGTAGACGCAGGTGTCGAAAAAGATGTTGTTCAGCAGGTGCTCCTGCAGCAGCGGCTTCTTCAGCTCCTGCGCCAGGCCGCGGAAACGCCCCCAGTGGTACGGAACTGCGCCGCCGCCATGGGGAATGACGAACCTCAGGGTCGGGAAATCCTTGAACAGGTCCCCGGTGAGGCATTGCATGAAGGCCGTCGTGTCGGCGTTCAGGTAGTGCGCCCCGGTGGTGTGGAAGCAGGCATTGCAGCTGGTGCTCACGTGCACCATGGCCGGAATGTCGTACTCGACCATCTTCTCGTAGATCGGGTACCACCAGCGGTCGGTCAGCGGCGGCTCCTTCCAGTGGCCGCCGGACGGGTCCGGGTTCAGGTTGATGGCGACGAAACCATAGTCCTTCACGCAGCGCTCGAGCTCGGGGATCGAAGTGCGCGGATCCACGCCGGGCGACTGCGGCAGCATGGCCGCGCCGATGAAATGCTCGGGGAACAGCCCGGACACGCGATGGCACAGCTCGTTGCAGATGCCGGCCCAGGTCGAGCTGGTGTTGAAGTCGCCGATATGGTGCGCCATGAAACTGGCGCGCGGCGAGAAGATGGTCAGGTCGCTGCCGCGCTGGCGCATCAGGCGCAGCTGGTTGGACTCGATGCTCTCGCGCAGCTCGTCGTCGCTGATTCGCAAGTCGGACACCTTCGGCCCGAGCTCGGGCGTGGCCAGGTTGTCGATCTGCGCCTTGCGCCATTGCTCCAGCGCCTTCGGCGCCGTGGTGTAGTGGCCGTGGCAATCAATGATCATCGGGGGTTCTCCGCTAGTCCAACGGGGGATACGGCTGCTCGCGGCTCCAGGCGCATCGGCGGGCCCGCGCGCGATCCCATCACGCCCGCGCCGTCGCCCGCTGGTCTCGCGGGGTCGGTCGGGTACGGGATGGAGAGTTCCATTATGGCAAGCCGGCCCGGCGCGTCCAAGAGCCCGCGCTGAGCTAGCAGCTATCACGAATTGATATGGTCGACTTCGTGCCCGCGGTTGCGAGCCAGCTCCATCAGCAAATCCACCGCGTGTCGAATCAACGGCGTGCTCGGCTTGGTCGCCGACGTGGCCAGGAACAGCCGGCTGTACAGCCGGGGCCGCGTCAACTCGCGCACCGTGAACGCCTCCGGGCGGCCCCCGGCCAGCACCGCGGCGCGCGTCAACACCGCGTGCCCATGGCCGCTGCGCACCAGGTCGAGCATCGACTGCACGCCCGAGACCTCCCACGCCACCTGCAGCTTGATGCGCGACAGCGCCGCCTGGTTCTCGATCACCCGGCGTATCGCATGGGTGCGCTCCGGGATGACCAGCGGGTAGGCCCCCAGCCCGGCGAACTCCACCTCCTCCACCTCCTGCGCCTGCTGGCCGCCCTGGCCGCCCTGCCCGTCCTGCGCGCCCTGCCGGTGCTGCCCCGCCTGCGCCGGGCTGACCAGGCACAGGGCCTCCTCGAACACCGGCTGCACCTCGATGGCTTCCTGGGTCTGCGGGTTCAGCACCAGGCCGACGTCGACGCGCCCGGTGGCGATCCATTCGGTGATGTGCGCGGACAAGCCCTCGACGATGGCCAGGCGAGCCTTCGGCAGGCGCCGCTCGAAGCCCTGCACCAGCGGCAGCGTCAGCAGGCGCCCCATGCTCGGCGGCAGGCCGATCACGACCCGCCCCGTGGGCTCGTCGCGACCTGCTTCCAGGTCCTCGCGGGCCTGCGCCACCAGTTGCAGGATGCCCACCGCATGCTCGAACAGGCGCTTGCCGGCCTCGGTCAGCACCACTCCGCGCCCGGTGCGCTGCAGCAGCACCGCGCGCAGGTCGGTTTCCAGCAGGCGAACCTGGCGGCTGAGCGCGGGCTGCGCGATGTCGAGCAGCACGGCCGCCTTGCTGAAGCTGCCGACCTCGGCCACGCGCACGAAATACTCGAGTTGCTTGAGGTTCATGCGCGTGATTGGAGCACCTTCGCGCCGCTCGCCGGCTCGCGCGGCGCCTCGTGCCGCGTCCCGGACTTCAGCGAGGCGCCATGCGCAATGCGCCGTCGAGCCGGATGGTTTCGCCGTTGAGGTAGGTGTTGCGCACCACGTGCGCGGCCAGCTGCGCGATCTCCCGCGGCTGCCCCAGGCGCTTCGGGAACGGTACCGACGCGCCCAGCGAGTCCTGCACCTCCTGCGGCAGCGCGGCCATCATCGGGGTGTCGAACAGCCCGGGGGCCACCGTCACCACGCGGATGCCGTGCGACGCCAGGTCGCGCGCCAGCGGCAGCGTCATCGCGGCCACGCCGCCCTTGGACGCCGAGTACGCGGCCTGCCCGATCTGGCCGTCGAAGGCCGCCACCGAAGCCGTCATCAGCACCACGCCGCGCTCGCCGTCGGCCAGCGCCGGCAGCGTGGCGATTCGCGCCGCGCACAGGCGAACGACGTTGTAGCTGCCGATGAGGTTGATGCGCACGGTGCGCTCGAAGTCGTCCAGCGCGGCTGGCGAGCCGTCGCGCGACACCACGCGCCGCGCGCCGCCGACCCCGGCCATGTGCATGACCACGCGCGCCACGCCATGCGCCTGCTCGGCGCGTTCGATCGCCTGCTGCATCGCGGCGCCGTCGCTGACGTCGGCGACGAGCGCGACGCCGCCGATGTCGGACGCCACCTTCTGGGCGCGCTCGGCGTTGACGTCGAGCACCGCGACCTTCGCGCCCTGGGCGGCCAGCTCCCGCGCCACGGCCTCGCCGAGGCCGGAGCCGCCCCCGGTGACCAGCGCACTTTGTCCTTGAATGTCCATGATCAGTTCGATGGGATGGAAAGCATCAACCGGCGGCGGCAGCCGCCGGCGCGCCGGCGAGCCCGGCCTCCACGCGTTCGACCGCCACGCGCAGCGCCCGCATGCAACGCTCGTCCAACGCGCTGCCGACAAGTCGCTGCATCATATCCAGTGTCTGCTCGATCGGAACCGCCGCGCGATACGGGCGGTCCGCCGAAATGGCGTCGAAAATGTCCGCGGTGGTGATCACGCGTGTTTCCAGCGGAATGTCGGCGGCGAGCAGGCCACGCGGATAGCCGGCTCCGTCCAGGCGCTCGTGGTGCGCACCGGCGACGAAGGCCAGTTCGGCGAAGGGCTCGATGCCCTGCAGGATCTGCTCGGTGTAGAGCGCGTGCATGCGCATCGACTGCCACTCGCCATCGTCGAGCTTGCCGGGCTTGTCGAGCACCGAGTTGCTCACGCCGAGCTTGCCCATGTCGTGCAGCAGCGCGCCGCGGCGCAGCCAGCGCCGCCGCGCGGCATCGATTCCCAGTTGCTCGGCGATGAGGTCGGCATACAGGCCCACGCGCGCGCTGTGCCCGGCGGTGAAGGGACTCTTGGCGTCGATGATCTGGCCGAAGGCCTCGGCGATCTCGTCGAGATAGTCGTCGTCCAGCGGAACGCTGTGCTGAGCGGGCTCCAGCGCGTACACGCGTTGCGCCAGGTCCGCGTCTCGCAGCCCCTGCCAGAAGGCATCGTCGACCGCCTGTTCGAGCTCGCGCACGAGCTGCGGGTCGAACCAGCTGCCGCTGCGCAGGCGCGCCTCGGCGAGCGCGGCCTTCGGCCCCTCGGCGGTATGGAACACGTCGACCACCTGCGCCAGCAGCGCGATGCGCGCGTGCAGCGGAATCGATGCCCCGGCCAGCCCGTCGGGCTTGCCGCTGCCGTCCCAGTGCTCGTCGAGCGCGTGGATGGCCTGCGCGACGTTCTCGCCGAAGCGCATCTGGCGCGCGATGTCGGCCCCGCGCTGGCAGCGGGTCTGGATCAGCTCGCGGGAAATGTCCTTGCCGTTCTGGAAAATCTCCAGCGTGGCACGGAAGCGCTCGGCCAGTCCGGAGCGCAATCCCGTATGCACAAGCACGAAGCGCGCAACCTGCGGCAACGAGCTGCCGAGCAGCTTGAAGTCGCGCTTGAACTGCAGGTCGTCGGTCAGGTAGAGCTCGCAGATGCGAGCCGCGTTGCTGCTGCAGCCGAGGTCCTTGAGCAGCAGCGTGTAATACAGGTCCCAGCGCTCGCCGGGGTCCAGGCCGAGCCGGTCGGCCAGGGTCATGCCGATATAGGCGCAGCGAACGCAGTGCCCGCGCGGCTGTCCCTCGGTGAGGTCCAGCGCGTGGCTCAGCGCCCCGATCAATTCCGACAACTTCAGTTGCTGCATGTCCCGGCTCCGGCCGCGCCTCCCCCGTCACACCATAGCCGAAGCTACGCGCCAGCGCTCGACGCGGATTCAGGCGCTTGCCCGCGTACCCTCGGCGACACCCGTCTCGGCCCCGGCCAGGCGGGCCAGCAGCCACTGCACGAAGGGATGCTCGGCAGACCAGGCGCGGCGATCGTGGTGCAGCGCGGCGTGCCACGCGGCCACCTCGCGCGTGCCCAGGCCGCTGCGCTCCAGCCACTCGGCCACCGGACAGGCGCTGCCCGGGCCGGTGATGTCCGCCGCGCCGTGGGCCCATGCCCAGTGCAGCGCCAGCGCGCCCAGCGGCCCGTCGATACGCGTGCCGCGCACACGGGCCTGGCGAGCCGCGCACCACGCGGGCACCTGCTGCGCGGGCATCGGCCGCGCCAGCGCGAAGCCCTGCCCCAAGGTCGCCCCCAGCGCGACCACGGCGCCCAGCGTGTCGTCGTCCTGCACGCCCTCGACCACGACCTGCCGGCCGAGGTCCCGCCCCATCTTGATCAGCGTGCTGATCAGGCTGAAGCTGAGCATCGGCGAGCGCCGCAGGTTCAGCGTCAGGCTCTGGTCGACCTTGATGGTGTCGAAGGGCAGTTCGCTGAGCCGGCGCAGGCTGCTGTAGCCCGAGCCGAGATCGTCCATGGCCAGCTTGACGCCCAGGCCGGACAACGCCGCGATGGCGTCGGCCTGCGTCGCGGGGTCGAACTCCTGGGTTTCCAGCAGCTCCAGCGTCAGGCGTCGCGGCTCGATGCCGCTGGCGCGCAGCGCCTGCGCGACCCATTCCGTGCACTGCGGGTGCAGCAGCGTGGTGGGCGGCAGGTTGACCGCCATGTCCAGGCGCAGCCCCTGCGCATCCCAGGTGCGCAACCAGCCCAGCGCCTGCTCGAGCACCAGGCGCAGCAGGCGGTCGAGCTCGGCGTCCCCCAGCAGCGGAAGGAAATGCCCCGGTGGCACCATGTCGCCTTCGCCCAGGCGCAGGCGCGCAAGCGCCTCGACGCGCTGCACGCTCGCGTCGGCCAGGTCCAGCACCGGCTGCATATGCAACTGCAGGCCGCCGCGGAACAGCGCGGCGCGGTAGGCCTGTGCCACCTCCAGCGGCAACACGAGCGACTGGGCCGACGCCCTGCAGGCCTGCCAGAACTGCGCGGCACGCTGCTGCAGGGAGTGCGCGAACTGGCGCATGCGCAGGGCGTGGAACTGCCCCGGCCAGGCCCCGAACAGCACCATCACGAACGCCGCCCCGCCCTGCTGCGAAGGCACCGGAATCGCCATCACGCTGCGCACCCCATGCCCGCGCATCATTCCGTGCCACATGCGCAGGCGCGCATCGTCGGCGTATTCATCGGTGCTTTGCAGGTGGCCGCTGCGCCACGCGCTTCCGACCAGTCCGCGGCCGGCCGCGGTATCGTCATCCTGCCGCACCTGGTAGCGCGCCTGGCGCAGCTCGGCGGCGAGGCCCTCGGCGGCGGGCCCGGCGTCGGCCTCGATCTGGAAACAGCCCTGGGAATCGGGGCGCATGACCATGCAGGCCAGCATGCCGTCGAGTTCGCCCAGCGGCCGCAGCAGCGCGCCCAGCGCGTCGCGCCACGGTGTCCCCGGCCGCGCAAGCGGCTGGTCGAACACCTGGAAATAGTCGGTCAGGGTCTGCTCGTAGGCCTGGATCTGCGCCTGCAGGTCCTCCTGCAGGCGCGCATCGGCGATCTGCACCAGCCGGTACCGGGTGCGTGACATCACCGCGGCTGCGCGCAGGCGCGCCTGGAGTTCCTGGTGCACCAGCGCGCTGCCTCGCGTGAGCATGCTCGCCGCCAGCCCCATCAGGCAGCGGACCCGGCCGCGCTCGCTGCCGAGACGGCGCGTGGCCTCCCGATCGGCGTGCGGCCCGAGCAACCAGCCCAGGTGCAGCGCATCGTCGTGCGCCATGCGTTGCAGCACGGCCGGCGCGATACCGTCGTCCGCGGTCGCCCACTCGCGGCGCAAACGGGCTTCGTAGGGCTCGGGCGCCAGCACCGCGGGCAGCGCAGCGGCGCGCAGCACCTCGGCGGCGGCGGCGTCGAAGGCATCGAAGCCGGCCGCGGCGTCCGCGCCGCCGGCGGCCGCGCCGCCGAGCTGCCACCACTGCTCGCGCAACCCCTTGCGGCCCTTGACTTCGTACAGCGCGGCGTCGGCCTGGCGCAGCAGCTCCTCGGCGCTGCTCGCGTCCCGGGGCATCAGCGCCAGGCCCAGGCTCATGCCGACCAGCGCGCGCTGCCCCCCGGGCAGCACGAACTCCTGTTCCACCGCGCCGTGCAGGCGCTGCATCACGGCGTCGATCTGCGCCGCATAGGCGTGCTCGTCCAGGTCCTCCAGCAGCAGCACGAATTCGTCGCCGCCGAAGCGCGCCAGGAAATCGCACTCGCGCATGCGCTCGCGAAGCCGGCGCCCGAACTCGCGCAGCAGGGCATCCCCGGCTTCGTGACCGTGCACGTCGTTGACGGGCTTGAAGTCGTCCAGATCGAGCATGCCCAGCGCGAGCATGCCGCCATGCCGGCGCGGCCGCTGCAGCGCCTGCGGCAGGTACTGCTCGAGCGCGCGGCGGTTGGGCAGGCCGGTCAGCGCGTCGTGACGCGCCTGGAAGGCGATGGTCTCGCGCGCCTCGTGCAACGCGGTGACGTCGATCACGCTCCACAGCACGCCGGGCGCGCCATCGGGAAGTTCGATCGGGACCCCGCAGACCTCGCAGATGCGCTGCGAGCCGTCGCGATGATGCAGGCGCTGCTCGTGGCGCGCGCGCAGCGCGCCGCGAGCAGCCTGGCGCGCCAGGCGCGCGAACCGACGTGCCTCGCCGGGTCCGTCGAGCAGGCACTGCACGGGCTGGTCGACGAGTTGCTCGCGCGTGAAGCCGAGCAGCTCGCACAGGGCCGGGTTGACGTCGCGCATGCGGCCCGCCTGGTCGACCGTGAACATGCCGGCGGCGTTCTTGTCCATCAGGCTGCGCTGGTAGGCCAGCGAACGCTGCAGCAGCGCCGCGGCGTCGCGCTCGCGCCGGGCCAGGTCGATGCGGTCGAGGCCGCGCGACAATTCCTGCGCCAGGTTGGCCAGCAGATCGCGCAGGTCCTGGTCGTACAGCCCGGCCTGCGCGTCCAGGATGGTCATCACCGCCCAGGTCTGCCCGCCGCGCGCGATCGGCAGCGTGGCCGCCGCGCGAAAGCCGTAGCGGGCCGCGGCGTCGCGCCAGGGATCGAGCTCGGGCGCGCCGACGAAGTCGTCGGTGTAGAAGGCGCGCCCCTCGCGCCACGCGCGGCCGGCGAAACCCTGGCCCTGCGGTTCGTCGGCACGCGCCGTGATGACCACGTCGCGCAGGTACTCGGTATGTCCGGCGCTGGCCACGAACACGAAGCTGCCGGAGGAGTCCGGGCGCGCCACGTACATCAGCTCGGCGCCCGCGTAGCGCACCGCCAGCTCGCAGGCCTGCTGCAACAGGCCCAGGTCGTCGTCGGCCGACGCGATGGCCTGGCTCACCTCGGCCAGCAGCGCGCGGAAATCCGCCAGGCGCTGCACGCGGCGCTGCGCGCTGCGCAGGCGCTGCCCGGCCTGGCGCATCTCGATCGCGCGCATCGCCTGCCGCCCCAGGCGCGCCAGGGCCTCGCGTTGCGCCGCATCCAGGCGGCGCGGCTGGTGATCCAGCACGCAAAGGGTGCCCAGCGCGTGGCCGTCGGCGTTGCGCAACGGCACCCCCGCGTAGAAACGCACCCGCGGCTCGCCGACCACCAGCGGGTTGCCGGCGAAGCGCGGATCGACATGCGTGTCCTCGACTTCCATGAGTCCGTCGCCGAGGATGGCGTGGGCGCAGAAGGACCAGGCCCGGGGGGTCTGCGCCAGGTCCACGCCGCGGCGGCTCTTGAACCACTGGCGCTCGGCGTCGACCAGCGACACCAACGCGACCGGCACCCCGATGATCTGCGCGGCAAGCGCCGTCAGGTCCTCGAAGGCCTCCTCGGGCTCGCTGTCCAGGATGTCGAGATCGCGCAGCGCGCGCAGGCGCTGCTGCTCGTCTGCGGGCAGGTCGGCGGGCTGGTACTCGAGAGATTGCATGAGCAGGGTCTGACGCGCATGTTGCCGAACGGCCCCACGCGTGCCCCATTGTCGCCAGGATCGCGCGCTTTTGCGCAATTCTCGCACGCACGACGACTCGCGGGGACGGTCTCGGCGCAAGCAGGCGCCGCAGCTGGCCCGCAGCAATAAATGCGACACATTCCCTGCGTAACTTGCGGGCGTTTTTCACGCAAGCCGCCCGGCCGCTGGACACGCCGGCCGGGCAGTCGGCCCGAAGGGCTTGTCACGGCGCCACCGCGCCGGCGAAGGAGGAACTCGCGATGACCATCAGTCCCTATGCGATGCAGACCTACTCGGACCTGCTCGGCGAACTCGAGCACGCGCGCCGCGTCCTGGCGCAGGCGCGCATCGGCAGCCAGGCGCCGGCGGCCGCCGCGCAGCGCGCGATCGAGGCCATCGATGCCGTGGAGGCGTCCTGGAGCGCCTTCGGGCGCCAGCACCTGCGTGCCGCGCGCGCGGCACTGCTGCACCTGCGCCAGGGCGAGCTGCCCGCGACCCCCGAATGCATCGACGCGGTACGCGAACTGTCGCTGCTGCTGCAGGCCCATCGGCGCGCCGACCATGCGCCGTCGTGCAGCCGCCATTACGCGTGGCAGTGAACGCGGCAGGCGCGAAGCCCGCAAGAGTCGGTAACGCAACGCAACGGCCAGCGAAACAACCCGGTTCGCGGCAACAATAGAGCCCTTCAGGCGCATTGCGGGCAATCCTGCGCTGCCGCCGCCCGGAGCCCCATCGACCATCCATGACCCTTTTCCGCCTGTCTCGTGCCGTCGTGTCCGCTGTCCTGCCAAGGTACACGCGGCGCTCCCTGCCTGGCCTGCTTGCCCTGTTCGCGCTGAGCGCACCGGCCTGCCAGGCGGGCGTGCTGAGTTCGAGCGAGGACTGGCTCGCCGGCGTGCGCGACCATCTGCAGACCATCTACACCCAGGGCCAGCCCGACCTTTTCCTGACCGGCTACACCTGGCACGACCCGCACACCTACACCGCGGCCAAGCTGGCGACCCTCAACAGCCACGCCTGGGGCTTCGGCGGCGGCAAGCATCTGGTCGATTCGCAAGGCAACGACGAGATGGTGTACGCGATGGTGTTCTCGGACTCGCATCGCAATGCCCAGCCGGTGGTCGGCTACGCCAAGCAGTGGGACTGGCACCCCGACGGCGGGCCGCTGGTGCTCGGCCTGGGCTACACGGCGGCAGTGACCTCTCGCGCCGACATTTTCAACAACATCCCGTTTCCGATCGCGCTGCCGCTGGTATCCATCGGCATCGGCGCGGTACGCTTCTACGGCACCTACCTGCCGCGCGTGTCGAGCAACCTGAACAACGGCAACGTGGCGTTTTTCTTCGCTCGAATCGCGTTTCGCTGAGCCCTTGCGGCTCGGCAGCGTCGAACGCGGCCCGGGCCCCCGGGACAGGACACCACGATGGACATTCGCAAGCTGGTCTGGGGCGTGCTGCTCGTGCTTTGCGGCGTGGGCGCCACCGGATGGGGCGCCTGGCATGGCGCGATCGACGCCAGCCACTGGGTGCGCGCGCATCGCGCGCTGCGTGAACTGCACAGCGGACGACCCGGGGATCTGCAGCGCCTGCAGCGCAGCGCGCAGGCGCGCGACGACCTGCTCGGGGAACTCGGCGCGGGGCTGGCCGCGTTGCCCGGGGGCCGCGAGGTGGCCGAGGCCGCGTGGCGCCAGCGGGAGCATCGCGCCGCGCGGCACCTGCTGAAGGACCTGCCCGCGCTGCTGGGCGGCCTGCTGCTGCTGGGTCTGGGCAACCACCTGCTGGGACGGGTCTCGCGCCTCCGGAACGGGGCCTGAGGGCAGGCCGATGCCGCCGACGCGCCGCTCGCCGATGGCGGTATGTTGCGTGAGGAACACACCTTGACACCATGGGTCTGCGGACCCAGGGTCGGGCGAGCCTGACGGACGGCGCGCTCCACGCGGCGGTGCAGCCCAGCTGTGTAAAGCAGCATTTACCTTTGACTCTCGCCAACCGGCACGCGGCACGCATCTAATGGGGCAAGCGCGATTGCATCCCCACAAGTACCTTGATGACGTCCCCCAACAGCAGGCTCCGGCTCGAATTCCTCGGCATGCCGAAGATGGTCCGTGACGGCGTGGCCACGACCATCTCCGACCGCAAGCTGGCCCTGTTGCTGTTCATGCTGGCGGCCAGGGGCCGCTGCGCTCGCATCGACCTGGCTGCCTGCCTGTGGCCGGAGGCCGATCCCGACAAGCAGCTGGCCAGCATGCGCCTGCGGGTGCACAAGTTGCGACAGCTGGAGCCGGCGCTGCTCGGCAGCGACGGCGCCGAACTGCAGCTGTCGGCGCAGGTCGAGCACGACCTGAGCTCGCTGCGCCGCTCCCAGGACATGCCGCTGGAAACCGCGCTTGCGCTGGCCGATACGCCGCTGCTCAGCGGCATCGACCTGCGCGGCCTCGAGCAGATCGAGTGCATGGTCGAGGGCTTTCGCGACCTGATGGTCGCGCAGGCCGTCGACGCCATCGTGCGCGAGGTGCTGTCGCAACGAGCCGAGGCCCGGATGCAGCGCTGCATCGAGCTGCTGCACAAGGTGCTGGTGCTGGCGCCGCTCAACGAGTCGGCGTGTCGGCACCTGATGCTGTGCCATCTGCTCGACCACGACCGCTCGTCGGCGCTGCGTGTGTTCGAGCGCTTCCGCGAGACCACGCGCCGGCTGCTGGGAGTCGAGCCCGGCGTGCACACCACCCGGCTGCACGCGCGCATCCTGCTCGACGAGCAGCAGGTGCTGGACGAGTTCGTCGCCAGGCGCGAGCGACCGCTGGCGACGGCCTGAAGCCAGCGGCCGCGCCGGGGGATCCCGGCGGCCCCGCGGTAATCCACAGAAGCTGTGGGAATCCGCCCTCTTGACACGCCCGCGAGCCCCGCAAACGCGGGCGCCGACTGGGCTGCCCAACTTTTGGGCAGCCGGAACCGGCACCTGGCGTGTGCCACGCAGCCCGGAGCCGTGGCCGAGGCGACGCCGGATGCCCCACACCCTGGCAAAATAGCGTCTGTTCATACCGTGGCCAATCCGCCGCGCCCTGCGCGACGGCGGCCGCAGCGGGGGGATCATGGCACGGGCACGCGGCCCAACCGACCAGGAGAGCTCGATGACGATGCACAGTCACCCGAAAACACCCATTCACGCCAGTCGAGGCGGCGCGCTGCGCCTGCTCGGCACCGCCGGCGCGCTGCTCATCGCCTGCGGCAGCGCAGGCGCCGTGACCCTGTCCCAGTACGGACACGACCTGAAGCAGGACGCTTCGCATGCCGGCCACGCCATCGTGCGCGTCGGGGCCGATACCGGACATGGTGTCGTGCATGCGGCCAAGACCGTCGGCTCGGACGTGGCCCATGGAGTCAAGCACGGCTACCACGCCACGCGCAAGGCGCTGAGCAGCTCGCATTCGAGTTCGGCCGGCAAGCAGGCCGGGACGCGCTGATCCGCGCCGGGTCGCCTCGTGCTCGCCGCGGCACGGGGCGACGATCGTCAGCTCGGCGTGAGCCCGGCGTGACGATCCGGCTCGGGGTGTCTGTCGGGATCGCCCCGGGCTTCGCTAAATTCGGGCAATGAGCTGGGGCGCAGTGCCCTGGCTGCGGCGAGCCCCCGGCCCTGCAATGCAGCCCATGAACGGACCCGAACCCGAAGCGGCAAGCCAGAGCCAGGCCGGCGCCCCGAGCGACGAGGTCGACACCTCGTCGGACCAGGCGCGGGCACTGCTGCGGACCATTCCGGTGGGGCTTGCCGGCAGCGTGATTCCGGCCGCCGTGGTGGCCTGGATCCTGCGCGACCAGGCGAGCGCCGATCGCCTGCTGGCCTGGCTGGCCGTGCTGCTGGCGGCGCATGCCGGACGCATCGGCGTGTGGCTGGCCGCGCGCCGCGACATGGCACGCACTCGCAACGCCAGGCGCTGGCTGCTGTGGCTGCGCGCGAGCGTGTTCGGACTGGGCCTGTCGTGGGCCGTGCTGCCGCTGATCGTCGCTCCGGGCACGCCCTTCGACGAGCTCCTGGTCGCTTCCGTGGTCATCGCGGTGTGCGGCGCCGGCGTCGCCCAGCAATCGTCCGATGCGCCGTCCGCGCTGCTGTTCACGCTGCCTTCGGCGCTGGTGGTGTGCGCGCGTCTACTCGGCGCGCAGGATTCGGCGCTGCGCTCGGTGGGCGGCTTGAGCGTGCTGTATTTCGCGTATCTGACGGTGGCCACGTACCGCATCCAGTCGTCGTTCCTCGAGTTGTCACGCATGCATGCGCACGCATCGCGGCGCTCGCTGCACGACGAGCTCACCGGGCTGCCCAACCGCCATGCGCTGCACCAGCGGCTGCAGCTGGCGCTGGCGCGTGCCCGGCGCAACGGCACCGAGGTCGCGGTGGGCTACATCGACCTCGACGATTTCAAGCAGGTCAACGACCGCCTCGGCCACGATGCCGGCGACGCGCTGCTGCGCGAGGCCGCGCGACGCTGGCGGCAGGCGCTGCGCGCCAGCGAGATCGTGGCGCGCCTGGGCGGCGACGAGTTCGCCGTGGTCATCGAGGATATCGACCCGCAGCGTGCCGCGCTGGAGCTCGGCGCGGCCTTCTCCCGCATCGAGGCCGCCACGGCCACGCCGATCCGCGTGGCTCCGAACGAACTGGCGCGGCTGCACATGACCATGGGCGTGGCGCGCTACCCGGTCGACGCAAACGACATGGACATGCTGCTGCGACAGGCGGATATCGCGATGTACCAGCTCAAGCAGCGCAAGGCCACGCGGACGAGCTGGTGGCAACTGGGCCTGCACGACGAAGCGGCGGTCGAGCCGCAGCGGACCTCGCCGCCGGCGAGCCCGTGAAGCATCGCGTGGCGCGCTGCCGGCGGCGGCCAGCGCAGCCGCGTGCCCGGCTTCAGATGGCGTCGGCGACTCGCGCCAGGCCGCGAAACACCGGCCTGGCGAACAGGAAGCCCTGGAACAGGCGAACGCCTTCGTGCAGGAAGAAGTCGCGCTCGCCGGGGGTTTCGATGCCCTCGACGACCAGCGCGATTCCCATGTCCTGGGCCATGCGGATCACCGCGCGGGCGATCGCCTGGCGTGCCGGAAGCTTGTCCACGTTGCGCACGAGGTCCATGTCGAGCTTGATCACGTCGGGCTGGAAATCGGCCAGCAGGCGCAAACCGGCGTAGCCCGCGCCGAAATCGTCGATCGCGGTGAGAAAGCCCTGGCGCTTGTACTCGCGCAGGATCTGCGCGAACCAGGGACCATCCTCGATGCGGTCACCCTCGGTGACCTCGAAGATCACGTGCCCGACGTCGAGGCCGCGCTTGCGGGCGATCTGCAACGTGGTCTGGATGCAGACCTCCGGCCGGTACACGGCGTGCGGCAGGAAGTTGATCGACAACCTCTCGCTGCCGCGCTCGATCAGGCCGAGGTCGCATGCGAGGTCGATGGCCACCACCCGGCAGGCCTGGTCGAACTGATAGCGGTCGGCATCGCTGACGCGCCCGAGCACGCTTCCCGCAGGCTCTCCGGCCGGCCCGCGCACCAGCGCCTCGTGCGCGAAGATGCTGCGCGACACCAGGTCGACGATCGGCTGGTAGCCGAAGCTGAACTCGAAGGGACTTTGCAGGCCATCGCGGCAGATGGCACAACCGGCGGCCTCGCCCGGTGCGCAGCGAGGCCCGGCCTCGGCGGGGTGCTGGACGGGCTCATCGCCTTGTTGGGTGGTCGACATACTGGTGACAATTCTTGCCGATCGCCGCGCGCCGCGCAAGCCGCATTGCGCGCTGCAGGATCCGGCAATGATTCGTTACGCGGCCATTAGCAGGCTGTTCGACCCGTCAGGCCGTCAGCACATGCCAGCAGGTCTGCGCGGCGCCGGCGAGCTCGGCTTGCCGCAATGCGCCGCGGGCCACGCGCAACAGCCCTGCCGCATGCTCGGAATGCGCCCGCGCCAACGCCACGCCGACCCTCAGCTCCAGCGACGTCCCGCTGGCCGCCTGCAGCGTATCGGTCCAGCGCCGAAGCACCTGGTCGAGCGCAGGCTCCGCACATGCGGGGTCCAGATCGCGGATGAGCAGGCCGAACACCCCGTCGTCGAGCAACGCGACCAGGTCGCGTTGCCGGGAGGTCGCGCGCAGCAGGCGCGCGAACTCGCGTGGCGCGCGATCCCCGCCAGCCGATTCCTGCCTCTCGGCGCGGGCCACGCGCAACAGGCCCACCGCGAAGCAGCCCTGCTCCGATGCGCCGAGCGCGCAGGCTCGCCCGATGCGCTCGGCGAAAGCCAGCTCGTTGGGCAGCCCGGTACGCAGGTCGTGGCGCGCGGCGTAGCCCTGCAGTGCGCAGTCGCGCATCAGCCCGGCCTTCCAGTCGATCTGGTCCAGCGCGTGGCCCAGCAGCTCACCGGCGCGGCCGACCAGCGCCAGCGCCGGCTCCGCCATGGCCTGCTCGCGCGCGCCGCCGAGCAACAGCAGCTGGCGCGTGCCGCCCGCGCGCCGCACCGGAGCCACGACCGCGCAATTCGCGCCGCCCCGCCCCTGCACGGTCTGTACCGAGCCATCGCGCCAGCTCCTGGCCGCCGCCGCCGCCACACCGGGCAGCTCGGCGATCGCGGCGGCGCATTCGCGGCAGCCGCCGACACAGGTCCAGCCGCCGTGCGCCGCGTCGGGCTCGACCACCTCGGCGGCGGTGAACACCCCGCTGGCCAGCATGGCCCTGCACAGCTCGTGCAGGGCCGCCTTCGCGCTTTGCGGCAGCGGCAGCAGCTCGGCATCGAACACCAGCGCCCGATACAGCGCCTGCGTCGCCCCGTCGGGTTCGACGACGGGCTTGCCGGACCGGCTTGCCGAACTCACGGCCGCACCCTCGCCCGATCAGAAGTGCTTGAAGCCGCGCTCGTCGGCGTCGAGCGGCAGCACACGCCCGGGCGCGCCGCGGCGCGCGGCCGGACGAGCCTCCTGCCGAGGCGCCGCGTCCTGCGCCAGCAGCAGCGCCTTGAGCTGGCGCAGTTGCTCGGGCGTGAGCTCGCCCAGGCCCGGCACGACGGTGTTCGCCGCCTGGCGCGGGCGCAGCTTGAAGCGAGCCATCTCCTCGTGCAACTGGGCCGCCACGCTGCTGAGCTGGGCCGACGACGACGCCAGCTCCTCCGCCTGCTGGCTGCCCTGCTGCGCGGCGGTGGCCACCTGCCCCATCGCGGTGTTGATCTGCGACACCCCGCGCGATTGCTCGGCGCTCGCGGTGGCGATCTCGGACACCAGGTCGCGCACCTTCACGACGTTGCCCACGATGGCCTCGAGAGCGCTGCCGGTCTCGGCGGCGATGCTCACCCCCTGCGTCACGCGCTTGGACGAGTCCTCGATCAGCTCGGCGGTCTCGCGCGCGGCCTTCGCGCTGCGCCCGGCGAGGTTTCTCACCTCCTGCGCGACCACGGCGAAGCCGCGCCCATGCTGGCCTGCCCGCGCGGCCTCCACCGCGGCGTTGAGCGCCAGGATGTTGGTCTGGAAGGCGATCTCGTCGATCACCTTGATGATCTTGGCGATGTTCTGCGAAGAGCCGTTGATGGCCGCCATCGCCTCGCTCATCGCAGCCATCTTGTCCTGCCCCTTGGTGGCGAACTGCGAGGTCTCGCTGACCAGGTGATTCGCCGCATTGGCATTGTCGGTATTGGCCTTGACCTGGCTGTCGGTCTGCTCGAGGCTGGCGGTGACCTCCTCGACCGCCGCCGACTGCTCCTCCGACGACGAGGCCATGTCCTGCGACGCCGCGCTGAGCTGCTGCGACGCCTCGCTGACCTGCTCGACGGCGTCGACGACCTGGCCGAAGGTCGAGTTCAGGCCGTCGAAGGCACGACCGAAGGCCTCGATGATCTTGCGGTACTCACCGGCATACGCGCTGGCGTCCACGGTGCGGTCCAGGCGTCCGTCGACGATCGACTGCGACAGCATCGCCGTGTCGCGTGCGATGTTGGCGATGTTGTTCTTCAGCAGCATCAGCCATTCGTGGATCTGGTCATCGTCGGATGCCTTGCCCATGTCCACCGCCAGGTCGCCATTGGCGACATGGGTGACGAAGGAGATCAGCTCCTGGAGCCAGGCGTGCACGCCGTTGATGGCGAGCTTCATCTGCTCGTGGTCGCCCCTGCATGTGATTTCCACCTTCTCCCGCAAGTTGCCGCCGCGGATCTGCCGCAGGATGCGGTTGCCCTCGGCGATGGGCAGCAGGATTTCGTCGAGCATGCGGTTGATCCCGCCCACCAGCGCAGCGAAGTCCCCCTTGAGCTCGCCGGCGCGCGCACGCTCGCCCAGCTGCCCGTCGGCCGACGCGGCGATCAGGCGCTGCAGCTCGGCGATCAGGCCCTTGAGGTTGCCGCGCAGGGTCTCGATGGTGTCGTTGATGAAGGCCTTCTTGCCGGGGAAGCGCTCGAGCTCGGCGTCGAAATTCCCGTTCGCGAACGCCGACACGCAAGCCATGGCCTTCTTCTTCACGGTGATGTGCCCCGCGACCATGTTGTTGATGCCGTCGGCCATCGCACCGAAGGCTCCGCCGAAGCGCGACGCATCGATGAACACGTCGATGTCGCCCTTGTCGTGCTCGGAGGACATGTGGTTCATGGCTCCGATCAGGCCGCGCAGATTGTCCCGCAGGCGCTCGATGGTGTCGTTGATGAAGGCCTTCTTTCCGGCGAAGCGCTCCAGCGGCGCGTCGAAGTTGCCGGCGGCGATCTCCGCCACGCAGGCCATCGCGGCGCGCTTGACGGCGATGTGGCTGCCGACCATCGTGTTGACTGATCGGGCCACTTCGGCGAACGGGCCCTGATGGCGAGAAGCGTCGATCACCGCGTCGATCTCGCCCAGCTCATGCTGGCGCGCCATCTCGCCCAGGTCCGCCAGCAGGCGGCTGGTCGCGTCGGCCGCGCCGCGCTCCTTCCACTCGACCAGCGTGGCCACGCGGGTGCCACCCTCGTCGAACACCGGATCCACGGAGCAGCTGAGCTCGGCGCCGCCCAGGCGCATGTCGAAGGCCGTCGGGCGCGTCAGCGCGGCGACCTTGTCGCGGATGGCCATGCCCTGCGCGTGCAGGCTGTCCAGCGGCGCGCCGACCAGGCGCGCCGCGTCGAAGGACGGCAGGTCCTCGCGGATGCGAGACTCCAGGCGGCCGAACATTTCCTGGGCCGCGCGGTTGACGAAGCGAATGTTCATGCCGGCGTCGGCCAGCACCAGCGGCTGGCTCATGGCCTGGAGATGGTCGAGCACCGAGCCGAGGGGAAGATCTGTCATTGCGTTCACGATGAACTCCTTGCACTGAATTTCAATGAATGCTGGCCGGCAGCAGCTGGCCGGCGAGCATGCGCTCGACGTCGACGATCGCCGCGAACCGATTGGCCTGCTTGCCGAATCCGCGCACCAGAGAGGCGCCCTGGCCCCCCATGCGTACAGCGGTGTCGATGTGGGTCGGGGGAATCTCGAGCACCTCGCTGACGTGGTCGACCACCAGGCCGACCGGCACGTCTTCCACGCTGAGCACGATGATCACCGTGCGCTCCGTGTACTCCTTGGGCGCGAGCCCGAAGCGAAGCCGCAGGTCCATGACCGGGATCACCTTGCCCCGCAGGTTGATCACCCCCTTGATCGCGGGCGCCGACTCGGGCAGATGCACGATGTGCTGCATGCTCACGATCTCGGTGACGTAGCCGATGCCGATGCCGTATTCCTCGGTGGCCACTCCGAAGGTCAGGTACATGTCGTCGACGTTGTCGTCGTCGCGAAACACCAGTTCGGTGTATTCCTCGTCGGGCGTGAAGCCACTACGCTCCGTTTCGTCTTCCTGGTTCATCAACTTCTCCTGTTTGTGAAAGCCGCGCCGCGTTGGCCGCGGCGGGCCGGGTCATCAGGCGCGAAAGCGTCGCCGGAATCGACAGCAACGGCGCCACCGCCTCGGCGGCGCCGAGGCGACGCGCCATCTGCGGCATGCCGAACACGGCGCTGGTGGCCTCGTCCTGCGCCACCGTGTGGCCGCCGCGACGCCGGATGGACAACATGCCCGCAGCGCCGTCGCTTCCCATGCCGGTCAGCAGGATGGCCGCGGCGCGCGCCCCGGCCTGCTCGGCCACCGACTCGAACAGCACGTCCACCGACGGGCGGCTGTAGTTCACCGGGTCGCCGTCCACCAGGCGCACGCGCAGCTGCGCGCCCACGCGCGCCAGCACCATGTGCCGGGCCCCGCCGGGCGCCAGCAGCGCCTGGCCGGGCAGCACGCGGTCGCCGTCGCGCGCCTCGCGCACGCGCAGTTCACCCAGCGCGTCGAGGCGTCGCGCCAGCGACGCCGTGAACCCGGCGGGCATGTGTTGCACGATGAGCATCGCCGGCGAGCGCTGGTCGAAGCCCGGCAGCAACTGGCTCAGCGCCTCGACGCCGCCGGTCGACGAGCCGACCGCGATGACGTGGCTGCCGGCCAGCCCGGGGGCGTCGAAGGGCTCGGTGACCGGGCGCCGTGCCGGCTGCCGCAGGTCGCGCCCGGCGGCAGCCTTCAGGCGTGCCGTGATCAGTCGCAACTGGCGCCGCGCGCGTGCCGGGTCGGCGGCGTGTGGACGCGCCACCGCGCAGCTGGCGCCGCTCGCAAGCGCCTCGGCGACGCGTTCGCGATCGCCTGCGCGCCCGCCGTCCAGCACCACCGTCGGCGTGGGCAGCGTGCGCATGTAGCGCCGCAGGAACTCGAGGCCGTCGATTCGCGGCAGGTCCAGGTCGAGCAGGATCACGTCGGGCTCCTGCTCGACCAGCAGGTCGCGCGCGGCCCACGCGTCGCCCGCCTCGCCGACCAGCTGCAGGCCGGCATCGGCGCCGACGGCCTCGCACAGCAGCCGGCGCGTGTCCGCCGCGGCATCGACCACCAGCACCCGAAGCGCGGCGAGGCTTGCCATGTCACTGCGCCTTGCGGTAGACACCGCCCTGCACCTGGACCCAGCGGGTGTCCAGGTCGCGCAGCGGCTCGGTGACGCTGGTCAGCAGCCAGCCGCCGGGTTCGGTGACGTCGTAGATCGCCTCCACCGTGGCGCGCTGCTGCGCGCGGTCGAAGTAATACAGCACGTTGCGGCAGAACACGACGTGGAAGCTGCGCTGGAACGGAAGCGGCCGCGCCTTCAGGTTCAGCCGCCGGAAGGTGCACATGGCGCGCAGCGGGCCGCCGACCCGGTAGCTGCCGTCGGCCAGCCGCTCCAGGTAGCGTTCGCGCAGCGCCGGCGGCAGCGAGTTCAGGCGCGAGGCCGGGTAGATCGCCTGCTCGGCGGCGTCGATCATCACCGGACTGATGTCCGTGCCGAGAATCGAAAGCGAGGCCCGCGCCACGTCGAGCCCCAGCACCTCGGCCGCGATCATGGCCACGGTGTAGGCCTCGTCGCCCGATGAGGCCGCCGCGCTCCAGATGCGCAGGTCGCCGCGCGGCAGCGCCGGAAGCACCGTCTGCGCGAACACCGTCAGCACCTGCGGCTCGCGGTAGAAATAGGTGTGGTTGGTCGACGCCCCGTGCAGCACGGCAAGGCTCAGCGCGGTGTCGCTGCCCTGCTCCAGGCGCTCGGCCAGTTCCTGCATCGAGCCCAGGTTGGCGCGTTCGCAGATGCGCCGCATGCGGTGCTCGAGCAGGTCGCGCTTGTTCTCGCGGTAATCCATGCCGCACTGCTGGCGCAGCCAGCCGCACACCCGCTGGAAGTCGCGTTCCGTGACCACGAAGCCGCTGCCTGCGGCGATGGGCGGGGACGATGGCTGGAGGGTCACGGCGGCGGTGTCTTGGAGGGCCGGCACCAACACTGCCGGCCCATGGACACCACTCTAGGGGCGCGAGCGCGCCCGCACCATCCGCCACAAGGCGCTTGCGCGCACCCGCAAGGACTAGTCCTTCGGGATATCCGGCAGGCCCCGGCTCGCGAGCACCGCGATCTGCACCCTCGAAGTCAGCCCCAGCTTGCGCAGGATCACGCGCACATGCGCCTTGACGGTGGCCTCGGCCATGTCGAGGTCGAGCGCGATGCGCTTGTTGCTGGCGCCGCGGGCGATGGCCAGCGCGACCTCGGTCTCGCGCTCGCCCAGCACGCGAAAGGCCGGCACCGCGGGCGGCGCCCGCCGCTCGTCGCGCAGGGGTCGCGGCGGGTGCGCGGCCCCACCGTCGAAGGCCTGCATGACCTTGCCGGCGAGACCCGGCCCGATGACCGTCTCGCCGCGCGATGCGCGACGCATCGCCTCGGGAAGTTCGGCGGGCGCGCCGCTTTTGAGCACATAGCCGGCGGCACCGCTGCGCAGCGCGCTGCGCAGGTCCTCCGCCGACTCGCTGACCGTCAGCATCAGCACCCGCGCCCGCGGGGCCTCGCGCCGCAGGGATTCGATGGCATCCACCCCCGCCACGCCGGGCAGGTGGTTGTCGAGCAGGATCAGGTCGGGTTGCAGGCCGGCCGCCAGGCGCAAGGCCTCGTTGACATCGCCAGCCTCGCCGACGATGCGCATGTCGGGCTGCTCGCCCAGCAGCGCCGCCAGCCCGCGGCGAAACAGCGCATGGTCGTCGACCAGCAGGACCTGCAACGGCGCGGGCAACCCCGGCCCGGTGGCTCGATCCACGCTCATCCCCCCAGTTCGATCAGCACCTCGGTGCCCGCGGCCGGCGCCGAGCGCACCTGCACCGTGGCACCGATCTGCGCCGCGCGCTCGCGCATGATCTGCATCCCGACCTGCGCGCGCCGGCCCTGCCCGAGCGCCTCGGCGTCGAAGCCGACACCATCGTCGCGCACCTCGACGCGCCAGTGCGGCACGCTCGACACGCTCACCGCCACCGCCGACGCGCGGGCATGCTTGCGCACATTGGACAGCGCCTCCTGCAGGATGTGCAGCAACTGCACCTGCACGTCGGCGTCCATCGCCCGCCCGCGCGTGTCGATTTCCAGGCTGACCGGAACCGAGCATTGCAGCTCGAACTTCTGCACGGTGCTGCGGATCGCCGGCGCGATGTCCTCGGCGCTGCTGCGCGTACGAAAATGCAGCAGCAGCTCGCGCACGTCCTCGGTGCTTTCGCGCAGGCCGGCCTCGAGTTCGTCGAGCGCCGCGGCGACGCGTGCCGGATCGTCGGCGCGCAGCGCCGTACGCAGCAGTTCCAGCTGGATGTTCATGAAGGCCAGCGCCTGCGCGATCGAGTCGTGCAGCTCGCGCGCCAGCAGGCCGCGCTCCTGGGTCACCGCCGCCTCTCGCTCCAGCGCCGAGCTGCGCAATGCCTCGAGCCCGGCCGCCAGGTGCCCGGCGGCGGCCTCCAGCAGCGGCAGGTCTTCCGGGCTCGGCACGCCCGCCGCCCGCGCATACCCCAGGTCGACCACCGCCAGCAGGCGGCGCTGCGCCGCCACCGGCACGCGCACCAGGCGCTGCAAGGCGCCGCGAGCCGGCGCGCGGCCGTGCGCGCGCAGTTCGAGCACATGTGCGCCATGCTGCACGTCGACCGGCGCGCGCGCGGCGTCGCGGGCGTGGGTGTCGAACGCAGCCCCGCACGCGGCGAGCACCTCGCCGGGCTCGCCCTCCACGGAGCAGTCGCGCAGCGCCACGGCGTCGGCAGCGCCGAGCTCGCGAAGCGCGGCGACGAAGTCGCCCGCCAGCTGTGCCAGCGACGGGGCCGCCGCGACCATCGAGCTGATGCCGTACAGCGCCTCCAGGCGCCGGCGCTGCGCGAGCAGGTCGGCGGTCTTGTCACGCACCCGCAGTTCGAGCTCGGCCTGCATGCCGGCAGCGGCGGCCTGCGCCTGCTTGTGCAGGCTGATGTTGAGCAGGTTGACGATCAGGCTCGGCGCGTCGGCGGACGGCGAATCCAGGCAGCCAAGGCTCATGTCTCCCCAGAACAGGCTCGAGTCGCTGCGGCGCAGTCGCAATTCCACCCGCACGCGCGGCTCGCGCAGCACGAGAACGCGCTGCAGCGCCTCGTGGAACAACCCCCTGTCGCCGGCTTCGATCCAGCCCGACAGCGGGCGCGACGCCATGGTGCCGGCGTCGACATCGAACATGCGCAGTGCCATGGGGTTGGCCTCGCTCACTCGCAGGGTGTGCGAATCGGCCACCAGCACCGCGGTCGGCGCATGGGCGAACACGGCCTCGAAGCGCTGCGCGGAGCGCAACAGTTCCTCGCGTATGCGCGCCAGCGCGTCGCGCTCGCGAGCCGCGCGCCACACGCGCCGGATGAGCTCGGGCAGCAGCCCGCTGCGCGCGCCGTCCAGCACCTCGGCGCAGCCGGCCTGCAACAAGGCCATCTCGCGCGCAGGATCGACTCCGTCGGCCAGCACGATCAGCGGCAGCGCCGCTGAACTCCGTTGCAGTTCGTCGAGCAGTTGCTCGGCGCCCTGCCCGCCCGGCAGGCGCGCCAGCACCATGTCCCAGTCCCGCGCCCGCCAGTCCGGCGGCTGCCCCGGCGCCGGCGGCCACGTCGCACCGCCGCTCACCAGGCCGTCGGCGACGGGCGGCTCGAGCAGCCGGGAATCGCCCGCGGGCTGCAGCAGCAGCACGCGGATCGGTTCGGATGTCCGGGCCGGGGACGGCCCGCGTGGTTCGGCGCTACGGTCCAACGAATGTTGCGAAGCCACCACGGGCAACGCTCGGGAATGCGTGGATCGGATCCAGCGGCGGCCCGCATCGGGCACCGCCGCGGCTGCTCGTCGGCGCATGCTTACCGCGAGGTCAGCCCATTTTCCCGCGCCCGCCTTGCACCGACACCTGATGCAGATCAAGGTTACCCGCAATGCGGCTGCTTCGGCAACGGTCGCCGCGTAGGGCCGATGCGGTCCGGTGAACGCCGGCCCGGCCTGTCTCATCGTGCCCCGCCGGCAATCCACTACAGTGCGGTTCCATGAATCCCGCGCCCCGTCACGCCGCCCTGTCCGACAAGGAGCTCGACGAGCTCGACGACTTCCTGCTGTACGCCGGAGTCGAGGACAGCATGACCCTCGACATGCTCGACGGCTACCTGCATGCGCTGGCCGTCGGCCCGACCGAGGTGCCGGCCGCGCGCTGGATGCCCCGTGTGTGGGGCGAGGATTTCAGCGACATGACGCCCCGCACCAAGGACCCGCGCAGGATGCGGCGGATCGTCGGGCTGATCGAGCGCCTGGCCCACGACATCGCGGCCAGGCTCGAGGACCCGGACGGCCCGTTCATCGTTCCGCTGTGGTCGACGTTCCAGGACCATGGCGTCGAGCGCGACGACGCGCAGATCTGGGCCTGCGGCTTCATCGCCGGGATCAAGCTGTGCGAAGCCGACTGGGAACCCTTGCTGGCGAACGAGCAGGGCCAGGCCTGGCTGCGCCCGATGCGCCTGCTCGGCGACGAGGACTTCGCGCCGGAGCAGCAGGCGCTGACCGCGACCCTGGCCGCGCGCGAGCAACTTTCGCTGCAGATTCCCGAAGCCGTGCTGGCCATGCACGAATACTGGCTGGCGCAGCAAGACTGAAGCCGCGACGCCCCTCCCCGATCCACCAGCAGCGAGCCCGCACCCGATGTCCGAAACCTCCCGCCCGATCGTCGCCCGCGAGACCGCGCTGCTGATCATGGATGTGCAGCCTTCGATCGTCGCCATGCGCGATGCGCAGCAAGGCGCCGGATTGCTGGCGAGCTTGCGCATGCTGCGACAGGCCGCGCGCGACGCCGGCATCATGGTGCTGTACGTGGTCGTCGGCTTCCGCGCCGGTCACCCCGAGATCGGCGACGCCAGCCCGATCTTCAGCCAGGTCAAGGCCCACGGTCGGCTGGTCGACGAACAGGTGCACCCGGAACTCGAACCCGGCGCGGGCGAGGTCGTGGTGTACAAGCGCCGCATCTCGGCGTTCAGCGGCTCCGACCTCGAGGTCATCCTGCGCGCGCACAGGATCCAGCACCTGGTGCTCACCGGCATCGCGACCTCCGGCGTCGTGCTGTCGACCCTTCGCCAGGCGGCCGACCTCGACTATCGCCTCAGCGTGATCGACGACTGCTGCCTCGACGCAGACGCCCAGGTGCACCGTGTGCTGATGGACAAGGTGTTCGCGCGCCAGGCCGACGTGATGTCGGCCGACGCGTTCGTGCATTCGCTGCGGCGCGCGACGTAGCGCCGACCCGCTGTGCGGGAGGCAGGCTCAGGCGGGCCTGCGCGAGCCGGCGCCCATCTCCTCGTACCAGACCCGGGTGAACCCTTCGATCACGTGCGCGCGCAGCCTTGACCGCACGGCGCCCTTGCCGTCGAAGTGCTCGGCCAGCAGCCTGGCCAGTTCGCTGCCCTCCAGGCCGCGCTCGACGATGAACAATTCCACGGTCTGGCGCGCGTCCAGCGCGACCGCGGCGCCCTGCTCCTCGGGCTCTCCCATCGCCTGCATTTCCCACAGCAGGTAGGTGGCCAGCGCCCCCAGCGCCGTCCACGGACGGTGCGGGTCCACGTCGTAGCGGAAGTCCCGGTGCCAGGCCGCAACGTCGTGGATGGGCATGGGGCGTGCGATTCCATATCCCTGCCCATGGTCCGCGCCGAGGATCACGGCGCCTTCGATCAGGCCGCGATGCTCGAGGCCCTCCACCGTCAGGCGCATGTCGAAGGCGTGGACCAGGCGTGTCAGGTAGAGCATGAACTCGAGTGCGCGCTGGGGGCGTTCGGTCGCGCCACGCACCAGCCCCTGGTCCATCTTGACCTCGTCGAAGGCGTACTGGTCCAGGCGCAGCAGCGAACTGTGACCCGACCCCAGGTCGTCCTCGGCGAGTCGCACTCCGGCTTCCCGCAGCTTTTGCAGAAAGGCCTGGCGATGCTCGTCGGTGTCGGTGCCCTCGCGGCTTTCGAGAAGTTCCAGCTCCAGGTTCGCGCCATGACCTCGGCAGTCCTCCATGGCGCGCAGGATCGAACGCTCGCAACGGGCGTCGCCGATTCCCTCGGCCGGGAAATTCAACGCGATCGACGCATGAAGGCCCGCTTCGGCCAGGTGCCTGGAGTCGACGCAGGCCTGCTCGAGTCCCCTTTCGAGAATGGCGAACAATTCCTCGTTGCCGCATGCCGGCAGGAAGCGGTCGGGGGTCACGAGGCGTCCCTCATCGTCGAGCAGGCGCGCGAGCGCCTCCAACTTGCGCAGCTGCCCGCTGCGCAGGTCGATGATGGGCTGGTAGACAAAGACGATGCGCCTGTCGGCGATCCACCCTCGGTACCTTTGGCGCAGCGGCAGCGCCACGACCGGCGCGGTGTTCAACCTCTGCACCGCGTGGCTCAGGGCCTTTTGCAGGTGATTGAGAAAGTTCCCGATGCGCAGCGTCGAGAAGAAGCGCGGCCACGCGCTGTACAGGCTCAGCAGCGCGATCGTCTTTCCGGAATCGTCCTGCAGCGGCAACGCCGCGCTGGAGCGAAATCCCAGTTCCTTGCCGAGCGCCTGCCACGGCAGGTTGCGGGACTCGATGGCCCACGCGTCGGACACGATGATCTGTCCGCTGCGCCAGGCCTTTCCGCCTGCCCCCTGCCCCGAGGCACGCGAGGGGTCGATACTGATCCTGGGCACCAGCCCGGTCATCATGGCCTCGTGGTAGCGATGTCCCGCCGCCCCCTGCGAGGCCTCGATCTGCAATTCCCCGCTCGAATCGCAGCGCGCGAAAAACGCGCATACCTCGCCCTCGATGCCCCCGATGAGGCTCATGACGCCTCGCACCAGATCCGAGAAGTTGGCCGTCTGCTGGATCAGCTCGTCGATGCCCGCGGTCGTCAGCGAAAGCTCGGTATCGACTCGCTGGTAGCTCGACACCTGCGCCTGCAGGTCCACGAAAATGCGCCGCTCGACGATTTCCAGCAACGTGTCCCGCTGCTCGCGCACGACCAGCGGCACGATCTCCTCGCGCACCTCCTGCTGGAACAGCGCGAAGGACTCGATCAGGGCCTGCAGCTCGACTCCGACCAGCGCGTGCGCCCGCCCCACGCGCCGGGCCTCGGCTTGATGCTGGGACATCGAAAGCCGTGGCGAGAACATCAGGCGCAGGTACTGCGCTTCGCGCTCCCTCAGGTGCACGGCCTCCTCTTCCAGCAGGGAGCCCAGGATCCGCGAGCCCTCGACCGTGCTGGCCAGCGCGTCGAAGAAGTCCGCGGCGAAGCGCTCCGAAAGCTGGTGGATGGTGTCCTGGATCGGCTGCAGGCAGGCCGCCGCTTCCTGGCTGTAGGCCTGCTCGTGCGCAACGCTGAAAGTCATCATGGATCAGCCGGCCGCCCGGACGCAGTTCTTGCCGCAGTGCTTCGCCGCGTACAGCGCGCGGTCGGCCAGCGCAAGCAGATGGACGAAGGTTCCGCACCCGCCGGTCAGCGACGCCACGCCGATGCTCACGGTGCGCGTGACCGAGGCGCCTCCGTCCAGTTCGACCTGCTGCGCCGCGATGTTGCCGCGAAGGCGTTCGGCCAGCGCGACCGCCGATTCCCCGGAGATCTCCGGCAGCACGATGGCGAATTCCTCACCGCCGAGGCGACCCACCACATCCACGCTGGCGCGCACGTTCTGCGCACAGATCGACGCGACCCGCCGGATGACGTGATCGCCGTTGAGATGCCCCCAGGCATCGTTGACCTGCTTGAAGTCGTCGATGTCGAGGATCAGCAGCGCCAGCGCGTGCCCCAGGCGGCGCGCTCGCTGCAGTTCGGCCTCGCCAAGCTCCAGCAACCTGCGTCGATTCGCGACGCCGGTCATGGCGTCGCTGGTGGCCAGTTCCTGCAACACCGCGTTCTGCTCGACCAGGCGCGCGTTCAGGCGCTCGATCTCCCGCTCGCGCCGCTTGCGCTCGTCGACGTTGATGCTCACGCCCACGAGCCGGCGCCCGGGCGACGTGCCGGTGCGGTCGACGATCTTGCCGTAGTTCGCGTACCAGACCCACTGCCCCGACTTCGCCCGGATCCGGAACTCCGCCTGGTAGCGCGCGGCGCTGCCGTTGACATGGGCATCGAGCGCGAGCCGCAGCGCGCCTAGGTCGTCGGGGTGGACGATGGACAGGATGTCGTCGATGGTCGTGACCACCTCGTCGGGCGAGTAGCCCAGTTCCGAGAACACCTTCGACACCGGCCGCACCACCCGGCCTTCGAGCAGGTCGTTCTCCCACAGATCAAAGCCGGCGGCCTCGAGCACCAGGTCGAGATGCTCATTGCGGGCTTTGGGTTCATCCATGTCGATAGGCGCTAACGAGATATTTTCGCCTAGGGATGGTGTTCAAAAATGACCTCCACGACCCTGGCGGCGAGCAGCGTGCGCCGAGACAATGAAGGCATGAAGCAAGCCGACCTCGGGCTGGACCTGACCAGCCGCAAGACCCGCAAGGGCAA
>JAKCDM010000171.1 GCA_021841865.1 Pseudomonadota bacterium
CGCAACGAACTGCGCGGCGAGCGCACCGGCAAGCGCTACGCGCTGGGCGAGCGCGTGCTGGTGCAGGTCAGCCGGGTCGACCTCGACGGCCGGCGCATCGATTTCCGCCTGGTCTCCGACACGCTGCGCGTCAGCCCCGCCGGCTCCGCCGGCGGCTCCACGCGCAAGCGCGGCCGCAAGGCCGCGGTGGAGCCGCCGGCGGCCGACGCGGGCGCGGACAGCGCTGCCGACGACAGCGACCACAGTCCGTTCATGCTCGGCACGGCGGGGTCGCAGGAGCCGGCCGCGGGCGCCCGGCAGGGGCGGCGCGCCAGCGTGAGCGGCGCGCCGGCGGCGGGCGAAGCCAAGCCGGCAAAGGCGCAGGCCCAGGCCAAACCGGCCAAGGCCGCGAAGACCGGCAAGGCGCCGAAGGCCGGAGGCACGCGCAACGCACGCTCCACGCGTGCGCGCACGCCGCGCAAGCCGGCGGCGAGACGAACTCGCTGAGACCCGCCGTCAGCGCAGCGCCTGCTGCGCCTGCCACGCCCGAAGCATGGAGTCGGGCAGCGTGCCGGCGCGCAGCGCGCCGCCGTCGCGCAGTGCCTGGTCCGCGGCGGCACCGTGCAGCCATACGGCGGCCCGCGCCACTTGCACACTGCCGCAGCCGAGCGCGAGGCACGCGGCCAGCGCGCCGCTGAGCACGTCGCCGGTGCCGGCGCTGGCCAGCAGGCCGTTGCCGCTGGAATTCACCCACATCGATCCGTCGGGATCGGCCAGCACGCTGCCGGCGCCCTTGAGCACCACATGCGCGCGCGAGAGTTCCGCGAGGCGCCGCGCGGCGCCCAGGCGGTCCGCCTGCACCGCTGCGGTGTCGCTGCGCAGCAGCCGCGCGGCTTCGGTGGGGTGGGGAGTCAGCCAGGTCGGCGCGCGCCTGGCGCGCAGCGCGCTCCAGGCCTGGCCGTCCGGTGCCTGCGCCGCCAGCAGGTTCAGACCGTCGGCGTCGATCACCAGCGCCTGCTCGAGCGCCAGCAGCTCGAGCAGGGCCTGCGCGGCCTCGGGCGACGTGCCGGCGCCGGGGCCGAACACCAGGCAGTTGCGCGAGCCGCCGGCGTCGCGCGCCTGGCCCAGCAGATCCCGGACATCGCGCAGCATGATTTCGGGGTAGACGGGGTCGACCGACGGCGCGCGCGGGTCCAGCGCGGCGGCGAACACGCGCCCGGCGCCCAGGGTCAGCGCGGCGCGCGCCGCAAGCCACAGCGCGCCGTCCATGCCGGCAGCGCCGCCGAACAGGCGCACGTCTCCGCGCGCACCCTTGTGCGCCGCCTGCGGCAGCGCCGGCAGCGCCTGCAGCGCGGAGTCGACGTCGCCCCACAGCGCGAGCGGTCGCGCGTCGGCGGTGCGGGGGTCGACCTGCAGCTCATCGAGCCACAGCTCGCCGCAGGCCTCGCTGTCGGGGCCCGTGACATGGCCCGGTTGCAGCCCGAGCATGGCCAGCGTGGCGTCGGCGCGCACCACGCCGCCGGCGGCCTGTCCGGTGGCGCCGGACAGGCCTGACGGAAGGTCTACCGCGACGACCCCGCAGCGTCGCCGCGCAGTGCCGACGGACTCGATGGCCTGGGCGATCTCGCCGCGGGGCGCGTCGTGCAGCCCGAGCCCGAGCAGCGCGTCGAGCACCACGTCGGCATCGCGCAGCAGCTCGGCGGCGTCGATGGAGGACCACGGACGCGGCTCGATTCCGGCGGCGCGCGCCTGCGCGAGGGCCCAGCACCAGTCGGGCGGGCGATGTCCGGGGCTCCACTGCGCCGAGTCCCCGCAACCCACCAGCAGCACCTGCAGTCGCGGCGCCCACTGCAGGCGCGCCAGCCACGCGGCGGCCGCCAGCCCGTCGCCGCCGTTGTTTCCCGGACCGGCGAGCACCAGCACGCTGCGCGCGTGGGGCCAGCGCGCGCGAAGCAGGCGCGCCGCGGCGCCTCCGGCGCGCGCCATCAACGAATGCGGCGCAAGGTGCGAGGCTGCGTGGCCTTCGGCGGCCCGCAGCGCCGCTTCGTCCCAAAGCGGCACCGCGACCCGTGCGGCCAGGGCATCCATGCGTCTCGGCATGGCTTTTTCAGATGACGAACAACGTTTCATCATGTGCAAAAGAGATGCTGCGCAGCAATGCCCAGGCTTTCAGAATCACGAAAAGTCGTTGCGCAATGCAGAACGGAATGCGCAACATCTGGTTTTTCCAGGGAATAAAAATTGGTCTTGTATAAGATATAAAACGATGCTGCAGCGCAACTCTGGGCTACGCTACACCCCATTCGTCACATCACTTGCAGGAGATCGTCTCATGGCAACCCGCGAACAGCAAATCCAGCAACTCGAGCAGGAATGGAAGCAGAACCCCCGCTGGGCAGGGGTCAAGCGCGGCTACGGCGCCGCCGAAGTGGTGCGCCTGCGTGGATCGGTCGCGGTGGAACACAGCCTGGCTCGTCGCGGAGCCGAACGCCTGTGGCGCGACCTGCACGGCGAGCCCTTCGTCAATGCGCTGGGCGCGCTGACGGGCAACCAGGCCATGCAGCAGGTCAAGGCCGGCCTGAAGGCCATCTACCTGTCGGGCTGGCAGGTCGCCGGCGATGCCAACCTGGCCGGTGAAATGTACCCCGACCAGTCGCTGTACCCGGCCAATTCGGTGCCTTCGGTGGTCAAGCGCATCAACAACACGCTGACCCGTGCCGACCAGATCCAGTGGATGGAGGGCAAGAACCCCGGGGACGAAGGCTATGTCGACTACTTCGCTCCGATCGTCGCCGACGCCGAAGCCGGCTTCGGCGGGGTGCTCAATGCCTTCGAACTGATGAAGGCCATGATCGAGGCGGGTGCCGCCGGCGTGCATTTCGAGGACCAGCTCGCGTCGGTGAAGAAGTGCGGCCACATGGGCGGCAAGGTGCTGGTGCCCACCCGCGAGGCCGTGGCCAAGCTGGTGGCGGCGCGCCTGGCGGCCGACGTGATGGGCGTGCCCACGCTGCTGGTGGCGCGCACCGACGCCGAGGCGGCCGACCTGCTGACCGCCGACGTCGACGACAACGACCGTCCGTTCTGCACCGGCGAGCGCACCGTCGAGGGCTTCTTCCGCACCAAGCCGGGCCTGCAGCAGGCGATCTCGCGCGGGCTGGCCTACGCCCCCTACGCGGATCTGGTGTGGTGCGAGACCGGCAAGCCGGACCTGGCCTACGCCAAGGCCTTCGCCGAGGCGATCCACGCCAAGTTCCCGGGCAAGATGCTGTCGTACAACTGCTCGCCGTCGTTCAACTGGAAGAAGAACCTGGACGACGCCACGATCGCCCGCTTCCAGAAGGAACTGGGCGCCATGGGCTACAAGTTCCAGTTCATCACGCTGGCCGGGTTCCACGCGCTGAACTACTCGATGTTCGAGCTGGCGCACGGCTACGCTCGCAACCAGATGAGCGCCTTCGTCGCGCTGCAGGAAAAGGAATTCGCCGCCGCCGACAAGGGCTTCACCGCGGTCAAGCACCAGCGTGAAGTCGGCACCGGCTACTTCGATGCGGTGACCACGACCATCGAGACCCAGGCCTCGACCGCCGCGCTGAAGGGGTCGACCGAGGACGAGCAGTTCTTCGACAAGAAGGTCGCCTGACAACAAGGCGGGCCGAGGAGACGGCCCCGCCGCAGGCGGGGCATCGCGTGAACGGGGAGGGCCCGGCCTGCGACGAGCAGGTCGGGCCCCTTTCCTTTTTCGCGCGGCCGCGGCTCAGGCCGGCTTGCGCATCAGGCGTGCCTTCTCGCGATCCCAGTCGCGCTTGGCCTCGGTGTCGCGCTTGTCGTGCAGCTTCTTGCCGCGGCCCAGCGCGAAATCCAGCTTGATGCGCCCACCCTTCTCGTGCAGGTTGAGCGGCACCATCGTGTAGCCGCGCTGCTCGACCTTGCCGATCAGGCGCCGGATCTCGTCCTTGTGCATCAGCAGCTTGCGCGTGCGGCTGGCGTCGGGGCGAACGTGGGTCGACGCGCTTTGCAGTGCCGTCACGTTCATTCCCACCAGGAACAACTCGCCGTCGCGGATCAGCACGTAGCCGTCGAGCAGTTGCGCGCGCCCCGCGCGGATCGCCTTGACCTCCCAGCCCTCGAGCACGAGCCCGGCCTCGAAGCGGTCTTCGAGGAAGTAGTTGAAGGAGGCCTTGCGGTTTTCGGCGATCGACATGGAGATCCAGTTGAGGGCGGGGGCGCCGCGTTCAAGGCCACGGCGGGGCCTGCGCAACGCGCCCGCGCGGGTTTTTTACAATCCGGTGATTTTACGAAGCTCGCCCATGGCCCAGGTCCGCAAGTCCGTTCTCATCTGGTACAGCCCCCAGCAGATGTACACCCTGGTGAGCGACGTGGCCTCGTATCCGCAGTTCCTGCCCTGGTGCGGCGGCGTCGAGGTGCACGAGGCCAGCGAGCACAGCATGCGCGCGACCATCCGCATCGACTTCAAGGGCGTGCGCCAGAGCTTCACGACCCTCAATCGCCAGCAGCCCGGCAGCGCCATCGACATGGAACTGGTCGAGGGCCCGTTCAGCCA
>JAKCDM010000051.1 GCA_021841865.1 Pseudomonadota bacterium
TGGTCGTGTTGCGCTTGATCATCGGGGTCATCACGCCGCCGAGGGTCTCGATGCCCAGGGTCAGCGGGCTGACGTCGAGCAGCAGCACGTCCTTGCGCTCGCCGGACAGCACCGAGCCCTGGATGGCCGCGCCCACCGCCACCGCCTCGTCGGGGTTGACGTCCTTGCGCGGCTCCTTGCCGAAGAACTCGCGCACCTTGTCCTGCACCTTGGGCATGCGGGTCATGCCGCCGACCAGGATCACGTCGGAGATGTCGCCGATCTTCACCCCGGCGTCCTTGATGGCCATGCGGCAGGGCTCGATGGTGCGCTCGATCAGCTCCTCCACCAGGGCTTCGAGCTTGGCGCGCGTGAGCTTCATGCTCAGGTGCTTCGGGCCCGACGCGTCGGCGGTGATGTAGGGCAGGTTGATCTCGGTCTGCTGGCTGCTGGACAGCTCGATCTTGGCCTTCTCGGCCGCGTCCTTCAGGCGCTGCAGCGCGAGCACGTCCTTCGACAGGTCGGCGCCGGACTCCTTCTTGAACTCGGCGACGATGTAATCCATGATGCGCTGGTCGAAGTCCTCGCCGCCGAGGAAGGTGTCGCCGTTGGTCGACAGCACCTCGAACTGCTTCTCGCCGTCGACGTCGGCGATCTCGATGATCGAGATGTCGAAGGTGCCGCCGCCGAGGTCGAACACGGCGATCTTGCGGTCACCCTTGGCGGCCTTGTCCAGCCCGAAGGCCAGCGCGGCGGCAGTCGGCTCGTTGATGATGCGCTTGACGTCCAGCCCGGCGATGCGCCCGGCGTCCTTGGTGGCCTGGCGCTGGCTGTCGTTGAAGTACGCCGGCACCGTGATCACGGCCTCGGTGACTTCCTCGCCGAGGTAGTCCTCGGCGGTCTTTTTCATCTTGCGCAGCACTTCGGCGGAGATCTGCGGCGGCGCCAGCTTCTTGCCGCGCACCTCGACCCAGGCGTCGCCGTTGTCGGCCTTGACGATGCTGTAGGGCATCAGGGCGATGTCCTTCTGCACTTCCTTTTCCTCGAACTTGCGTCCGATCAGGCGCTTGACCGCGTACAGCGTGTTCTTCGGGTTGGTCACCGCCTGGCGCTTGGCCGGCGCGCCGACCAGGATCTCGCCGTCCTCCATGTAGGCGACGATCGACGGCGTGGTGCGCGCGCCCTCGCTGTTCTCGATGACCTTCGGGCTGCCGCCTTCCATCACGGCCACGCAGGAGTTGGTGGTGCCGAGGTCGATGCCGATGATTTTTGCCATGTTGGACTCCGGAAATCTCTGGTTTCGTGGTATTCGAATTCGTGCCGGCGCGCTGCCGGGCTCGCTGTAGCAGCAGATGCTGGCGTTCGTCGAGGATTCAAGCCCCTGGCGTGAACGCGCGCATGCGCCGCGTGGTCAATTCGGGGAGCCCGCGTCCGCCGATTCCCCCGATTGCGCCGCCGCCACCGTGACCAGCGCCGGGCGCAGCGTGCGCTCGGCCAGCAGGTAGCCCTTCTGCAGCACCGACACCACGGTGTTGGCCGCCTGTTGCGACGGTACGCTGGCGATCGCCTGGTGGCGGGTCGGGTCGAAGCGCTCGCCGGCCGCCGGGTTCAGTTCCTGGATGCGGCTGCGCTCGAAGGCGCCGCGCAGTTGGCTCAGCGTCAGCTCCACGCCTTTTTTCAGCGCGTCGATGCTGCCGCTGGAATCGGCCAGCGCGGCTTCCAGGCTGTCCTTCACCGGCAGCAGTTCCTGCGCCATCGACTCGACGGCGAACTTGCGCGCCTTGGCGCCTTCTTCCTCGGCGCGCCGGCGAACGTTCTCGGCCTCGGCCTTGGCGCGCAGGAACTGGTCCTTCAGCGCGTCGAGCTCGGTTTGCGCCGCCTTCAACGCCTGCTCCAGCGCATCGCTGCCGGCAGCGGCGGGGTCGGCGCCGCCCTGCAGCGTCTCCTGGTCGTTGGCGGGGGTCGGCTGCGCGGCGGCCTGCTGGGCCGCGGCGGTGTCGGTCTGGCTGTCTCGGGTCATGGGTCGATGGGAGGTTGGATCGGCGCTCCGCTGGCGCGGCGCGCGGGCTTGCCAGGGGATATGGGGGCTCTCCGGGATCCTTCAAGGCCTTGTTCGCGCTGAAAGAACACCACGCTGTCGCGGAACTCCAGCCGGTGCAGGCCGCGCCCCAGGCCGCTGGCCAGGAACTCGCCCAGGCGCTCGCGCGCCACCCACACGGCGAGCGGGCGCCGCTCGGCGATGCTGCGCCGCAGCGCGGACGGCGCCACGCATGGTGACGCGCCGGTCGGGTGGCGGCAGCCGAACCACAGGTCGGAACTGGCGCTGTCGACCACGAGCAGCGGGCGCAGGCCGTAGAACATCAGCGACGCGTCCTCGTCCTCGAAGCTGCGCCAGGAGTACATGAGCAGGCCCTGCGGAAACAGGGTGTGCAGGACCCTCGCCACGTGCTTCTGCGACGTGTCGGGCGTCTTGGCCACCGCCAGCTCGGTGGTGAACAGGGTCAGCGCGACTCCCAGCAATGCGAACACCATCAGGCCGGCTTCGAGCAGGCCCCGGCGCAGCAATGCCGCGGCCACGATCGACAGCGTGAACATCGCCACGATGAGGTCGCGCAGCAGTGTGAATTGCTCGGGGGGCAGCCCGCTGTGCAGTACACGCGAGTGCAGCGCAGGCAGCAGCTGCACGGCGAGCCACAGCGCCAGCGCGGCCACGCCGAAGGCCGCGCAGCCCAGCGCCGTCCACGGCAACGCGCGTCGCAGCAGGCCGTCGTCATGCGCCTGCTGCACGCGCATGCCTGCCCACCACGCGATCAGCACGACCAGCGGCAACAGGTAGTAGGCCCCCTTGTCGCTGGCCGCCGAGAAGAACACGAACAGGGTCAACGCGGCGTTGCGTGCCCACGCCGAGCTGCGCCCGGCAGCGCTGGCGCGCATGCGCGCGGTGCCCAGCGCCAGCGCCAGCAGCATCGGTGTCCACTGGAAGGTCCCCACCAGCAGGCGGGGAACGTAGTACCACGGCGGGCCGTGGTGGAAATCCGGCGGGATGCGGGTGCCCAGGAAGCGGTTGATCGTCTCGTTGACCCCGTAGAACCAGGCGAATCCCGGCAGGTGCCAGGCCGCCAGCAACGGCCACGGCAGCGACAGGCCCAGGAACAGCACGATCGCCCAGGGGTCGAGGAACAGGCGCAGCATGTCGCCCCGCGGCGACCGGCCGAGCGCCAGCGGGCCCTGCCGCGGCGGCGACACCAGCACCTGCACGACGCCGACCAGTCCCAGCAGCACCAGCGCCTCGGGGCCCTTGGTCAGCACGGCCAGCGCCAGCGGGACCATCGCCAGGCGCATCAGGGCGCGGCTGCCGCGCTGCTCGGCCAGCACGACCAGCGCCAGCGCGCCGAGCCAGAACATGCTCATCAGCGGGTCGAACAGGATGGTGCGTGCGATCTGCACCCAGCCCAGCGCCGTGCCGGCGATCAGCGCGGCCGCGCGCCCGCCCAGCGGCGCGCCCAGTCGGCGTCCGAGCACGATGCACCCGAGGCTGCTCAGCCAGGCCGCGGCCGCGTCCGGCAGGCGTGCCTGCCAGGCGCCGACGCCGAAGGCCTTGAAGCACAGGGCCATCAGCCAGTACAGCAGCGGGGGCTTCTCGATGTAGGGGACGCCGTCGAGGTGCGGGATCAGCCACGATCCGCCATGGCTCATGGCCAGCGCGATATCGGCGTACAGGGCCTCGTTGTTGTCGCGTATCGGAGGGCGGCCGAGGCCCCAGAACAGGCAGGCCGCCACCAGCAGCAAGACGGCGGCGTCCGCCGTCCACGCGGGCAGCGCGATGCGCTGCGCCGACGCCGGCGCGCTTGCCGCCATCAGCCCTGGGCCTGGCGCAGGGCCTCGGCGCGTTCGCGGCTGGCCTGCAGCGCGGCCGGGTCAGGGGCCTGGCGCGTGGGCCAGCCCTGCAGTTCGGTCTCGATCAGACCGGCCAGCGCCTGCACCCAGCCCGCGTCGGAATTCAGGCAGGCGATGTAGTGGAATTCGGAACCGCCGCTCGACAGGAAGGCGCGCTTTCCTTCCATGGCGATTTCCTCCAGGGTTTCCAGGCAGTCGGCGACGAATCCCGGGCAAACCACGTCGACGCGGCGCACTCCGGAACGCGCCAGCTCGCGCAGCGTCGGCTCGGTGTAGGGCTGCAGCCAGGCCTCGGCGCCGAAGCGCGACTGGAAGGACACCACGTACTGCGTGGGGTCCAGCCCGAGTGCCTCGCCGAGCAGGCGCGCCGTCTTCTGGCATTCGCAGTGGTAGGGGTCGCCGCTCAGCAGGGTCCGCCGCGGCATGCCGTGGAAACTCATCAACAGGCGCTGCGGGCGCCCATGGGCGTCCCAGTGGGCGCGCACCTTGTCGGCCAGCGCGTCGATGTAGCCGGGATGGTCGGCGAAAGCTCGTACCCAGCGCAGCGCCGGCTGACGGCGCTTGCCGCCGAGCCAGCGGGCCACCGCGTCCAGCGCGGTGGCCGTGGTGGCGGCGCTGTACTGCGGGTACAGCGGCAGCCCGAGCACGCGGGTGACGCCTTGCGCGTGGAGTTCCTCCAGCACCGCGGCGGTGGCGGGCTGGCCGTAGCGCATCGCGTGGCGCACCACGACATGATGCCCCCGGCGCGCCAGCTCGTCCTGCATCTCGCGCTCCAGCGCCGCCGTGGCCACGGCCAGCGGCGAGCCTTCGGGCTGCCAGATGCTGGCGTACTTGGCCGCGGTCTTCGGCGAGCGCAGCGGCACGATGATGCCGTGCAGCAGCGGAAGCCACACGGCACGCGGCACCTCGACCACGCGCGGGTCGGACAGGAACTCGCGCAGGTAACGGCGCACCGCGGCAGGGGTCGGGGCCTCGGGCGTGCCCAGGTTCAGCAGCAGCACGGCGGTCCGCGCGGGCGTGCCGTGCTCGAAGGGTTCGATGTCGCGTCGGGACATGGTGGTGGTACGGGAACAGGGGGGCCGACCCCGGGCTGGCGGCGCTGGGGGGCCTGCCCGGCGGGCGGCACCCGTCAGCGGTCGAAGACCTCGAACATGACGGTCGGGGCCGTGGGGTCGGTCGGCTTGGCGCCCAGGCAGATCTCGCCCTGGCCGTGCAGCACGCACTCGTTGCGTCGCAGCGCCAGCGCGTTGTCCTGCCCGGCATAGCGCACCCAGGTGCCGTTGCTGGACAGGTCGGTGAGCATGAAATAGCTGCCCCGCCATTCGATGCGGGCATGCTGGCGCGAAACCCGGATGTCGTTGACCACGAACTCGGCGGCCTGCGTGCGCCCGATATGCATCACGCCTTGCGCCGCCGGGATCTCCTGGTGCACGTCCAGCCAGCTCAGGCTCAGGCGCTGGGTGGCGCTGGAGATCACGGTGGGCAGGTGCGGCATGGTCTGGCTGTTCTGCCAGCCGGCATCCCACTCGATCTGCTGCACCGGCACCGGTTGTTCGTAACCTCGCAGGAAAATCGATCCGAGGCTGCGCAGGCGCGCCTGCAATTCCAGCGGCAGCCCCTCGATCACGGCCTCGCCGAGCAGGATCTGGCCGCCGGCGGCCGAGCCGGACAGGCGCGCCGCTGTGTTGACCGCGTCGCCGAAGCAATCCCCCGGGGTCAGCACGACGGGGCCGCGCGAGAGGCCGATCTTCAGCGGTACCGGAGTCGGTGCCGAGCGCTCGTGGCCCCACGATGCCAGGCGGCGCTGGGCCTCGCAGCAGGCCTGCACCGCGGCGGCGTTGTCGTCGAACACGGCGAGCAGCCCGTCGCCCAGGGTCTTGACCACCTGGCCGCGATGCTGCTCGATGGTCTCGCCGGCGGCCTGGGTGACCTGGGTCATCAGGCGCGCGGCGGCGGTGTCGCCCAGGGACTTGTACAGCCCGGTACTGCCGACCACGTCGGCAAATACCACGGTCCGTATCACGGGCTTGCGCAGGTTCGACATGTGCGCAAGTCTAACGGGGGTCCGCGTCGCCCGGGGGGAGCGGGCCGAAGCGGGCGCGGCGACTGCCATTCAAAGGGCCGCCGGCCTGCCCCTTCGCATGCTCGTTCGCCTGGCCGATCGCGCGGCCCGCCTCGCGCCGCGCCACGGGATTACAGCGAGTCCAGGAAACTGCGCAGCTTGTCCGAGCGGGTCGGGTGCTTGAGCTTGCGCAGCGCCTTGGCCTCGATCTGGCGAATCCGCTCGCGCGTGACGTCGAACTGCTTGCCGACTTCCTCCAGCGTGTGGTCGTTGGCCATCTCGATGCCGAATCGCATGCGCAGCACCTTGGCCTCGCGCGGGGTCAGCGAGTCCAGGATGTCCTTGACCACGTCGCGCAGGCTGGCCTGCAGCGCCGCGTCGGTGGGCGCCAGCATGCCGGTGTCCTCGATGAAGTCTCCCAGGTGCGAATCGTCGTCGTCGCCGATCGGGGTTTCCATGGAGATCGGCTCCTTGGCGATCTTCATGATCTTGCGCACCTTGTCCTCGGGCATCTCCATCTTCTCGGCCAGGATCGCGGCATCCGGCTCGGTGCCAGTCTCCTGCAGGTACTGGCGCGAGATGCGGTTGACCTTGTTGATGGTCTCGATCATGTGCACCGGAATGCGGATGGTGCGCGCCTGGTCGGCGATGGAGCGCGTGATGGCCTGGCGGATCCACCACGTGGCGTAGGTGGAGAACTTGTAGCCGCGGCGGTACTCGAACTTGTCCACGGCCTTCATCAGGCCGACGTTGCCTTCCTGGATCAGGTCCAGGAACTGCAGGCCGCGGTTGGTGTACTTCTTGGCGATGGAAATCACCAGGCGCAGGTTGGCCTCGATCATCTCGCGCTTGGCCTCGCGGGCTTCCTGCTCGCCGCGGCTCATCTGCGTGTTGATCTCCTTGAAGTCCTCCAGCGGAACGACCACGCGGTTCTGCGTGTCGATCAGGCGCTGCTGCAGCTCCTGGATGCTCGGCAGGTTGCGCGCCAGCACCGTGGCGTAGGGCTTGCTGGACGAGGCCAGGCGCTCCCCCCACTCGAGGTCGAGCTGGTGCCCGGGGAAGCTCTTGATGAATTCCTCCTGGGGCATGCCGCAGCGGTCGACGACGATGCGCCGGATCTCGCGTTCGTGGCGACGCACCTCGTCGACCTGGCTGCGCAGCAGATCGCACAGCTTCTCGACGGTACGCGCGGTGAAGCGCACTTCCATCAGCGAGTTCGAGATCTGGTCCTGCGCCTTCACGTAGGCGGCCGACTTGTAGCCGTCCTTGTCGTAGGCGCGGCGCATTTTCATGAAGGCGTCGTGCACGTCGGCGAAGCACTCCAGCGCCTTGCTCTTGAGCTCCTCGAGCTTGACCGAGCTGGCCGCGGCCGCAGCGGTCTCGTCGTCCTCCTCGGCTTCGTCGGCCAGCGCGAAGTCGACGTCCTCCTCGGCCACGTAGTCGTCGGATTCGTCGTCCGAGACCATGCCGTCGACGACCTCGTCGACCGGCAGTTCGTTGTTCGCGATGCGCGCGGCCATGGCCAGGATCTCGGCCACCGTCGCCGGCGACGCCGAGATCGCCAGCATCATCTTGCGCAGGCCTTCCTCGATGCGCTTGGCGATGACGATCTCGCCTTCGCGCGTGAGCAGCTGCACCGTGCCCATTTCCCGCATGTACATGCGCACCGGGTCGGTCGTGCGACCGAACTCGGAGTCCACCGACGACAGCGCCGCCTCGGCCTCTTCCTCGGCCTCCTCGTCGCTGGAGGTGGTCGGGCCATGCTGGTTGAGCAGCAGGGTCTGCGCGTCGGGAGCCTGCTCGTACACCGCGATGCCCATGTCGTTGAGCATGCTGATGATGGTCTCGAGCAGGTCGGGATCGGCCAGGTTGTCCGGCAGGTGGTCGTTGATCTCGCCGTAGGTGAGGAAGCCGCGGGTCTTGCCCAGCTTGATCAGGTTCTTCAGGCGCTGGCGCCGGCGTGCCAGTTCCTCCTCGGTGACATTGGAGTCGTCGTAGCCGAACTCCTTGAGCAGCTGCTTTTCCTTGGCGCGCGAAGGACGGCGCCCGCGCGGCATCGGCGCCGCCGGCGTGGCGGCGTCGTCGCCATCGTCGCCCAGGTCGTTGTTGAGGTCATCGGCCGGGGCGTTCTTCTGGGCGGCGGTCTTGGCCGCCGCCTTGGCCTGGGCCGCCGGGCGGGCGGCGGGCCCCTTGTTCGCCGTCTTGTCGGCGGCTGGTGCTGCGGGCTTGGCGGTGGCGGACTTGGTCTTGGATGCTGGCATGCTCTGAGCGGTGGTCGAGGCTTGCGCCTTCGAAGCGGCGGCGCCGGCGGCGGCACGGGTGCGGGCCGGGGCGGCCTTGGTTGCCGTGGCGGCGGGTTTCGCGGTCTTGGGAGTCTTCGAGACGCTGTCGGCGGCGGTCTTGCCCGAGGAAGCCCTGGATTTGGAGGTTGCGGGTTTGGCTTGGGTCATAGTCGGATTCCTCGTACGCTCTTGCGCGCCCAGCCCCGGCGGTGGCTGGGCGCGGTTACCGTGCAACAAGCATAGGCCAAACCGCAGGGCGCCCCACGGCCGCGGCAGTCGAGCCGCGGCATCCTTGCCTCGTCCGTGCCGTCCCGACCGGGCGGTCCCTGGGGACCTCCCGGCGCAGCCCTGGCGCCCATCGGGGCGTTTCGGGTTTTTCGGGCGCTAGCGGCGCGAACGCGCGTCTTGTGCGCAAAACCCCATAGTATAGGCGGGCGCGCCGAATTCAAGTCCGCGGGCCTCCGGGCCGCGGCCGGGCCCGCCGTTCACAGGCCCGGTACTCAAAGGCGCGGCAGCTTGCGCATGAGCTCACGCAGGCGCAACGACAGGCTCTGGTATTCCAGGCGCGCCGTCTGCTCGTCCAGCCCGGTTTCGGCCAATTGCTGCTGGCGTTGCTTGATCCACGCCATCTCGATGCTTCCCAGCGCGCCGCGCAGGTCCTGCTGCAACTGCTCGGCGTCGAGTTCGACCAGCTCGGCTGGCTGCAGTTCCTCGGCGGCAGGCAGCAGCCCGGCCGCGCGCAAGGCTTCCCACAGCGCCGACGCGTTGGCATGCTCGTGCTCATCCAGGTAAGACTCCAGCCAGCGTGCGAGTTCCCCGACCGGCTGCTGCGCGGCAGTCAGCAGCTCGTGCTGCGCCGGGCTGACCTCGTGCCACAGCTCGGGATGGGCGAGCAGGATGCGCAGCGCGGTGCGCGCGTGGTCGGCGCGCGGCCGGCTCAGTCGCTGGGAACGCGCTGCCCCCAGCGCGGCGTCGCTCGCCCGGCCGGGGCCGCCACGCCTTGGCGCGAAGCGTTCGCGCGGCCCGCCGTCAGGCCCGCGCTCGCGCGCGGCCGCTCGCTCGGGCTCGGCAGCCGCAGCTGCGGGGCGGGCTGCGCGCCGGTCACCGCCGAGCGCCAGCGCCTCGCGCAGTTCGTCGGCGGGAGTCTGCAGGCGCTGCGCCATCTCGCGCAGGATCTGCCCCTTCAGCGCGGACTCGGCGAGTTGCCCCAGCAGGTTGCGGGCGCGGGCGATCGCCTGGGCGCGTCCCTCGGCGGTGTCCAGCGCCAGGCCGTCGGCCAGCGTGTCGAGCAGGAACACCGACAGCGGCCGGGCGCGACCGATCTCGCGCTCGAAGGCGTCGGCGCCGTGCTGGCGCACGTAGGAGTCCGGGTCGTGCTCGACGGGCAGGAACAGGAACTTCACCGAGCGCTCGTCGCCCAGCAGAGGCAGCGAGGCCTCCATCGCACGCGTCGCCGCGCGCTGTCCGGCAGTGTCGCCGTCGAAGCAGAACACGATCTGCGGGCAATGGCGAAACAGCTTGCGCACGTGGTCGGCGGTGCATGCGGTGCCCAGCGTGGCCACGACATGCTCGACCCCGTGCTGGGCCAGCGCGATGACGTCGAGGTAGCCCTCGACCACCAGGGCCTGGCCGTGGCGCTGGATGGCCTGGCGCGCCTCGAACAGGCCGTACAGCTCCTCGCCCTTGTGGAACAGCTCGGTTTCCGGGGAGTTCAGGTATTTCGGCTCGCCCCGGTCCAGCACGCGCCCGCCGAAGCCGATGATCTCTCCCTGGGCGTTGCGGATCGGAAAGGTGATGCGGTCGCGCAGGCGGTCGTAGCGCCGGCTGACCGTCGCGCCGGCGGCCTGTGCCGGGTCGAGGGTCTGGCCCTGCGCGTCGCGGCCGACCACCAGCCCGGCCTGCAGCAGCACTTCGGCGTCGTAATTGGGGAATACCGCGGCCAGGCCCTGCCAGTCGTCGGGCGCGTAGCCGAGCCCGAAGCGCGCCGCGGCGCGCCCGCTCAGGCCGCGTCCCTTGAGGTAGTCGATGGCGCGCGCGCTGGCGCGCAGGCGATCGCGGTAGAAGCGTTCCGCCTGCTCCAGCACCTCGCGCAGGCGTGCCTTGTGGCTGCGCTGCTCGGCGGCGCGACGCGCCGTGGCCTCGTCGGCTTCGTGCTGCGGAAGTTCCATGCCGGCCTCGCGCGCCAGCTCGCGCACCGCGTCGGGAAAGCCCATGCCGGTGTGTTCCATCAGGAAGCCGATGGCACTGCCATGCGCTCCGCAGCCGAAGCAGTGATAGAACTGCTTCGACGGGCTGACCGTGAAGGACGGCGACTTCTCCTGGTGGAACGGGCACAGGCCCTTGTAGTTGGTGCCGGCCTTTTTCAGCTGCACCGAGCGGCCGACCACGTCGACGATGTCGACGCGTCGCAGCAGTTCCTCGATGAAGTCTTGCGGAATCAACGACATGGCTTGCCAGGCGAGGGGCCTTGCCGATGTCCGCGGTGGCAGCTCGGGCGGCCCCGCGCGACGCGCGGCCGCTCCGACCGCGTCAGCGCAGCGCCTCTTCGATGCGGCGCGTGACCTCGTCGACCGGGCCGACGCCGACGATGCGGCGAAGACGCGGCGCGGCGGAGTCGCCCGTTTGCGCCCAGCGGTCGTAGTAGTCGACCAGCGGGCGCGTCTGCTCGTGGTAGACCTGCAGGCGCTTGCGCACCGTCTGCTCGCGATCGTCGTCGCGCTGCACCAGCTCCTCGCCGGTGGCGTCGTCGCGGTCGGCGACCTTCGGCGGGTTGTAGCTGACGTGGTAGACGCGACCCGAAGCCGGGTGCACGCGGCGCCCGCTCAGGCGCTGCACGATGTCCTCGTCGGGAACGTCGAACTCGACCACGTAGTCGATGTGCACGCCGGCCTTCTTCAGCGCCTCGGCCTGGTTGATGGTGCGCGGGAAGCCGTCGAACAGGAAGCCTCGCGCGCAGTCGGGTTGCTGGATGCGCTCGAGCACCAGGCCGACGATGATGTCATCGGACACCAGCGCGCCAGAGTCCATCACCGCCTTGGCCTGCAGGCCGAGCGGCGTTCCGGCCTTGACCGCGGCGCGCAGCATGTCGCCGGTGGAGATCTGGGGAATGTTGTGGCGCGCGCACAGGCTGGCTGCCTGCGTGCCTTTGCCCGCGCCTGGTGCGCCCAGCAGGATCAAACGCATGAAGACTCCCGGAATTTGTCGTTGGAATGGATCTGGATCTTGTCGCAGGCGAACCGGTTCTCCAGCGCACGTCGGTGCCGTGCCTCGTGCCGTCGGCTCGCCGCCCCGTCTCAGAATAGCACGCGCATCCCACGCTCCCCTGACGGGAGGCAATACTCAGCCCGGGTGTCCGAGCAGGCGCCGCACGCGCTCCAGGTCCTGCGGGGTGTCGACGCCCGCCGCCGGCGCGTGGTCCACGCGCAGCACTGCGATGCGCCAGCCGTGCCACACCGCGCGCAACTGCTCGAGGGCCTCGGCCTGCTCGAGCTCGCACGGCGCCAATGCTGCGAATTCACGCAGCGAGCGCATGCGAAAGGCGTAGATCCCGACATGGCGCAGGAAGGGCAGGCCACGAGGCAGCGCGGGCAGCGAGGGCGGCGCGCCGTCGGCGTACTGGTCGCGCCGCCACGGGATGGGCGCGCGCGAGAACAGCAGGGCATGCCCGCGCGCGTCCAGCACCACCTTCACCACGTTCGGATCGACGATCGCCGCCGCATGCTCGATGGGGTGGGCCGCCGTCGCCATCTGCGCCTGCGGCTCGTCGTGCAGGCGTCGCGCGCAGTCGCGGATCAGTGCCGGGTCGATCAGCGGCTCGTCGCCCTGCACGTTGACCAGGATCTGCGCGTCGTCGAGTCCCAGTTGCGCGGCGGCCTCGGCCACGCGGTCGGTGCCGCTGGCATGCGCGGGCGAGGTCAGCAGCGCGCGCACGTCGTGCGCGGCGCAGGCGCGCGCGATGTCGGCATCGTCGGTGGCCACCGCGACCTGCCGTGCCCCGCTTGCCTCGGCGCGGCGCGCCACGTGCACGACCATCGGCAGCCCGCAGATGTCGGCCAGCGGCTTGTCGGGCAGGCGCGTGGAGGCCCGGCGAGCGGGAATCAGCACGCTGAACGGCACATCCGCGCCCGCCGGCGCCGCGGCCGGCATCATGCCGCGGGAGGCTGCGCCGGCGCGGCGTCGGCGCCGTTCGCGCCCAGGGTGTCCCGCGCCTGCTCCACCAGCATCACCGCGATGCCGTCGCGAACCGGGAAGGCAAGGTGGTCGCGCGGGCATTCCAGCTCCTGCGCGGCGCGTTCCAGCTGCAGCGGGCCCTTGCAGATCGGGCAAACCAGCAGGTCAAGCAGACGTGAATCCATCATGGGGCCTCAACGTGGCGCGTGCCAGGCGCGCCAGCAACCAGGGAACGAAGCCGGGGTCGACCTCCAGGCGCAACTGCACCGCCCACAGTCGTTCCAGCTCCGGCTGCCGGACGCCGCATTTTAGGGCGTCCTTCTCGGTCATCAGCACCAGGCCGGGAAGCTCCCCCAGCAGTTCGGGCGACAGCGCCTGGTGGTCGGGTGCGCTGGCCGTGCGCGCCAGCTCGAGGCCGGCATGGCGCAGCATGCCGAAGAACTGCTCCGGGTGGCCGATCGCGGCGGCGGCCGAAACCGGGGTGGTCGCGAAGCGGGCCTTGAACTCGTGCAGGCTCAGGCGGCTCGAATCGCCCAGGTTGCGCAGTTCGCCCATGCTTCGGCGCAGCGCGAAAAACGGCTTCGGCGCGCCGCCCGCGAGGGCGTCCGGGCCGAGCGTGGCGTCGCGCGGGCGTGTCGCGGGTTCGCGCAGCGGGCCTGCCGGCAGCGGCCAGCCGTTGCCGGTTCCACGCCCGTCCAGCACCACGAGCTGCACGTCTCGCGCCAGCGCGAAATGCTGCAGGCCGTCGTCGCTGAGCAGCACGTCGACTTCCGGATGCGCGCGCAGCAGGCCCTGCGCGGCGCGCGCGCGCCGGCTGCCGACCCAGACCGGGCAGGCGCACAGGCGGCGCAGCAGCAGCGGCTCGTCGCCGACCTCGTCCGGCGCGCTGTCCAGCTGCACGGGCATCGGGTCCGGCGCGTCGCGCCGGCGCCGGTAGCCTCGCGAGACGATGCCGGGCGTCCAGCCGGCGTCGCGCAGCGCCATCGCGACATGGGCCACCAGCGGGGTCTTGCCGCTGCCGCCGGCGGTGACGTTGCCGATCACCACCACCGGAACCGGCGCGCGCCACGACGCAAGCCAGCCGCGGCGCCAGAGTTCGCGCCGCAGGCCGGCGACGGCGGCGAACAAGCCGGACAGCGGCAGCAGCGCCCAGGCCGCGGGCCCGCGGCGCATCCACCACGCCGGCCAGCCGCCGCTGCCGCTCACGATCCCGGGCCGCGCTGCGTGGCGAAGGTCAGCCGGCTCAGCCCCAGGTCGCGCGCCGCCTGCATCACGTTGACCACCGACTGCTGGGTGCTCTGCGCGTCGGCGCTGATCACCAGGGTCACGTCGCGCCGCCCGTGCAGCGCGGCGCGCAGCGCCTGCACCAGCGCGGCCACGTCGCGTCCGGCCAGAACCTGGCCGGACACGGCGTAGCTGCCGTCGGCGGCGACCCCGACGACCACGCTGTCCGGCAGGTTCCGCGCCGGCGACGCGTCGGCCGTCGGCAACTGGATCCTGAGCTCCGTGTATTTGGAATAGGTGGTCGTGATCATCAGGAAGATCAGCACGACGAGCAGCACGTCGATCAACGGGATCAGGTTGATCTCCGGCTCCTCCGGGCGCGGGCGCTGGAAGTTCATCGGCGTGCTCGCGGCTCAGGAACGTGCGGCGCGGCCGGACTCGATGTGCGGCTGCAGGTGCGTGGCCAGGCGTCTCGCCGCCTGCTCCAGTTCGATTCCGAAATCGTCGACCCGACCGCGGAAGTAGCGGTAGAACATCAGGGACGGAACCGCGATGATCAGCCCGAAGGCCGTGTTGTACAGCGCCACCGAGATGCCGTGGGCCAGCAGCAGCGGGTTGGCGTTGCCCGCGCTTTGCGAGCCGAAGATCTCGATCAGGCCCACCACGGTGCCGAGCAGGCCCAGCAGCGGTGCCGCCGAGGCCACGGTGCCCAGCGCGTTGAGGTAGCGCTGCAGCCCGTGCATCACGGCGCGCCCGGTGTTCTCCATGTCCTCGCGAAGCCCCTCCATGCTGGCATGCGGCCGCCTGGCGCCGCGGAAACCCGATGCCAGCACGCGCCCGAGGGGCGAATTGCGCTCGAGCTTGTCCACCGTGTCCGGCGGCGGCAGTGCCGTGGCCGACACCGCCAGGGCCTCCTCCAGCAGGCGGGGGGGAATGACTCGCGCCACGCGCAGGCTGTTGAGCCGCTCCAGCACAATCGCCAGTGCGGTGATGGAGCACAGGATCAGGGGCCAGATGGGCCAGCCGGCGGCTTCGACAATACTGAGCAAGGTGGCATCTCCGTGGAAATCGGCAAACTGCGCGGCGCCCGACCGCTTGCTGGCGACCCGTCGCAGGGGCCTGCGGCGCGCTGCAGGCGCATGGTACTGCGCGCGACGCCGGCTGCTTCGTGGATTGGCGCCGAGTTATCCCGCGAAACTGTGGATAAGAATGTGGGTAAGGTCGGTGCACGTGCCGCAAGCTGCGCCGAAAGCTTGCCGGGAATTCGTGTGACCAATTTTTGAACACGGAAAAGATGTGAAAAAACAAGAACTTGCACGGATGAAACGCGCTTCGTGGGGAGCTGTTCGCAAAGGCCCCGGATTTGCTGTGGTTTGTGGACAGCTTGGCCGCGAAGCCGCGGTTTGCCTGGGCTCGCGGGACGGTCTGGCGCACGCACGCAGTGTGTCCGCCGGGGTGCGCGATGCCTGAAATCCGATCCTGGAGCGTGGGTACGCTGGCGCGTGCCCTTGCCGACGCGCTGTGGTCGCGTTTCGGCGTGGTGACCGTGCAGGGGGAGATCAGCGGGTTCACGCGGGCCGCCAGCGGGCATTGCTACTTTGCGATTCGTGATCAGAATGCCCAACTTCGTTGCGTGATGTTCCGGCAACGCGCGTCGCTGGTCGATTTCGAACTACGCGACGGAGTGCAGGTGGAGTTGCGGGCCGAGGTGGGCATCTACGAGCCGCGCGGAGACCTGCAGCTGCAGGTGGAGTCGGTGCGTCGCTTCGGCCAGGGGGCTCTGATGGAGCAATTCCTGCGGCTCAGGGAGCGTCTGCGCGCCGAAGGCCTGTTCGATGCGCAGCGCAAGCAGGCGCTGCCGACCGACGTGCGCAGCGTGGGCATCGTCACGTCCACGCAGGCGGCGGCGCTGCACGACGTGCTGGTCACGCTGCGCCGACGCAGCCCGCAGGTGCGCGTGGTGATCTATCCGGCCAGCGTGCAGGGCGCCGCGGCGCCGGCCGAGCTGGTGCGCGCGCTGCGCACGGCGCAGGCGCGCGCCGAGGTCGACGTGCTGCTGCTGGTGCGCGGTGGCGGCTCGCTGGAGGACCTGTGGGCCTTCAACGACGAGGCCCTGGCGCGCGTGCTGGCGCAATGCGCGATCCCGGTGATCAGCGGCGTGGGGCACGAGACCGACTTCACGATCGCCGATTTCGCCGCCGACATGCGCGCGCCGACGCCCACCGCTGCGGCCGAGATGTGCGCTCCGGCGCGCGAGCAACTCCTCGCGGGCCTGGCGCAGGCGGCGCGCGCGCTGCATCACGCGGTGCATGCCCGCGTCGGCCGGGAGCACCAGCGCGTGGACCGCCTGCAACTGCGCCTGCCGCCTCCGGCGCGCGTGCTGCGCTCCGCCGAGTTGCATCTGCGCGACCTGCATGCGCGCCTGCGCCAGGCGCTCGGTTCGGCCACGCTCGGGCGCGAGCAGCGACTGCAAATGGCGCAGCAGCGCCTGCGCGTGCTGCCCGGCCAGGCCTTGTCGGGGCGCACGGCGCGCCTGCAGGAACTGGCCAGGCGCCTGCCCGCGGCCCTGGAGCAGGCGCGATGGCAGCGCCAGCAGCAGTGGCTCGGGCTGGGAGCGCGCCTGCGCGCCCTCGACCCCTCGGCCACGCTGCGCCGAGGCTATTGCCTGGCGTGGCAGCCCGACGGTTCGCTGCTGGACGACGCAGCATCCTTGCATTCCGGCCAGACACTGGTGCTGGCCACTGCACGATCGGCAGCCAGCCTGCAATTGCAAGGCGTCAACACCGTGGAGCACCCGTTGCGCGAACTGTTCGGTACCCGAAACGAGGAATGTTCCTAGAATCGGCCGGATTCCCACGTCCGCGCGCAGTCGTGTGCCGTGTCCGTCCGGGGTGCGCCCTGCGGCGCGGGCTCCGCTCAACCCTCAACCTCGAAAGGCCGACTCATGCAACACCAACTTCCCGCCTTGCCCTTCGCGCTGGACGCGCTGGCGCCCCACATGTCGCGTGAAACCCTCGAGTATCACCATGGGAAGCACCACCAGGCGTATGTGACCAACCTGAACAACTTGATCAAGGGCACCGAATTCGAATCCCTCGGCCTCGAGGAGATCATTCGCAAGGCTCCGGCCGGCGGTGTGTTCAACAATGCCGCGCAGGTCTGGAACCACAGCTTTTTCTGGAACTGCCTGAGCCCGCAGGGCGGCGGCGAGCCGTCGGGCGCGCTGCGCGCGAAGATCGACGCCAAGTGGGGCAGCTTCGCCGCCTTCAAGGAGGCCTTCCACAAGTCGGCCGTCGGCAACTTCGGCTCCGGCTGGACCTGGCTGGTGCAAAAGGCCGACGGCGGCGTGGACATCGTCAACACCGGCAACGCGGGCACCCCGCTGACCGCCGGCGACAAGCCGCTGCTGACCGTGGACGTGTGGGAACACGCCTACTACGTCGACTACCGCAACCGTCGCCCGGATTTCGTCAGCACCTTCCTGGACAAGCTGGCCAACTGGAAGTTCGCCGAAAGCCAGCTCGCCTGAGTTCGCCGCCGGCTCATTCGGCGGCCGGCAGGCCGCGCACCGTGCTGGCACGAGGCACGCGGTGCGCGGCGAACCAGCCCAGGGGCATCTCGAGCGCGTAGCGCACGGGCTGCCGGGCGCAATGCGCGTCCAGTGTCAACGGACGCATGTCGGCGACGCGTCGTATCGTGCCGTCGCTGGCAATGAACGCCACGCTCAGCGGCACGTAGGTGTTCTTCATCCACATGCACACGTCCTGGTCCTGACGGAACACGAACAGCATGCCGTGGTCCGGCGCCAGGCTGCGCCGGTACATCAGTCCCGTTTCCTGCTGCGCGCGCGTGCTGGCCACCTCGGCCACCACGGAGTGCTCGCCCACGCTCAGGCGAAGCACCGGCAGCCTGTCGGCGGCGGCGGCGCTGCCGGCCAGGCTCAGCAGCAGGCAGGCGACGCAGGTCGCGTTCGCCGCGGGGATCGGGAACCGCTGGGACATGTCGCGCTCGACGGGCAGTGGATGCAAAGGCCGGATTGTGCTCCCGGGCACTTCGCAGGGTCCAAAAAAAAGCGCCCGAAGGCGCTTGGGGCGTTCGCGCGGACCGTTCGGGCCCGCGCTCCACGCCTGGAGGCCCTGAAGGGCTTACTTCTTGGCTTCTTCCTTCTTCATCGCCTTCTTGGCGGCCTTCTTGTGATGCTTGACCGCCTTGTGCTTCACGACCTTGTGAGCGGCCGGCTTGGCGCCTTCGGCGGGCTTGGCTTCCGTGGCGGCCTGAGCCATCGCGGCGGTGGCGAAGAACAGAGCAAAAACGGCGGCAATGATCTTTTTCATGACTGATTAGCCTTTGAGAGAAAGTGGAGCGATCCGGAAGGATCACAGCCCTAACGCGCGTCGGGGAAGTCCGGTTGACATGTGCTGCTCGGCGTTGCGGCGTATGCCGCGCCCGGCGGGGCCGCCACGCGACGGAATTGTGGTTGATCCAGGTCTTGTGTCTTATAAAAGACTTCACGAATCGTGCCTGCTCAACGCTAGAATGCGGTCTTCTTGCACCGGAGAACTTCATGTATCAACACATTCGCGTCCCCTCCGAGGGCCAGCGCATCACCGTAGGCGCCGGCCATGTCCTGAACGTACCCGACCAGCCGATCATCCCGTACATCGAGGGTGACGGAACGGGCGCCGACATCACGCCGGTGATGATCAAGGTGGTCGACGCGGCCGTGGCCAAGGCCTACGGGAGCAAGCGCAAGATCGCGTGGATGGAGGTGTTCGCCGGCGAGAAGGCCACCCGCGTGTACGGGCCCGACGTCTGGCTGCCCGAGGAGACCCTTCAGGTCGTGAAGGATTACGTGGTGTCGATCAAGGGCCCGCTGACCACCCCGGTGGGCGGGGGCATCCGCTCGCTCAACGTGGCGCTGCGCCAGGAGCTCGACCTGTACGTCTGCCTGCGCCCGGTGCGCTATTTCAGCGGCGTGCCGTCGCCGGTGAAGCAGCCCGAGAAGGTCGACATGGTGATCTTCCGCGAGAACTCGGAGGACATCTACGCCGGCATCGAATGGGCGGCCGAGAGCGCCGGGGCGAAGAAGGTCATCGATTTCCTGATCCGCGACATGGGCGTGACCAAGATCCGCTTCCCGCAAAGCTCGGGAATCGGCATCAAGCCGGTCTCGCGCGAGGGCACCGAGCGCCTGGTGCGCAAGGCCATCCAGTACGCGATCGACAACAACCGCAAGTCGGTCACGCTGGTGCACAAGGGCAACATCATGAAGTTCACCGAGGGCGGGTTCCGCGACTGGGGCTACGCGCTGGCGCAGCGCGAGTTCGCCGCGCAACCGGTGGACGGAGGTCCGTGGTGCAGTTTCCGCAACCCGAAGACGGGGCAGGACATCATCGTCAAGGACGTCATTGCCGACGCATTCCTGCAGCAGATCATCCTGCGCCCGGCTGAATACGACGTGATCGCCACGCTCAACCTCAATGGTGACTACATCTCCGATGCGCTGGCGGCGCAGGTCGGCGGCATCGGCATCGCGCCGGGGGCCAACCTGTCGGACGACGTGGCCATGTTCGAGGCCACGCACGGCACCGCGCCCAAGTACGCCGGCAAGGACTATGTCAACCCGGGGTCCGAGATCCTGTCGGCCGAGATGATGCTGCGCCACATGGGCTGGGTCGAGGCCGCCGACTGCGTGATCCGCTCGATGGAGCGCGCGATCGAGTCCAAGCGAGTGACCTACGACTTCGCCCGTCTGATGCCCGGCGCCACCCAGGTGTCGTGCTCGGGCTTCGGCCAGGTGATGATCGAGCATATGTAAGCAGTCCCGACGCTGGTCGCGGCGCGAGCGCGCGGCGACCACGTGCCGCGCCCGGCGGGCGCGGCAAGGCCCCCCGCCCCGGGTGGGCCGCCTGCCGGCAGCGCTGCGGCAGCCTGCCGACTTGCTGTGGGCCGATTCACGGCTCTTTGATGTCGCCGCGACCCCCTGCGGCATTTCAACAGCCTGCTCCCGCTCGATGTTTGCGCCGGGGCAACAGGCACTGAGCGGCGCATGCGCCCTCCACACGGATCGCGCACTTTGTCCGACAATGGGACCGAGGCCGCTTCGGCGGTGCCAGTGCTGTCGAGACCCTAGAATCCGTTTATGTCCAAGCCCCGCAAGCTTCCCGGCGCCAGCCCCGGTTCGGCTGCGGTGGTGGAGCGCCAGGAGCAACGTCTCAAGCCTCCGCCGCTGTATCAGGTGGTGATGTTGAACGACGACTTCACTCCGATGGAGTTCGTCGTGCTCGTGATCCAGCAGTACTTTTCCAAGGATTTCGAAACCGCGACCCAGATCATGCTCAAGGTGCACCAGCATGGCAGGGGGGTCTGCGGGGTGTATGCGAAGGACGTGGCCGCGACCAAGGTGGAACAGGTCATGGCGGCGGCGCGCCAGGCCGGCCATCCGCTGCAGTGCGTGATGGAAGCAGTTTAGGAGAGTGTCATGATCGCCCAGGAACTGGAAGTCAGTCTGCATATGGCCTTCGTCGAGGCTCGGCAGCAGCGACACGAGTTCATCACCGTCGAGCACCTGCTGCTCGCGCTGCTGGACAACCCGTCGGCGGCCGAGGTGCTGCGCGCCTGCTCGGCCAATCTGGACGACCTGCGCAAGAGTCTGAGCAATTTTGTCAAGGACAACACGCCCGTGGTGCCCGGCACCGACGAGGTGGACACCCAGCCCACGCTGGGTTTCCAGCGCGTGATCCAGCGCGCCATCATGCATGTGCAGTCGTCGAGCAACGGCAAGAAGGAAGTCACCGGCGCCAACGTGCTGGTGGCCATCTTCAGCGAGAAGGACTCGCACGCCGTGTACTACCTGCACCAGCAGGGGGTGACCCGGCTGGACGTGGTCAACTACCTGTCGCACGGAATTCGCAAGACCGACCCGCTGGAGCCGGCCAAGCCGGCGTCGCAGGGCGCCTCCGGCGAGGAGGAGGAGCGCGAGGGCAAGGAAACCCCGCTCGACCAGTTCACGCAGAACCTCAACCAGCTTGCACGCGACGGGCGCATCGACCCGCTGATCGGGCGCGAGGCCGAGGTCGAGCGCGTGATCCAGGTGCTGTGCCGCAGGCGCAAGAACAACCCGCTGCTGGTCGGTGAGGCCGGCGTCGGCAAGACCGCCATCGCCGAAGGACTGGCGTGGCGCATCGTGCAGGGCCAGGTGCCCGCGGTGCTGGACGGCGGCGTGGTGTATTCGCTGGACATGGGAGCGCTGCTGGCGGGAACCAAGTACCGCGGCGACTTCGAGCAGCGCATCAAGGCGGTGATCAAGCAGATTCGCGAAATGCCCCACGCGATCCTGTTCATCGACGAGATCCACACCCTGATCGGCGCCGGCGCCGCGTCGGGCGGCACGCTGGACGCGTCCAACCTGCTCAAGCCGGCGCTGACCTCGGGCCAGCTGCGCTGCATCGGCGCGACCACCTTCACCGAGTACCGGGGCATTTTCGAGAAGGACGCGGCGTTGTCGCGGCGCTTCCAGAAGATCGACGTGGTCGAGCCCAGCGTCGAGCAGACGGTGGAGATCCTCAAGGGCCTGAAGTCGCGCTTCGAGGAGCACCACGGCGTCAAGTACGGCGCCGGCGCGCTGACTGCGGCCGCCGAGCTGTCGGCCAAGTACATCAACGACCGCCACCTGCCGGACAAGGCCATCGACGTCATCGACGAGGCCGGCGCCGCGCAGCGCGTGCTGCCCAAGAGCAAGCAGAAGAAGACCATCGGCAAGAGCGAGATCGAGGACATCGTGTCCAAGATCGCCCGCGTGCCGGTGCACAGCGTGACCACCGACGACCGCTCGAAGCTGCGCAACCTCGAACGCGACCTGAAGAACGTCGTGTTCGGGCAGGACGAGTCCATCGGCGCGCTGTCGGCGGCGATCAAGATGACCCGTTCGGGGCTGGGCAAGCCGGACAAGCCGATCGGCTCGTTCCTGTTCAGCGGACCGACCGGAGTCGGCAAGACCGAGGTCGCGCGCCAGCTGGCCTTCGTGCTGGGCATCGAACTGGTGCGTTTCGACATGTCCGAGTACATGGAGCGCCACACCGTGTCGCGCCTGATCGGCGCGCCCCCCGGCTACGTGGGGTTCGACCAGGGCGGGCTGCTGACCGAGGCGATCACCAAGAAGCCCCACGCGGTGCTGCTGCTCGACGAGATCGAGAAGGCCCACCCGGATGTGTTCAACGTGCTGCTGCAGGTCATGGACAACGGCACGCTGACCGACAACAACGGGCGCAAGGCCGATTTCCGCAACGTGATCCTGGTCATGACCACCAACGCGGGCGCCGAGACCATGCAGAAGGGCGCGATCGGCTTCACGTCGCGCCGCGAGCGCGGCGACGAGATGGCCGACATCAAGCGCATGTTCTCGCCCGAGTTCCGCAACCG
>JAKCDM010000052.1 GCA_021841865.1 Pseudomonadota bacterium
TCAGCATCGACCCCTTGACCCGCGACATCGTGCAGACCATTTATATTCGAAAGGTGGAATGGGTCGACGGCAAGCTGCAGAACGTCGAGATCGACAAGTTCGCCGACGTCCACGACCCGGGCAAGAAGGGCTGATGCCGCGCCACCTCGACGAGACGACGCCGTGAACATCCTGATCGACGGGCTCGCCACCGGCATGCTGCTGTTCCTGCTCAGCGTGGGCCTGTCGGTCACGCTGGGCTTGATGAACTTCGTCAACCTCGCGCACGGAGCCTTCGCGATGTTCGGAGGGTATGTCTGCGTGAGCCTGCTGGATCGCCTCGGGCTGCCATGGGCGGCCTCGCTGGTGCTGGCGGTGACGGCCAGCGCGCTGCTCGGCGGGCTGCTCGAGCGTGTGCTGTACCGTCGCCTGTACGGCGCCTCGCACCTCGACCAGGTGCTGATGACCATCGGGCTGGCGTTCGTCGCCGTCGCGTCGGCCACCTACCTGTATGGCGACCAGCAGCAGACCCTGGCGCTGCCCGCGGCGCTGAACGCTCGCTGGAGCTTCGCCGGCGCGCGGTTCAGTGCCTACCGGGGCCTGTTGATCGTGCTCGGGCTGGGAGTGGCCGGGGGCCTGCACGCGCTGGTCGCCCACACCCGATTCGGAGCCAGGCTGCGCGCGGCGGTGGACAACCCGCGAGCTGCGCGCGGCCTCGGAATCGACGTCGACCGCGTGTTCACGCTGAGCTTCATGCTGGGCTCGGCGCTCGCCGGCCTCGGCGGCGCGCTGGGCATTCCGATGCTCGGGCTCAGTCCCGAATATCCGCTGCAATACATCGTCTACGTGCTGATCGTCGTCGCCATGGGCGGCAGCGGGAGCATCGCCGGTTCGCTGCTGGGTTCGCTGCTGCTCGGACTGGCGGATGCCGCCGGCCAGTACTACCTGCCGCAGTTGTCGGCCTTCGTGATCTACGCGGTGATGGTCGCCACGCTCGTGCTGCGTCCCCAGGGCCTGTTCGGCCGCCTGTCTTCCCGATGAATCCCATGCCCCCTGCCCGCGCGCCGGCCGATACGGTGTTCGACCCGCTGGCACTGCGCCGCGCCGCCCGCTGGCGCGCTGCCGAGACCTTGTTCTGGGCCCTTCCGGTGCTGGCCTATTTCGCATTCCCGGACGACCTGGCGCTGTTGTCGCAGATCGCCATCACCGCGCTGCTGGCGATCTCGCTGGACCTGATCCTCGGCTTCGCCGGCATCATCTCGCTCGGCCAGGCGGCCTTTTTCGGCATCGGCGCCTATGTCGCCGCGCTGCTGGCGCAGCACGGCTGGGGCGACCCGCTGCTCGGGCTGGCCGCGGCGGCCGCGCTCAGCGCGCTGGCCGGCTGGCTCACCAGTTTCCTGGTGCTTCGCGGCAGCGACCTGACCCGCCTGCTGGTCACGCTGGGCATCGGGCTGATGCTGTTCGTCGCGGCCAACCAGATGACCACGATCACCGGCGGCCTCGACGGCCTGCAGGGGTTGCCCATCGGCGCCCTGCTCGGGCATTTCTCCTTCGGCCTGTACGGCCGCGCCGCCTATGTGTACAGCGTGGTCGTGCTGTTCGCGCTGTTCTGGGTGGCACGACGCCTGATGCACTCGCCGTTCGGGCTGTCGTTGCGCGCGTTGCGCCTGAACCCGCAGCGCATGCCCGCGCTGGGGGTCGCGGTGCACGCGCGGCTGATCGCCATCTACACGCTGGGCGCGCTGTACGCGGGAGTGGCCGGGGCGCTGCTGACCCAGACCACGCAGTTCGTGTCGGTCGATGTGTTCAGCTTCACGCGCTCGGCCGAACTGCTGCTGATGCTGGTGTTCGGCGGCGCCGCGACCCTGTATGGCGCGATGCTGGGCGCCATCGTGTTCATGCTCGTGCACAGCGTGCTGTCCGGAATGAACCCGCAGTACTGGCAGTTCTGGATGGGTCTGGCGCTGATCGCCGTGGTGCTGTTCGCCCGCGGCGGACTGATGGGCGGCTTGCGCGCGCTGGTGCAGCGCCTGCGTCCGCGGGGAGAGCGCTCATGAACCCGGTTCCGGCATTGAGCACGCGCGCGCTGGTGCGCCGTTTCGGCGCCCTGCTGGCCACCGACTCGGTCGATCTCGACGTGGCTGCCGGCTCGCGCCATGCGCTGATCGGCCCCAACGGCGCCGGCAAGACCACGCTGATCAACCTGCTCAGCGGGTTCCTGCGCCCAAGCAGCGGCAGCGTGCTGCTCGACGGCGACGACATCACCTCGGTTCCCCAGCACCTTCGGGTTCGCCGCGGCCTGGTCCGCACCTTCCAGATCAACCGCCTGTTCGCCGAACTCGACCCACTCGAATCGGTGGCGCTGGCGATCGCGCAACGCAGCGCGATCGGCGCGCGCTGGTGGCGCCCGCTCGGCGACTATCGCGCCTGCATCGACGAGGCGGCAGAGCTGCTGCGCCGGCTGCACCTGCTGGAGCTGGCCCATCGCCCGACCCGCGAACTCGCCTACGGCAAGCAGCGCCTGCTGGAGATCGCGCTGGCGCTGGCCATGCATCCGCGCGTGCTGCTGCTCGACGAGCCCGCCGCCGGCGTGCCCGCGGCCGAGAGCCGAGAGCTGTTCGAAATCCTGGCCCAGCTTCCGCGCAGCATCACCATCGTGCTGATCGAGCACGACATGGATCTCGTGTTCCGCTTCGCCGAGCGCATCTCGGTGCTGGTCGGCGGTGCGCTGCTGGCCGACGGCGACCCGCGCGCAATCGCCGCCGACCCTCGGGTGCGCCAGGTCTACCTCGGGGAGCAGACCACGCCCGGAGTGCCCGCGCATGCCTGAGACCGTCATCGACCACGCCGACGAGCTGCTGCGCGTCGAGCAACTCAGCGCGGGCTGGGGCGACTCCACGGTGATCGAGGACATCGCCTTCACGCTGCGACCCGGCTCGGGCATGGCGCTGCTCGGGCGCAACGGCGTCGGCAAGAGCAGCCTGCTGGCCACGCTGATGGGACTGACGCGACGCCATCGCGGAAGCATCCGCATGCTCGGGCGCGAGCTCTGCCATATGCCGGCGCATGCGCGAGCCCATGCCGGGCTGGGCTGGGTGCCGCAGGAGCGCGACATCTTCGCCTCGCTGAGCGTGGAGGAGAACCTGCTGGTGGTCGCCCGCCCCGGCCCCTGGAACCTGCAACGCGTGTGGCGCAGCTTTCCGCGCCTGCACGAGCGCCGGCGCAACCTGGGCAACCAGTTGTCCGGAGGCGAGCAGCAAATGCTCGCGCTGGCGCGCGCGCTGATGCTCAACCCCCGCCTGCTGCTGCTCGACGAGCCCCTCGAAGGCCTGGCGCCGCTGATCGCGCAGGAGCTGCTGGCCAGCATCGCCGACATGCGTCGCGAAGCCAGCATCGCCGTCATCCTGGTCGAGCAGCACGCGCGGCAGATCCTGCCGCTGACCGATCATGCGCTGGTGCTCGAGCGCGGGCGCGTCGCGCACCACGGACCGAGCGCCGCGCTCGAGGCCGACCAGCAATTGCTGGAGCGCCTGCTCGGAGTCGGCGGGAACTGATGCGCACCGAGCCGCCGCCGGCGGCTTGCCACGGCTTGCACCGCGCAGCGGCCTGGCCGCGTTCACCGCGCGCGCGACCCCATGGCCGCCGCGATGCGCGCAAACGACTCCGCGTTGCGCTTGAGCGCGAGTCGTCGCCTGTTGTCTACCGGCTGCCCGAAGCCTCGCCGGCATCGCCAGCCGCCGCCGAGCGCCGGTACAGCTCGAGCACCGCGCGCAGCTCGGCGATCGGCAGCTGCCCTGGGGCCGATGGCTGCTCGCCCGCGGCGAAACTGACACTCGAGCCGAACATCCACCCGAACAGACGCGTCGGCATGCCCAGCGGCCCCATCGACATGGTGATCAGCGGCAGCTCGATCGTGCGCGAAGCCTGCAGCGTGGCCTGCAGCAGGCCCAGCACGTCGGCCGCGCTGCCCGGCATCACGGCGACCTTGGCGATGTCGGCGCCCATGTGCCGAGCGCGCGCGAAGATCGCGGCCAGCGCGTCTGCATCGGGGGTGCGCTGGAAGTCGTGGAAGGACCCGACCAGCAACGCGCCGCAGGCCGACGCCGCGGCGCGCGCGCGCTGGAAGTGCTGCGCTTCGCTGCCCAGCTCGCAGTCGACCAGATCGACGCAGCCCTCGGCGCATACCGCCTCGATCAGCTCGCTGACGCCCTGCTCCGACACCGGGATCGGCTGGCCGCCCTCGCGGGTCGAGCGACGCGTGAACAGGATCGGCGTTTGCGCTGCGATGTCTCGCAGCATCGCAGCGGCCCGAAGCACGCGGGCCGGCTCGGCGATGGCATCGAAGAAGTCCACCCGCCACTCGATCAGGTCCGGGTTTCGCGCAAGCACGGCGACAGCCTCGGCGCGCAGGGCGTCGGCATCGCGCGCCACCAGGGGCGCGCAGATCAGCGGCTCCTTGCCGCCGCCGACGCTTCGTCCGCGCAGCCGGATGGGCCTGCTCATGTTCATGCCGTGGTTCCTTGGTCTTGGCGCCGGCCGTGGCGCCGGCCCCGTTGCGGGTGTTGCGGGTGCTGAGGATGCCGCGCTGCCGCGCCGGCTCACTGCATCACGAAGCCCGAGAAGTACACGCCGCTGATCGGCCCGGACTTGCCGGCGTCGCCTCCGGCGCCGTGCAGGATCTGGTTGACCTGCGCCTGGATGGTGCCGCGCAGCTTGTTGCGCGTGGCCTCCTGCGTCACGGTGGCGGCCTGCTGGGAGGCCAGGATGTTGAGAATCGCGCTGCGGATCTCGGGCATGAGCTGGGTCACCTGTTCGTCGACCTTGTCGTCGTCGGACTTCAGGTCGATGGTCACCTGCACATAGTGCGTCTGCCCGTCGTCGCTCTGCACGTTGGTGACAAAGGGCTTGAGACTGATGAAATGGGCCGGCTTGGGCGCCTGCGCGACGGGCTTGGCCGCCGCCTTGGATCCCTTGTCGTGGATCAGGAACCACCACGCCGCGCCGCCGCCGGCGGCCAGCAGCAGCACCAGCACCGCGACGATGATCACGATGAGCTTGCCCTTGCCCGATTTCTTCTCCGCTGCGTCGCCTTTTGCCTTCGTTGCCATGGTGGTTTCAGGGGAAATAAAACTGCGATTTCAACACGTCACGCCTGCGCCTGGGGCTGCGCGGCGAGTTCGATGCGCTGCCTGCCCGCCTGCTTGGCGCGCAGAAGGGCCTGGTCGGCCCGGCCGTAGGCCGCCTCCAGCGCCTCGCCCGGACTCCAGCGCGCCACGCCGGCGCTGAAACAGGAACGGATCCCGTCACGTTGGCGCGGATGCGCGAATCGCCGCGCGGCGAACACTTCCTGGGCCCGCTGCAACGCGCGCAACGCGCCCTGCTCGTCCTGGCCGGGCAGCACGACGAGGAACTCCTCGCCGCCCATGCGGGCGACCAGGTCTGTGGGGCGCAGCTCGGCGCGCAGCACCTGCACCAGCTCGCGCAGCACCGCATCGCCGGTGTCGTGCCCGAAGTTGTCGTTGATCGACTTGAACAGGTCCAGGTCGACCATGGCCAGGCTCAGGGCCTCGCCGCTGCGTTCGGCGCGCGACGCCTCGCGCCGGAACGACACGGCCAGGCCGCGTCGGTTCAGCGCGCCGGTCAGCGGATCCTGCTGGATGAGTTCGCTCAACTGCTCGATTTCTCCCTCCAGCGCGCTGGCGCGCTCGCGCGCCTGCTGCAGCTGCTGCTGCGCGTCGGCGAAGGAAAGGCGCAACTGGCGAGTCTGCTGGAGCATTTGCTGGCTTTGCGCAAGAATGCCCTGCACGACGGATTTCGCGCGCTGCCAGTCCCCCGATTCGTCGAGCTCGCGCATGCCGGCGCGCAGGCGCTCGCCGTAGCGCTCGGAACTCTCCACATAGGTTCCCAGGCTGCGCACCACCATGTCGATGAGCTCGCGCGCCAGCGCGCGCGCGTCGTCGCCGGCCTTGCGCAACACCCCCTGTCGCACCAGCAGGTCCTTCAGCGCCTGCACGGCCTGTTCCAGGCGCGGCAACTGCACCGGCGCGCGCAGCACCTCGCGCAGCGCCTCGATCTGCGCCTGCATCCAGTGCCGCGTGTCGAACAGCTCGGCCAGGTTGTCGAGCAGCAGGCGCATCGACTCCAGGGCTCCGGTGCTCACCCGCGCGTCGTCAGCGATGCGTTGCTCGCACGCATCCCACAACGCCTGCGCCTGCGCGCTGAAGCCAGCGCCCAGCTCGTCGAGTTCGGCGGCGTCGGCCAGCAGCTCGCGCGCCTGCGACTGGATGTCCGCCTGCGACGCATAGGCCTGCTCGGCCATGCGCACGGCATCGAGCCACAGGCGCTTCCACGCGGAGGCGGTCGCCGGCGCCTGGGCCGGGGACTCGGGCGCGGAGGATGCCGCCGGCGCCGGCACGCTTCGCTCGCGCAGCGCGGCCCAGCGTTCGGTGGTGGTGCGCAGCAGCTCGAGCGCCTGCGCGGGCCGCTCGGCTGCCTCGAGACCCTGCAGGGCCTGCAGTTTGTGGATTCGCGACACGCCGGCCTGCGAACGCTCCCACTCGCGCACGAAACGCGCCAGCATGGGGCCCAGGTCCTGCAGCGCCGCGTCAGGCGGCGGCCCTGCTTCGGCGCGCGCATCGGCCGCCGCGCGCCTGGCGCCCTGCGGCGATGCGGCCAGATAGGCCTGCCGGTAGTGCTCCGGCGTGGGCTCCAGCCCCTGCTCGGCGAGTCGCAAAAGCGCTGCGCGGGCGATGGCCGCGGGGGTTGCTGCTGGCGAGGAAGGCACGGACGTTCAGCGGTTCGAGCGAGAAGTGGGTGGCGAGCTGCGCAATGCGCGCGACATTGCGCGAGGACACATTATTCCAGCTTGCGTTTGCGCAAAAAAAACCTCTCGCATCCGTCGTAACGATTTGTTCCGCAATGCCGGCGCCGGCTGCACGACCCTTACAATTCCGTTAGCGTAAGCCCATTGCGCGGAGCCCGGCGTGAGGGCAAGTGCGTGGCGAAGGGCTTCAGATTTTCGCAATGGTGTCGTTGAAACATTCCATGGCACCGAATATCGAATCATCGTGCGGCGTCTCCACGGCACGTTCGAGCGAGACAAGGTTCCGGGGTGAGATTGCAGCTGTTGGACGACGCTCCAGGAAAGCGCCGCATGGTCATGGTAAACGCCGTGTCGCTGCGCGGGAGGCAGCCGGCATGACGCGTCGGCGCGGCGCGGGCGAGCTGGCCTTGCGTCAGCTGCAGCAGGCCGACGCGCTGCTGGCGCGCACCTTGCGTGGCCTGCTGCACGCGTCGAGCGAGCTCCCGCAGGCCTGCCACCCGCTTCGCGAGCTGCTCGACCTGAGCGAACTCCAGGCCTTGCGAACGCTGGACGCGGTGGATGCCGCGCAGGCCGAGTTGCAGGAGCTGCGCGACAGCGCGGACTGGAAGGGCCGCGACGATGCCGGCCTGCAGCGCCTGGAAGCTCATCTGCAGACCATTCGAAGCGCGCAGCAGAGCCAGGATCTCGCGGGCCAGAGACTGAAACGGACCATCGCCATCCTGCAGGCGGTGGAGCCGCGCATCCGGGAGGCGCTGGCGCAATGGGACCAGGCGTGCCTGGTGGCGCCGCAACGTGGCGACGCGAGCCCGGAGCGCGGCCCGGCACAGCCGCTGCCGCCCGGCACCGAAGCTTGAGCCGAACCCGCCGCCCACTCCTCGATCACCACACCGCAGCTCATGTCCGAGACAACGCTCCCCACCCTGCCCGATCCGAGTACGCCGGGCCCGTCGCAATCGCCGGCGGAGCGCGCGCTGGACGTGCTGGCGCAGCAGGTGCTGGGCGCGCGCGCCCAGATGGACGCTGCGGTGCTCGATCTCAGCACGCGCTTCGCGCAGGTTCACGACAGCCTGGGCAAGGCCATGCAGGCGTCGGATGCGGCCGCGGCGGGTTCATCGGGCGCCGGGATCGGCGAGGCCTTCACGCAAAGCAGCGAGCAGCTCGCGCAGGTGGTCGAGCAACTTCGCCAGGCCTTGCAACGCCGCGACGAGGCGGCGCGCCAGGCCCAGCGGGTGACCGCGCACACCAGCGCGTTGCAGGGCCTGGTCGATCGCGTGGCGGCGCTGGCGGCGAAGACCGACCTGCTGGCGCTCAATGCCACCATCGAGGCAGCGCGCGCCGGCGAACACGGGCGCGGGTTCTCGATCGTTGCCGAGGAGGTGCGCAAGCTGTCGGCGCAATCGCGGCAGACCAGCCAGGACATGGCCGAACGCGTGGCCGCCATCGGCGGCGAGATCCAGTCCATGGCGCGTGCCGCGGCCGACTCGACCGAGCAGGAAAAGCAGACCTTCGCCGACACCGACCGCGCCGTGCGCACGGTGCTGGCGCGGCTGCGCGAAATCGCCGATGTGCAGGGCCAGGCGGCGGCCACGCTGCGGGCCGAGGGCGAACAGGTGCAGCAGGAGGTGGCGCAGGTCATGGTGGCGCTGCAGTTCGGCGACCGCGTGAGCCAGATCCTCGAGCACGCCGCCGGCGCGCTGCGCGATCTGGCACGCGACTTCGCGGGCGCGGCCGCCCTGTCCGACGCCGACGGCATGCTGGCGCGAATCGCCGCCGGCTACACCACGCAGGAGCAGCGCCTGACCCACCAGGGGCAGGCTGCCGAAGCCGCGGGCGCCGGCGAGGCGGACATCACGTTTTTCTGAACCGGCTGCGGGTCCGGGCCCGCTTCCTTGCATTTTTTATACATCATGGCCAAAACCATTCTGATCGTCGATGACTCCGCCTCGCTGCGCCAGGTGGTGCGCATCGCGCTGTCCAGCGCAGGCTACGAGGTCGTCGAGGCCTGCGACGGCGTCGACGCGCTGTCCAAGCTCGATGGGCGCAAGATCCACCTGATCATCAGCGACGTCAACATGCCCAACATGGACGGCATCGAGCTGGTGCGCCAGGTCAAGGCACGCCCCGACTGCAAGTTCACTCCGGTGATCATGCTGACCACCGAAAGCCAGGCCGACATGAAGGCGCAGGGCCAGGCGGCAGGGGCGCGCGCCTGGGTGGTCAAGCCCTTCCAGCCGGCGCAGATGCTGGCCGCGGTGGCCAAGCTGATGCCGGCCTGAGCGGAGCGACACGATGGAACTGCGCTTGCGCGAGGACCTGGCCGCGGGCCGCGTCGAACTTCTCGGGGCCCTGGACATCTATGCCGCCGAGTCGCTGCACGCGCGCCTGCAGGAACTCATCGCCGCGCACCCGCGCCTGGAGCTCGACCTCGCCGGCGTGGACGAGATCGACACCGCCGGGGTGCAGCTGCTGATGTCGACCAAGCGCGCGGCGGCCGAGCAGGGACGCAGCCTGGCGCTGGTCGCGCACAGCCCGGCGGTGCTGGAAACCCTGGAACTCTGCCAGCTGCTCGGATTCTTCGGGGATCCGGTGGTGGAGACCGCGGGAGCCGCGCGATGAGCTTCGAACAGCAGATGCTGCAGGCGCTGCAGGCCTTCATCACCGAGGCGCGCGACCTGCTGGCCGGCATGGAACACAGCCTGCTGCAGCTCGAGCAGGGAGCCGAGCCGGAGTCGCTCAACGAACTGTTTCGCGCCGCGCACACCATCAAGGGCTCGGCGGGGCTGTTCGGGCTCGATGGCGTGGTGCGCTTCACGCACCACCTCGAAAGCCTTTTGGACCAGATGCGCGCCGGCGTCGTGGCGCCCGACGACGCGGTGATCGGCACCCTGCTCGACGCGCGCGACCATCTCGCCGGGCGTATCGACGCGGTGGCCGACGGTGGCGACGGGCAGCAGCCGGGACCCAACGAACAGGCACTGGTGGCGCGCCTGCAAAGCCTGCAGGCGCCGGCCGGGCTGCCGCGGGCGCCTGCCCCGCCTGGCGCGGCTTCCATCCCGTCGGCGGCGGCTCCGGAGCCCGACGCACCCGGCGCGCTGACCCGGCTGCCCGAGCCCGACGCCGTGGTGCGCCTGCAGCCGCAGGCGGCGGCCACCGCGAGCTGGCACATCTCGCTGCGCTTCGGGCGCGACTGCCTGCGCAACGGCATGGATCCGCTGGCCTTCATCCGCTACCTGCGAGGCCTCGGCGACATCGTCGCGCTGGCCACGCTGGACGACGCGCTGCCGTCGCTTTCGTCGCTCGAGCCCGAGTCCTGCTACCTGGGTTTCGAGATCAACTTCCGCAGTGACGCGAGCAAGGCCGACATCGAGGCGGTGTTCGAGTTCGTGCGCGACGACAGCGACATCTGCATCCTGCCGGCGCACAGCCGCATCGCCGAGTACGTCGAACGCATCCGCGCACTGCCCGAGGACGAGATGCGACTGGGCGAGCTGCTGGTACAGGTGGGCACGCTGACCCGCCACGAACTCGAGCACGCCCTGCTCGAGCAACAGCACACGCAAGGCCACGGCGAGCACGAGCCGCTGGGCAGGATCCTGGTGCGCGACGGCGCCACGCACGAGCCGATCGTGCAGGCGGCGCTGGACAAGCAGCGCCAGGTCAAGGAGCGGCGCGGGCGCGAAGGCCAGATGCTGCGCGTGGCCGCCGACAAGCTCGATGCGCTGATCGACCTGGTCGGCGAGCTGGTGATCGCCGGCGCCGGCAATGCTCTGCACGCGCAGCGCCCGGAGCAGGTCGAGGCCGCCGCGCAGGTCACGCGCCTGGTCGAGGAGATCCGAGAGCGCGCGCTCAAGCTTCGCATGGTGGAAATCGGCGAGACCTTCGCACGCTTCCAGCGCGTGGTGCGCGACACCGCGCGCGAACTGGGCAAGGACATCGCGCTGGTGATCCAGGGCGGCGACACCGAGATGGACAAGTCGCTGGTGGAAAGCATCGCCGATCCGCTGATGCACCTGGTGCGCAACGCGATGGACCACGGGCTGGAAACCCCCGAGGTGCGCCAGGCGAGCGGCAAGCCCGCGCAGGGCACGCTGCGCCTGTCGGCCAGCCACGACGCCGGCAGCATCGTCATCGAGGTCGCCGACGACGGCGCCGGACTCAACCGCGAGCGCATCTGCGCCAAGGCCGTGCAACGCGGCCTGCTGGCAGCCGAGGCGGCGCAGGCCATGCCCGACGCCGAGGTCTGGAAGCTGATCTTCGAACCCGGCTTCTCCACCGCCGAGACCATCACCGACCTGTCGGGGCGCGGCGTGGGCATGGACGTGGTCCGGCGCAACATCGAAGCCATCCGGGGCAGCATCGACATCCACAGCGAAGCCGGCGCCGGCACCACGATGCGCCTGCGCCTGCCGCTGACCCTGGCCATCATCGACGGCTTCCTGATCGAAAGCGCGGGGCGCAGCTACGTGCTGCCGCTGGACGCCGTCGTCGAGTGCCTGCAATACCCGGCGCAGGCACCACAGCAGGGCTACATCAACCTGCGCGGCGAGGTGCTGCCGCTGCTGCACCTGGAGCAGGCGCTGGGCGCCCGGGCCGAAGCCGGCGCGCAGGCGTCGGCAGCGCGCCGCAACGTGGTCGTGGTGAGCGCGGGCGGCCAACGCGTGGGCCTGGTCGTCGAGCGCCTGCTCGGCGAATACCAGACCGTGATCAAACCCCTGGGCTCGCTGTTCGCGCATCTGCGCGGAATCGGCGGCTCCACCATCCTCGGCAACGGTCGCGTCGCGTTGATTCTCGACGTGCCGGCGCTGCTGGGGGCGCTTCCTGCCGCGCGCCAGGCTTCGCAGGCCGCTTGAGCCGCGCCGGAAGTCATCGCGCCTTCGTGGCCATCGTTTTGAGGGAGTCATCGTGAAACACTGGAAAATCGCCACCCGCCTGGGTGCCAGCTTCGGCGTCGTACTGGTCCTGCTGGTGGCCATCCTGGCCCTGGGCGTGAACGGCATGCGCCAGATGAAGTCGAACATGGACACGATCGCGTTCGGCAACGCCACCAAGGAGCGCCTGGCCGCGCAGGCGCAGTTGCTGGTGCAGGAGCTCGCGGTGTCGAGCCGCGATCTCGCGCTGATCACCGATCCCGCGGCGCAGCAGGCCGAACTGGCGGTGCACAAGCAGCAGATGGCCCGTTACCAGCAGATCATCGGCAAGCTGGCGCCACTGGTCGCCAAGCCGCAGGGACGCGAGCTGCTGCAGCGGGCGCGAGCCGCCCGCGACCAGCTCGTGCCGGTCGCGCAGCAAGCCATCGACCTGGGCCTGGCCGACAAGGGCGCCGACGCGCTGCAGTTGCTGCGCACCAAGGTCACTCCGCTGCAGGCCCGCTGGATGGGCGCGTTGCAGGACTTCGCGCAATTCCAGCAGGCCGACAGCGACGCGGTGGTGCAGCAGGCCGACAGCGACTTCAGCCGCGCGCTGGGCACGCTGGTCGCGCTGGGCGTCGCCGCGGCACTGCTTTCCGGCCTGCTGGCATGGTGGATCACCCGCTCCATCACGCGCCCGCTGGCGCAGGCCGTGAACGTCGCCGAGCATGTCGCCGCCGGCGACCTCTCGGTGCGCGTGCAGGCCGCGACGCGCGATGAAACCGGCAAGTTGCTGGGGGCGCTGGGCGAGATGGTGCGCAGCCTGACCGAGACCATTTCGTCGGTGCGCGCCGCTGCCGACAACCTGACGGCCGCGTCCGAGCAGGTCTCGAGCACGTCGCAAAGCCTGTCGCAGGCGGCTTCGGAGCAGGCCGCGTCGATCGAGGAGACCTCGGCCACGCTGCAGCAGTCGTCGGCGTCGGTGAAGCAGAACGCCGACAACGCGCGCCTGACCGCCGGCATGGCGCAGCAGGCCGCGCAGCAGGCGCGCGACGGAGGCGAGGCGGTCCAGCGCACGGTGGCCGACATGCAGGCGATCGCCGAGCGCATCTCCATCGTCGACGACATCGCCTACCAGACCAACATGCTGGCGCTCAACGCCGCCATCGAGGCCGCGCGCGCCGGCGAGCACGGCAAGGGTTTCGCCGTGGTTGCCGCAGAAGTGCGCAAGCTGGCCGAGCGCGCCCAGGTCGCGGCCAAGGAAATCGGCGACCTCGCGTCGGGTTCCGTGCGTCAGGCCGAAAGCGCCGGCGCGCTGCTGCAGCAGATGGTGCCGTCGATTCTGAAGACCTCGGACCTGGTGGAGGAAATCCATGCCGCCAGCGATGAACAATCGGTCGGCATCGGGCAGATCAACCAGGCCGTGGCCCAGGTCAGCGCGGCCACGCAGCAAAACGCGTCGGCGTCGGAGCAGCTGGCGGCCACCGCCGAGGAGATGAACGGCCAGGCCGCGGACCTGCAGTCGGCCGTGGCGCGCTTCAGGCTGCAGGCCGCAGGCGCTGCGCAGGCGGCCGTCGCGCCGCGCACCGCGGCGCCCGCCCGGCGCGCTGCCGCGCCCGCCCCCCGCCCTGCCCGCGACGCGGCCGGCGGCGGTGAAGCGCCAGCCGAATTCGTCAAGTTCTGATTTTTCCGTGCCGCATGCAAGGTCCGAATGCCATGAACCTTCCCGTAGCCGCCGGCAGCTCGCTGCCGACCCGCGACGCCGCGCGCGCGGCGGCCGCTCCCGGCCAGTACCTGACCTTCACGCTGCAGGGCGAGTCCTACGGACTCGACATCCTCGGCGTGCGCGAGATCATCGAATACGCCCGCCCGACGACCGTGCCGATGATGCCCGGTTTCGTGCACGGAGTGATCAACCTGCGAGGGCATGTCGTTCCGGTGATCGACCTCGCGCAGCGCTTCGGGCGTCCACCGACCGAATTGCGGGCACGCACCTGCATCGTCATCGTCGAACTGCACAGCGGCACCGGCGCGCAGGCGCTGGGAGTTCTGGTGGATGCGGTCAACGCCGTGCTCGACCTGGACGGCACGCAGATCGAGCCGCCCCCCGCGTTCGGCACCGGCTTGCAACGTGAGTTCATCCAGGGCATGGCGCGCGTGGATGAAGGCTTCATCATCCTGCTGGATATTCCCCGCGTGCTGTCGACCGAGGACCTGGTCGCGCTGGCCCAGGCCGCCGACGGCAGCGCACGCGCCTGAGCCGGCGCGCGGCGGCGCGCCGATCCGGTGCCGGTCAATGGGGATCGTGGCCGGCGCCGTGCGCGCCATGCGAATTCCCGCCACCATGTTCGGCAGCGCGGTGATGCCCGGCATGGGAATGCCCGAATACCAGGTAGGCATCGCTGCCGTCGCGCACCAGGCGGCAATTCGCGCCGTGAGGAAGGGTCAGCTTGGTGCGAACATGCCCGAACGGCAGGCCACCGAGCACGGGAATGCCGTGCCCCCGCAACTGCCTGCGCAGCCAGGCGACGGCGGCCTGCAGGTCGTAGCCCGCGTCGTGCGGGACCAGCCGGTACTCGGTGAACGCCCCCAGCAGCACCGCGCGCTGGCGCTGCAGCACGCCGGAGTTCAGCAGCTGCGTGAACATGCGCTCGATGCGATAGGGATGTTCCCCCACGTCCTCCAGGAACAGCACTCCGCGCGCGTCGGGCAGGTACGGAGTTCCCACCAGGCTGCACACCAGGCTGAGGTTGCCGCCCCATAGCGGGCCGGCCGCGTCGAGGCCGCGGGGCGCGTCGGCGCAGGCGAAGCCGACGGCCTCCAGGCGCCCGTCGACCGCGTCGAGAAAGCTCTCGCGGGTGATTTCGTCGACCCGCTCGGCGCCGAAGTCGAAGGCCGCCATCGGCCCGCTGTAGGTGATGCTGCCGGCGCGCGCCAGCATCGCCAGCTGCAGCGCCGTGAAATCGCTGTGCCCGACCCAGACCTGGCCGCGCCGGCTCACCGCTTCGTGCAGCAGCGCGTAGTCGATGCGATCGAGCATGCGCGTGAGCCCGTAGCCGCCGCGCGTGGCCATGACCACGCCGGCGCGCCCGCGCGCGGCGCGGTGCAGCGCCTGCAGGCGACGCGAATCGCTGCCCGCGAAGCGCTGTTCGCGCGCCAGCGCGGCGGAGTCCACGCGCACCCGGAAACCCAGCGCCTCCAGGTGGGCCACGGCGCGTTGCACGCGCTGCGCGTCGGGTAGCGCGCCGGAAGGCGACAGCAGGCGAAGCTCGCCTCGGCTCGAAGAACGGGAATCGGGCATGGTCGGAAGGGTCGGAAGGCGCGCGACGCGCGGCCGGCACGGGGTGCGTTCAGGTGTCGAACTCGGCGCCGGGCTCGTCGAGATGGTCGACGTCGATGCCGCCGCTGTGAGGAGCCTGCGCCGGCTCGCAAGCCGCTTGCGAGGCTCGCGTGGCCGCGCGCCGGCTGCGAAAAAAATCCTGCAGCAAGCTGGCGCAAGCCTCGGCCTCCACGCCTCCCAGCAATTCGGCATGGTGGTTCAGGCGAGGCTCGTCGAACAGGTTGAGCACGCTTCCGGCGGCCCCCGTCTTGGGGTCGCGGGTGCCGAACACCACGCGCTGCACCCGGGCGTGCATCAGCGCCATCGCGCACATCGCGCAGGGCTCCAGCGTGACGTACAGCGTGCAGCCGGGAAGCCTGTAGTTGCCCAGCAGGCTGGCCGCCTGGCGCAGCGCAACGATTTCCGCGTGCGCGGTGGGGTCGGAGTCGCCGATCGGGCGGTTGTACCCGGTGGCCAGCACCTTGCCGTCGCGCACGATCACCGCGCCCACCGGCACCTCGCCGAGCAGCCATGCGTTGTGCGCCTGGTCCAGGGCCAGTCGCATGAAGGCGCGGTCGGCCTGCGCGTCGGCGGTCGCCGCGCCGGCGGCCGGGCCTGCGGGTTCGAGGGACTCGGGCATGGCGCAAGCATACCTGCGGCCGCGCCGCCGCCGGACCGGCGAGCTCCGGCACACGCACGAGACGGCCGGCTCGATGCCAGCCAGGCAGGCGCGTCAAGGGCCGCAACGCAGTCCGCGGGCGGCCGCCTCACGCACTTGCTGCATGCGCGCCGGGGAGTTCACCAGCACCGCGTCCATGCCCAGGCAGGCGGCGTCGCGATAGGCGCGTGCCGAGTCGACCGCGAAAGCCAACAGGTGTACCCGCGGCGCCTCGCGCATGCAGGCTACCGACGCGGCAGTCCACGGCTGTGCTTCGAAGTGGCTGCTCCCGAGGCCCAGCGTGAAGTGCTCGGTCAGCTCGACCGGCAGGCGCAACTCCAGCCCCATCCAGGTTCCCGCCGGTGGGGGCTGGCAACGCGCGCTCAACGGCAGCGCGAACAGCCTCCAGCGCGTGAGATCGCGGGACTCGAACAGGCGTGCCTGCGCACGCCCGGCGAGAAGCTGCTGGAAGCGTGCGTCGGTCGAGTACAGGCGGACCGTCGACCATGCGCGTTCGGCATCCAGCACCCTGGCGACCGCGGCCACCAGAGGCTGCGCAGGCAGCGACTTCAGGTCCAGGTACACGGGAACTCGCCGATCGATCAGGCGCAGCGCCTGCTGCAGGGTCGGGATGCCCTGCGGATGGGCCCGATACGGCCACGGGGCGGCCGGGTCGCCGCCGCGAAACGCGTAGCCGGCATTGATGCGCGCCAGCTGCGCCGCCGTCCTGGACGCCACGGGTCCGCGACACGGCGTCAGCGCCGAAAGGTCGGCAGGCCGGTAGAGCACCGCGACGCCGTCGCGGCTGAGCTGGACCGACAGCCAGATCCCGTCGCTGTGATGGGCCAGCGCGGCGCGGATCGCGGCCAGGGTGTTCTCGGGCGCATCGGCGGCGCCCGCACGATGCGCGATCAGCGCCGGCAGCCGCGGCGCCGCCGCCACGGACGAGCGCGGCAGCGCGATCACGAGCGCGGCGGCGGCGACCAGAATTCCCCGGGCGAGTCGAGTGTGCATGAGCGTTCCTCCGCGGCCCATTGCAACAGCACATGGGGCAGCGCGGCTGGGCGCGCGGCGATTCCCCCTAGTGTCCTGTTGAGATACCGGAGGGGGTCGCGCGCCCGCCCGACGCCTTTTCCGGGCAGCCTGCTCCGGGCCCCTGTTAGGCCCGACACCTTCGGGCCGTTGCACGGTCGTGAATCCCCGGTGAACCCCCACCTGGCGCGGCTCGGCCGCGCCATCATCCCGGCATACGCACAGCCGACAGGGAGCACAGAGACACGACATGTTCGACGCGTTGCTGCACGTATCGGGCCGGCTCTACGCGCAAGACCCGGTTCGACGCTGGAAATTCATCGCCCGCAGTCTGCTCTACGGGCGCAGCCAGCAGGCCTGGCTGCGCTATCTGTCCGAGCGTCCAGCGATGCGACGCCTCGTGGTGCTTCGCCCGGAACTGCTCGAGCGCCTGCATCGTCCCTACCAGTGCCGGGCCTTCAACCGCTGGGGCCGCCTGGAAGCCTTGCGCGCCCATTACGAGACCTGCGAGCAGATCGGCTGGCTGCCGCTGTGCGAGCGCGCCGCGCGCGGCCGCATGGTGCTGGCGCGCATCGACGCGCTGTTCGAGCAGCCCGCGCGCCTCGAGCTGCACTACGACACACGCTTCGCCAAGGAGGGCGAATGGGCCCTGTCGCTGACCCAGGGCTCGCGGCGTTGCTACACCATGGTGCTGGGCTTTCGCCGCCACGGACTCGGCCGCAGCCTGCACATCGGCTGCCTGCAGGGCCCGGACGGACCGGGCGGACGTGAACAGGTGCGCGCACTCACCCGCGCGATGCACGGGCTGCGCCCGCGCGATCTGCTGCTGGAGGCGGCCCGCGAGCTGGCCAGCTGCTCCGGATGCGCCCATCTGGAGCTGGTCAGCGATTCCCAGCATATCTACCGCAGCCTGCGCAAGCGCAGGCGCTTCGCGTTCGGCTACGACGAATTCGCGCGGGAACACGGGGCCACGCCGACGTCGACCCGCTGCTGGTCCATCTCGCTGCGGCGCGCGCGTCTTCCGCTCGAGCAGGTGCACGCGCGCAAGCGCGCGGCCACGGCCCGCCGACGCGCGCTGCTCGACGGTCTGCGCGAGCAGATTCGCCAGGCCTGCGCCGTGCCCGCGGCCACGCAGTGATCAGCCGATGGTCATCAGGCTCGCATTGCCCCCGGCGGCCGCCGTGTTCACGCTGATCGACTGCTCGTGCAACAGCAGTTCGAGCGGATACTCGGACTCCTTGAGCCCACCGCTGGCGAGCGCGTACACGCTGACCACCGCATGCTCGTAGCGAGCCACCTCGGCCTGCAGGGCCATCAGTCCGGCGGGGTCGCCCTGGTACAGCGCGGCGTCGGGCAGGTCGTCGGCGGCGAAGCCACGCACCTGCCGACGCAAGGCTTCGGGCACCAGCTTCAGCGCAGCTTCGGCATGCGGGCCGCTCAGCAGCGCGGTGTTGCCGGTGGCCAGCGCTGCGCCAGCCTGGCGCAGCAGACCCTCGCGCGTCGAGGCACGGCAAAGCAGCTGGCCGCGCGGCGACAGGCTGTACTGGTTCTGCTCCCCCACGGGCCCGGCCAGCAGCACCGGCTCCAGGCTCGGCGCCTGCTCCACGTAGACCTGCAGGGCCGCGGTGTCGATGCCCTGATCGCGCAGCGAATCGATCAGCGTGAGCAAGGCCTGCGGGGCCGCGGCGCAAGGCAGGAACGGAGCGCACGCCGGCGCCACGAGCCGCCGCAGGTACAGCGGGCCTCCAGCCTTCGGTCCGGTGCCCGAGCGTCCGTGGCCGCCGAAGGGCTGCACGCCGACCACCGCGCCGATGATGTTGCGGTTGACGTAGATGTTGCCGGCACGAACTCGCGAGCTCACTTGCGCGATGCTCTCGTCGATGCGACTGTGGATTCCGAAGGTCAGCCCGTAGCCCAGCGCGTTCACCGCGTCGATCGCGGCCTCGAGCTGGGGCGTGCGGTAGCGCAGCACGTGCAGCACGGGTCCGAAAACCTCGCGACCCAGCACGTCGATGGAGGGAATCTCGATCAGGGTCGGCGCCACGAAATGGCCGTGGCGTGTCTCCTGCGGCAGGCTCGGCGAGTAGACCTTGAAGCCTCGTTCGCGCATGGCCTCGACATGCTGCGAGATGGTGTCGCGAGCCTCGGCGTTGATCACCGGCCCGATGTCGCTGCTCAGGCGGTCGGGGCGCCCGATGACCAGCTCGTCGATGGCCCCGCGCAACATCTCCAGCAGGCGATCGGCGGCGTCCTCCTGCACCAGCAGGATGCGCAGCGCCGAGCAGCGCTGCCCCGCCGAGTCGAACGCCGACGAGATGATGTCGGCCACGGCCTGCTCGGGCAGCGCCGACGAGTCGACGACCATCGCGTTCTGCCCGCCGGTTTCCGCGATCAGCGGAATCGGCAGCCCATGTGAGTCCAGGCGCTGCGCGAGCTGGGCCTGGATCAGGCGTGCCACCTCGGTGGAGCCGGTGAACAGCACACCGCGCACGCGCGCATCGCCCACCAGCGCCGCCCCCACCTTGCCGTCGCCGGGCAGCAGCTGCACGGCGCCGTGCGGCAGCCCCGCCTCGAGCAGGATGTTCACGGCGGCGTGCGCGATCAGCGGCGTCTGCTCGGCCGGCTTGGCCAGCACCACGTTGCCGGCGGCCAGCGCTGCCGCGACCTGCCCCATGAAAATGGCCAGCGGGAAATTCCACGGGCTGATGGCCACCACCGGGCCCAGCGGGCGGTGCTCGGTGTTGTGGAAGCGGGTCGACACCTGCGCCGAGTAGTAGCGCAGGAAGTCCACGGCCTCGCGAACCTCGCCGATGGCCGACGGCAGCGAACGCCCTGCTTCGCGCACGACCAGGCCGGCCAGGCGCGGCAGGCGCTCCTCGAGCAGGTCGGCCGCGCGCAGCAGGATGGCTGCGCGGTCGGCCGGCGGCGTGGCCTGCCACACCGGGGCCTCCGCCAGGGCCTCGCCGACCGCCCGCGCGCACAGCTCGGGCGTGGCCTCGTGCACGGTGCCGACGACGTCGCGCAGATCGGCCGGGTTGGCCACCGCGCGCGCCACGCCGTCGTGCTCGCCGCTGCCCAGGATCGGGCGCGCCAGCCACGAGGTATCGAGCCCGGCCAGCCCGGCGGCGGCCAGCGCGCCGAGTCGCTGCTCGTTGCTCAGGTCGAGGCCCGACGAGTTGGCGCGCTGCGAGCCGTACAACGCGGCCGGCAGCGCGATCTTCTCGTGCGGCGCGCCCAGCGGGTGGATCTTGCGCGCGAGCTCCACCGGATCGGCGACGATCTCGTCGAGGTCGAGTTTCGGGTCGTTGATCTTGTGCACGAACGACGTGTTCGCGCCGTTTTCCAGCAGGCGCCGAACCAGGTAGGCCAGCAGGGTCTCGTGGGTGCCCACGGGCGCGTAGATGCGGCAGGGGCGGCGCAGTCCGTCGGCCGAAACCACCTCCTCGTACAGGGGCTCGCCCATGCCGTGCAGGCACTGGAACTCGTACTGGCCGAGATAGAAATTGTCCCCCGCCATGGCGTGGATCGCCGCCACGGTGTGCGCGTTGTGCGTGGCGAACTGCGGGAACACCGCCTGAGGCGCCGACAGCAGCTTGCGCGCGCAGGCCAGGTAGGACACGTCGGTGTGGGTCTTGCGCGTGAACACCGGGAAACCTTCCAGGCCGTCGAGTTGCGCGCGCTTGATCTCCGAATCCCAGTACGCGCCCTTGACCAGGCGCACCATCAGGCGCCGGCGCGAGCGTTGCGCCAGGTCGATCAGGAAGTCGAGCACGTAGGGCGCGCGCTTCTGGTAGGCCTGCACGACGAAGCCGATGCCGTTCCAGCCCTGCAGCGTGGGGTCGAAGCACAGGCTTTCCAGCAGGTCGAGCGACAGCTCCAGGCGATCGGCCTCCTCGGCATCGATGTTCAGTCCGATGTCGTAGCGCCGGGCCAGCCGCGCCAGGTGGCCCAGGCGCGGCAGCAGCTCTTCCATCACGCGATGCCGCTGCGCGCGGCTGTAGCGCGGGTGCAGCGCCGACAGCTTGATCGAGATGCCCGGACCTTCGTAGATGCCGCGGCGCTGCGCCGACTTGCCGATGGCGTGGATGGCCTGCTCGTAGTCGCGCAGGTAGCGCTCGGCGTCGCGTGCCGTCAGCGCGGCCTCGCCCAGCATGTCGTAGGAATGCCGAAAGCCCTTGGCCTCCCACTTGCGGCTGTTGGCCAGCGCGTCGGCGATGGTCTGGCCCAGCACGAACTGCTCGCCCATCAGGCGCATCGCGATGTTCACGCCGCCGCGCACCACCGGCTCGCCACTGCGCGCCACCAGGCGCGTGAGTACCGACGACAGCGTCGACTCGCTGCTCGTGGCGACCAGGCGCCCGGTCAGCAGCAGACCCCAGGTGGCGGCGTTGACGAACAGCGAGCGGCCCCCGCCGAGATGACTCTGCCAGTCTCCGGAGCCGACCTTGTCGCGAATCAGCGCGTCGCGCGTGGCGCTGTCGGGAATTCGCAGCAGCGCTTCGGCCAGGCACATCAGCGCGATGCCCTCCTGGCTCGACAGCGCGTACTCCTGCAGCAGGGTCTCGACCACGCCGCGCGTGCGCTTGGAGCGCAGCTTGAGCGCCAGTTCGCGCGCGGTGCTGCGCGCTGCGGCCGAGATCGACGCCGGCATCTCGGCCTGCGCCACCAGCGCCGGCACGCATTCGGCCTCGGGGCGCCGATACGCGGCGGTGATCGCCGCGCGCAACACAGTCTGCGGCTGCACGTCCTGCGCCATTTCCAGGAAAGGCACGAGGGGTGTGTCGTGAACCTGGGGTTGTTCCGGGGGTTGCACCTCGTCCTGCTCGTCGCCCTGCGGCAAGGTCTCGCCACGCTCCTGGCGCTCGAGCCCCTGCAGAATCCACTGCTTGACCAAGTAATGGGCAGTGCGGCCTTGCGCTTCGGCAGCCGACTTGATGCGCCCCCGCACCTGATCGTCCAGTTTCACGCCGATTGTCGTCACGCTCATCGAATACCCTTGCTGTGTTGCGGTTGCCCAGGAACAAGCGGATGGTTGCACCGTCAGGCCGGGATGTAAAGATGCCGTCGGCGCATGCGCGCAACTTTTTTACAACCTGGGGTGTAACCCTGATGCGCCCGAAGGTGCAACCGGCTATGGTGCGGGTTGCGTGTGATTGCCCCACGCGCGATCGCCGCTCGGCGGATGCGCGAGGCAACAGTCGACGACGGGGTGCCGGGGGCGCCCCGCCACGTTCCATCTCTTTTATCGGGCGAGACCATGATGCACAAGCTTTGCAAGACGGTTCTGTTCAGTCTGGTGGCGGGAACCCTGGGCGCCGGCGCGGCGCAGGCCGCCACCCCGATCACCATCGGCGTGCAGGCGCCGATCACCG
>JAKCDM010000172.1:0-4030 GCA_021841865.1 Pseudomonadota bacterium
GCAGCAAACCCAAGTCGAGGGGGGCTCGGTAAATGGCGAAGGAGTACAAGGACCTGGTGGTCGGCCTGGACATCGGCACGTCGAAGGTGTCGGCGATGGTCGGCGAGATCCTGCCCGGGCAGGACCAGGCCGCCGGCACGTTGAAGATCGTCGGCATGGGCCAGTCCGGCACCGCCGGCATGCGCCGCGGCGTGGTGGTGGACATCGAGGCGCTGGTGCAGTCGATCCAGGCCGCGCTCAAGGAAGCCGAGCTGATGGCCGACTGCCGCATCACGCGCGTGATCACCGGAATCACCGGCAGCCACATCCGCGGCCAGAACTCGGAGGGCATGGTCGCCATCAAGGACCGCGAGGTCACGCCCAACGACGTCGTCCGGGTGATCGAGACGGCCAAGGCGGTGAACATCCCGGCCGACCAGCGCCTGCTGCTGGTCGAGCCGCAGGAGTTCATCATCGACGGCCAGGAGGTTCGCCAGCCGGTGGGCATGAGCGGAATCCGCCTGGAGACCAAGGTGCACATCGTGACCGGCGCGCAGACCGCGGCCGAGAACGTGGTCAAGTGCGTGCGACGCTGCGGGCTGGAGGTCGACGCGCTGGTGCTGCACCCGCTGGCGTCGAGCCACGCCGTGCTCACCGAGGACGAGAAGGAACTCGGCGTGGTGCTGGTCGACGTCGGCGCCGGGGTCACCGACGTGGCGATCTACACCGGAGGCTCGATCCGCCACACCGCGATCATCCCGATCGCCGGCGAGCTGATCACCAGCGACATCGCGATGGCGCTGCGCACGCCGACCAAGGACGCCGAGGACATCAAGATCGAGCACGGCGTGGCCAAGCAGCTGCTGGCCGGTGTCGACGAGCGCCTGGAGGTGCCCGGGCTCGGCGACCGCGGCCCGCGCATGTTGTCGCGCCAGGCGCTGGCCGGCGTGATCGAGCCGCGCGTCGAGGAAATCTTCTCCCTGGTCCAGCAGGTGGTTCGCGACTCGGGCTACGAAGAGGTGCTGTCGTCGGGAGTGGTGCTCACCGGTGGCGCTTCACTGATGCCCGGCATGGTCGAGCTGGGCGAGGACATCTTTCTCAAGCCGGTTCGCCTGGGGCTGCCGCAGTACAGCGGCCCGCTGGCGGACATGGTGCGCAGCCCGCGCAATTCCACCGCGATGGGCCTGCTGCTCGAGGCGCTGACCCAGCGCCAGCGTGGGGCGCGGGCCGGCGGTGGCAAGACGAGCAGCGCCGGGGGGCTTTTCACCCGCGTACGCGACTGGTTCGCGGGAAATTTCTGAAGTTCGTGTTTCACGGGGGCCCGCCGCTCGCGGCGGGCATGTTGCAGCAGGCAGGTGCAGTACTTTCTTGATCCAGGACGGAGGTGCATCATGGGATTTGAAATGATCGAGGACGCGAACGACACCGCGTTCAACAACGGGACCAACATCAAGGTCATCGGCGTGGGCGGCGGCGGCGGCAACGCCGTCGAGCACATGATCGCCAGCGGCGTGAAGGGCGTGGAGTTCATCTGCGCCAACACCGACGCGCAGGCGCTCAAGAGCTCGAGCTCGCACCGCTTCATCCAGCTCGGGCGCACCGGGCTGGGAGCCGGCGGCAAGCCGCAGGTCGGGCGCGACTCGGCCGAGCAGGCGCAGGCGCAGATCCGCGAGGCCCTGGCCGGCTCGCACATGCTGTTCATCACCGCCGGCATGGGCGGCGGCACCGGGACCGGCGCCGCTCCGGTGGTTGCTCGCATCGCTCGCGAGATGGGCATCCTGACCGTCGCGGTGGTGACCAAGCCCTTCGAGTTCGAGGGCAGCAAGCGCCTGGGCAACGCCGAGAACGGCCTGGAGGAGCTCGAGAAGAACGTCGACTCGCTGATCGTCGTGCTCAACGAGAAGCTGCTCGAGGTCTACGGCGACGACATTTCGCAGAAGGAAGCCTTCGCCAAGGCCAACGACGTGCTGAAGAACGCCACCGGCGGAATCGCCGAGATCATCAACGTCCCCGGCATGATCAACGCCGACTTCGAGGACGTGAAGACGGTGATGGGCGAGCCCGGCAAGGCGATGATGGGCACCGCGGTGGCCAGTGGCGCCGACCGTGCCCGCCTGGCCGCCGAGCAGGCCGTGGTGTGCCCGCTGCTCGACGGCGTCGACCTGTCCGGCGCCAAGGGCGTGCTGGTGAACATCACCGCCGACGACTCGCTCAAGCTCAGCGAGACGCGCGAGGCGATGAACGCGATCCGCGCCTACGCGTCGCCCGATGCGCAGATCATCTTCGGCACCGTCAACGACCCCGGCATGGGGGATTCGCTGCGCGTGACCGTGCTGGCTACCGGGCTGTCGCGCGCCAAGGCGGCGGGCAAGGTCGCGCCGACCCTGACCGTGCTGCGCACCGGGACCGACGCGGCCCCGCTGAGCATGGGCGCCGCGCTGGGCAGCGCAGCGGCGGTGGAGAGCAGCCAGATCCCTGCCATCTGGCGCAACCCGCGCGGCGGCGCGCCGTCGGCGCATGTGAATGCGCTGATGCAGGGTGGCATGGAGGAAATGGAGATCCCGGCCTTCCTGCGCAAGCAGGCGGATTGAGCAGCGCCTCGCGCAGACCGTTCCGGATCAGCGCTCGCCCGGCAGGGCAGCGCCGCGGCGCAGGGTCTCCCCGTGACCCTGCGTGCGTCGGCGTCCCCGCCGCGCGAGCGCGCTACCTGCAGTGGCACGCCGCCGCGCACCGTGCCTGCGTTGCGCGCGCCGGCCGAATACAATAAACGATAACAATAAAGAAGCAGGTTTCGATTGAAAAAAGCAGACTCCCGAGGTCCTTCGATGCTCGCCCAGCGCTCCATCCGCTCGGCCACCCGCGCCGTCGGCGTGGGACTGCACAGCAGCGAGCGTGTCGAACTGAGCCTGCTGCCCGCGCCGCCCGACAGCGGCATCGTGCTGCGCCGCGTCGACCTGCCGCAGCCGGTGAGCATCGAGCTGAGCCCGCAGGCGGTGGTGGACACTCGCATGGCCACCACGCTCGGCCGCGGCGACGCCAAGATCCATACCGTGGAACATCTGTTGTCCGCATGCTGCGGGCTCGGCGTGGACAACCTGATCATCGAGGTCGATGCCGAGGAGATCCCGATCCTCGACGGTTCGGCGTCGTCCTTCGTCTACCTGCTGCAGTCGGCCGGCTTGCAGGAGCAGCCGGCGCCGCGGCGTTTCGTGCGCGTGCGCAAGCCGGTCGAGGTCCGCGTGCAGGAGCGCGATGGCGAGAAGTGGGCGCGCCTGGAGCCCCACGACGGTTTTCGCCTGGATTTCGCGATCGAGTTCGCACACCCGGCGATCGACCGCACGGCGCAGGACTACAGCTTCGAGTTCTCGATGCCCGCCTACGTGCGCGAAATCGCCCGCGCCCGCACCTTCGGCTTCATGCGCGACGTCGACGCGCTGCGCGAGATCGGGCTGGCGCAGGGCGGCAGCCTGGAAAACGCCATCGTCATGGACGAGTCGCGCATTCTGAACCAGGGCGGCCTGCGCTTCGACGCCGAGTTCGTCAAGCACAAGATGCTCGACGCCATCGGCGACCTGTACGTCATCGGGCACCCGATCCTGGGAGCCTACAGCGCCTACCGCAGCGGCCACGCGGTCAACAACGCGCTGCTGCGTGCGCTGGGCAGCGACCCCGAGGCCTTCGAGATGGTCGTTTTCGACGACGAGCGCCAGGCGCCCGAGGGCTTTCGCGCCAGCGTGCGAAGCCTTTATTGACGGCCCCCTCCGTCGCCGGGCGCGAGCCCGGCTCCGTCCCCCCGAGGGGGACAACCCCTGCCTTGGGGCGGCCCTGCGGCAGGAGGTTTCCTGGCATTGCGAGGCCCCACCGCGGCGTGAGGATTTCAGGCGGGCTCCATAGCCGCCTTTGGCGGCCCCAAGCCTTGGGGGACAACCCCTGCCTTGGGGCGGCCCTGCGGCAGGAGGTTTCCTGGCATTGCGAGGCCCCACCGCGGCGTGAGGATTTCAGGCGGGCTCCATAGCCGCCTTTGGCGGCCCCAAGCCTTGGGGGACAACCC
>JAKCDM010000172.1:4040-4499 GCA_021841865.1 Pseudomonadota bacterium
CAACCCCTGCCTTGGGGCGGCCCTGCGGCAGGAGGTTTCCTGGCATTGCGAGGCCCCACCGCGGCGTGAGGATTTCAGGCGGGCTCCATAGCCGCCTTTGGCGGCCCCAAGCCTTGGGGGACAACCCGTGCCTTGGGGCGGCCCTGCGATTGCTGGGCTGCTGCCCCCAACGGCCGGCTCAGCCGGCTTGCTGCGTCTTGCGGCGCTCGATCATGTCGCGCAGGCGCTGGCGCACCTGGGCCGGGGCCGGCGCATGCGTCGTCGGCACCGGCGCGCCGGCCGGAGCTGGCGCAGGCATCAGCACCCGTACCTGGATGCGGGTCAGCACCCATCCCTCCTTCTGCAGCCGGCGCAGCAGCAGCGGCACGAACAGCTTGAGCTTGGCCGCCACCGCCGACGAACTGGCGTTGAGGGTCCAGCTGCCGTCGGCGTAACGCCCCGGCAACACGGCCGCGGCGA
>JAKCDM010000173.1 GCA_021841865.1 Pseudomonadota bacterium
CGCGCGCGCCCCAGCGGAGAAGCCTCATGTCGACCATGGAACGCCTGCTGCAGCTGATGGCCGAGAAGCGCGCGTCGGACCTGTACATCAGCGCCAACGCGCCGATCCAGATCCGCATCAACGGCCGTGCCGTGCCGATCAATCGCCAGGTCATCTCGGCCGAGGACCCGGCCAGGCTGCTGGCCGAGGTGGTGGACGCGGCGCGCATGAGCGAGCTGCACGAGCGCGGCGAGCTCAACATGGCCATCGCGCGCCCAGGGGTCGGAAGCTTCCGCGTCAGCGCGTTCCTGCAACGTGGCACGGTCGCCGTGGTCGTGCGCTTCATCGCCGGCGACATCCCGGCGCTGGACACCCTCGGCCTGCCGCCGGTGCTGGCCGAGCTGGTCATGCAGCGCCACGGGTTGATCCTGGTCGTGGGTTCGACCGGCTCGGGCAAGAGCACGACGCTGGCGTCGATGCTCGACCACCGCAACGAGCACATGACCGGGCATATCCTCACGCTCGAGGAGCCGGTCGAGTACCTGTTCCGCAACCGCAAGTCGATCGTCAACCAGCGCGAGATCGGAATCGATGCGCGCGACCTGTCGATCGGCCTGAAGAACGCGCTGCGCCAGGCTCCCGACTGCATCATGATCGGCGAGATCCGCGATCGCGACACCATGGCGGCGGCATTGAACTACGCGCTGTCGGGCCACTTGTGCCTGGCCACGCTGCACGCGTCGAACAGCCACCAGGCGCTCAACCGCATCCTCGGGCTGTTCCCGCTGGACATGCGCTCGTCGCTGCTTTCGGACCTGTCGGCCGGGCTGCGCGCGGTGATCTCGCAGCGCCTGCTGCCGGCGGCATCCGGCGGGCGGGTGCCGGCGGTGGAGGTGCTGCTCAACACCCAGCTGATCCGCGAGCTCATCGCCAAGGGCGATCTGTCGGCGGTGCGCGAGGCGATGGAGAAGTCCATGGCCGAAGGCTCGCAGAGCTTCGAGCAATGCCTGGCCGACATGGTGCGCGACGGGCGCGTCGCGCGCGAGGAGGCGCTGGCCGCCGCCGACTCGCCGACCAACCTGCTGTGGCGCCTGCAGAACGAATTCGCTCCGCGCCCGTCGGCCCAGCCGCCCGCGGCCGAGACCGACGAGCCGTCGTTTCGCGAAATCTCCCTCGATCTGGGCGCACATTGAAGGTCTCGATGACATCCCGAGCAAGCACTCCCACCCCCACCCTCGAGCTGGCGCGTGAACTCATTCGCCTGCGCTCCGTGACACCGGACGACGGAGGCTGCCAGGCGTGGCTGGCAGAGCGCCTGCGCGCCAGCGGCTTCGAATGCGAGTTCATCGACGCGGGTCCCGACGACTGGCGCGTGCGCAACCTGTGGGCGCTGCGCCGCGGCAGCGCCGGGGCGGACTCGCCGACCCTGGTGTTCGCCGGGCATACCGACGTCGTGCCCACCGGGCCGTTGCAGGCCTGGAGCAGCGACCCCTTCGAGCCCGAGGTGCGCGACGGCAGGCTGTACGGACGAGGCGCGGCCGACATGAAGAGCTCGCTGGCCGCGATGGTCGTCGCGGTCGAGCAGTTCCTCGCCGCGCATGCGCGGCCCCGCGCGTCCATCGCGTTCCTGCTGACCAGCGACGAGGAAGGGCCCGCGCGCGACGGCACGGTGCGGGTGTGCGAGATGCTGCGCGAGCGCGGCCAGCGCCTTGACTGGTGCATCGTCGGCGAGCCCACCTGCACCGACACGCTGGGCGACGTGATCAAGAACGGGCGCCGCGGCTCGCTCACCGGGCGCCTGGTCGTGCACGGCGTGCAGGGCCACGTCGCCTATCCACACCTGGCGCGCAACCCGGTGCACCTGGCCGCGCCCGCGCTTGCCGAACTGGCCGCGACGAGCTGGGACCAGGGCGACGAGCATTTTCCGCCGACCACGTGGCAGATCTCGAACATCCATGCCGGCACCGGCGCCACCAACGTGATCCCCGGCGAGCTCGAGGTGGTGTTCAACTTCCGCTTCAGCCCCGCGTCGCCGGCCGCGCTGCTGCAGCGCCGCGTGGTCGACGTGCTGCAACGCCACGAGCTGCGCCACACGCTCGAATGGACCCTCGGCGCCGAGCCCTTCCTGACCCGGCCCGGCGAGCTGTCGGACGCGCTGGTGGGCGCCATCGCTGCCGAGACCGGCGTGCGCGCCGAGCTGTCGACCACCGGCGGCACGTCGGATGCGCGTTTCCTGGCCAAGGTCTGCTCCCAGGTCGTCGAGTTCGGCCCGCCCAACGCCAGCATCCACAAGGTCGACGAGCACGTCGAGCTGCGTTTCCTGGAACCGCTGGCGGGCGTGTACCGCCGCACCCTCGAGGCGCTGGCGGCCTGATGCCCGGCGTGCGCCTTTCGCAGGCCTGGCGCGACACCGCGCGCGCGCTGCGCGACGCCGGGCTGCAATTCGGGCAGGGCACCGAGGATGCCGAGCAGGAAGCGGCCTGGATGCTGATCCACTGCCTGGGCTTGCCGCTGCTGGAGAGCTTCACGCAGTGGCCGCGACTGCAGCGCCGCGTGGTGCCGGCCGACGCGCTCGAGCGCGTGCGCGAGCTGCTGGCCGAGCGAGTGCGCAGCCGTCGTCCGCTGGCCTACCTGCTGGGCGAGGCCTGGCTGCACGGCCAGCGCTTCCTGGTCGACGAGCGCAGCATCGTTCCGCGCTCGCTGATCGCCGAGTTGCTCGACCACGCGCTCGAGCCCTGGCTGGCTGGCGAGCCGGCGAGCATCGCCGACATCTGCACCGGTGGCGGCAGCCTGGCCGTGCTGGCGGCGCAGCGCTGGCCGCACGCCGCGGTCAGCGCGGTCGACCTGTCCGCGGCGGCGCTGGAACTGGCACGCGCCAATGTGCGACTGCACGGCCTGGAGCAGCGCGTGAGCCTGTTGCACGGGGATCTGTTCGAGCCCTGCGGCGCCGGTGATCGCTTCGACCTCGTGCTGTGCAATCCGCCGTACGTGAACGCGCGCTCGATGGCCGCGCTGCCGCCGGAGTTCCGCCACGAGCCCGAGCTGGCGCTGGCGGGAGGCGACGATGGCATGGACCTGGTTCGCCGCCTGCTCGAGCAGGCCGCCGCGCACTTGCGGCCGGACGGCGTGCTGGTGGTCGAGATCGGCCACGAGCGGGCGAATTTCGAGTCGGCGTTCCCGGGCCTGCCGGTGGTCTGGCTGCCGGTCAGCTCGGGCGACGACACGGTGTTCCTGGTCGAGGCCGCCGGGCTGGGCGTGAAGCCATGATCCGGCTGCAGGGCCTGAGCCTGCGCCGCGGCGCGCGCCAGGTGCTCGACGACGCGGAACTGACGGTTCATCCCGGCGAGAAGGTGGGCCTGGTCGGCGCCAACGGCGCCGGCAAATCGTCGCTGTTCGGGCTGCTGCTCGGCAAGCTGGTCGAGGATGCAGGCGATTTCGAGTTTCCGGCGCACTGGCGCGTGGCCTCGGTGGCGCAGGACGTGCCGGACAGCGATCTGCCGGCCACCGACTACGTCTGCCTGGCCGACAGCGCGCTGCAGCGGGCCCGCGACGCGCTGCGCGTCGCGGAGCTCGCCGCCGACGGCGCCGCCATCGCGGCGGCGGCCGAGGCGCTCGAGCTGGCGCAGGGCTACAGCGCGCAGTCGCGCGCCGAGGCCCTGCTGCTCGGCCTGGGTTTCACCCCCGCGCAGTTGCGCCACCCGGTGAGCAGCTTCTCGGGCGGCTGGCGCATGCGCCTGGCGCTCGCGCAGGCGCTGTTCCAGCCCAGCGACTGCATGCTGCTGGACGAGCCGACCAACCACCTCGACCTCGACGCGCTGGTGTGGCTGGAGAACTGGCTGGGCCGGTACCCCGGCACCTTGCTGGTCATTTCCCACGACCGCGAATTCCTCGACGCGGTGACCCAGGTCACCGTGCATCTGGAAAACGGCCGCCTGAGCCGCTACAGCGGCGGCTACACGGACTTCGAGCAGCGCCGCGCGCTGGCTCTGACCCAGCAGGCGCAGGCCTATGCGCGCCAGCAGGCCGACATCGCGCGCCTGAGCGGCTTCGTCGAGCGCTTCCGGGCCAAGGCCACGAAGGCGCGGCAGGCGCAAAGCCGCCTGAAGGCGCTCGAGCGCATGCAGCTGCTCGCGCCGGTGATGCTCAGCCACCCGCTGCACTTCGAGTTCCTGGCGCCCGAGCGCCAGCCGCAGCAGTTGCTGCGCGCACGCGCGCTCGACTGCGGGTTCTCTGCGCAGCGTCCGGTGCTGCGCGCGGTCGAGCGCGACGTGCTGGCCGGCGCGCGCATCGGCGTGCTCGGCGCCAACGGGCAGGGCAAGTCGACGCTGGTCAAGACCCTGGCCGGCGTGCTCGAGCCGCTGGCCGGGCGCGTGCACCCGGGCGAGGGCGTGGTGCTGGG
>JAKCDM010000174.1 GCA_021841865.1 Pseudomonadota bacterium
CGCCGGTGGACCAGGAGGCCTCGTCCGAGTCGATCTTCACGAAGCAGCCGGACATGTCGACGTTCCAGCGCACCTGGTCGAAGATGAAGAATTCGGGTTCCGGACCGAAGTACGCGGTGTCGCCGATTCCGGAGGCCTTCAGGAAGGCCTCGGCCTTCTTGGCGATCGAGCGCGGGTCGCGGTCATAGGGCTTGCCGTCGCCCGGCTCGAGCACGTCGCACTGCAGCAGCAGGGTCGTCTCTTCCATGAACGGGTCGATGTTGGCCGTGCCGGCATCGGGCATCAGCAGCATGTCCGACGCCTCGATGCCCTTCCAGCCCGCCACCGAGGAGCCGTCGAAGGCGTGACCCTCGGTGAACTTGCTTTCGTCGAACGCCGACACCGGCACGGTCACGTGCTGTTCCTTGCCGCGGGTATCGGTGAAGCGGAAATCGACGAACTTGACGTCGTTTTCCTTCACCATGTTCATTACGTCAGCAACCTGAGTGCTCATGCAAGTTCTCCAAGGATGAATGGGGTGTAGTTCGGGGAGATCGGCCCGTGGCGCATGGCCCGCCGCCGGGCTGCCGGGGGGTCGACGCACGCCCGGGCGCCGGCGACCGCGCGCGGCCCTGGCCGCAAATCTAGCAGAATCCATGCCATATTCGACGCTTTTGCCGGCACGCCAGCCGGGGGCTCGCGCAAGAGCGCCGCGCCGGGCTTTGCTCGCGCGCAGTGCGCCCGCGCCACGCGCCGCGGGCGCACAGCACCGGTGCGGAACGCACCAATGCGGTGCGTTTCAGATCGAACGCACCGTTTCGGTGCGAACTTGCGCGCCGAGCGCGTCGATGCCGCGGCGCAGGGTCTCGAAAGCAGGCTCGACGCGTTCGGGCTCGCCCTTCACGCCGACCTCGATGTGCCGACCCCACTTGGGATCGTCCACGCTGGGCAGGCTGAACACCTTGACCTCGGCATGCTCGTGCTCGATGCGCTGCATCAGCGGCGTCAGCTCCGACTCCATGATGCCCTGCACGATCAACCCGCGTTCCAGGTAGCCGGCCGGCCGTTGCAGGTGCTGCAGGCGCGTGTCGAGCACCCATTCGATCATCGGCCAGGCCATGACTGGAAAACCCGGCACGAAATAGTGCTCGCGAATGAAATACCCGGGGATCTGGTTGTAGGGGTTGGGGATGATCTCGCATCCTTGCGGAAACACGCCCATCTGCAGGCGCTGCTGGTTGGCCGGCGAGTCGGAGTCGCCCAGCGAGGCGCTGGCGATTCGCTGGCGGATCAGCTCGGCGGCCTGCGCGTGCAACTCCAGCGGCAGGTCGAGAGCGCGGGCCGACGCGGACCTGGTGTGATCGTCCGGCGTGGCCCCGATGCCCCCGCAGCTCAGCACGGTGTCACCGCGCGCGAAGCTCGCCCGAAACGCCTGTTCCAGCACCTGCGGGTCGTCGCCCAGGTACTGGGCCCATTGCAACTGCATGCCTCGCGCAGCGAGGAGTTGCTGAATATGGGAGAAATGCTTGTCCTGCCGCTTGCCGGACAGGATTTCGTCGCCGATGATGTAGAGACCGAGGGCCATGACGCTGCGAAGTCGGACGTGAAGGGGTCGACGAGACGCGCTCAAGGCTCCGCGCCCGTCAGGGGCAATGCAATCCCTTACATTGTTCCCCATTCCTAGGAAAACGCCATGAACCAACGTCATCCGCTGTCCGAGGTCGCCGAGACCGGAGCGGGCCGAGGCGCGATGCAGGCGCTGTGGATGCCCTTCACGGCCAACCGATCGTTCAAGAACACCCCGCGCCTGCTGGTGGCGGCGCAGGGCATGCATTACCGCAGCGACGACGGGCGCAGCATTCTCGACGGCACCGCCGGGCTGTGGTGCGTCAATGCCGGGCACGGCCGCGAGCCGATCACCCGGGCGATCCAGGAACAGGCGGCACGCATGGACTACGCGCCGTCGTTCCAGATGGGCCATCCGCTGGAATTCGAGGCTGCCGAGGCGCTGGCGCGAATCGCGCCGGGGCGTCTCAAGCGCGTGTTCTTCACCAACTCCGGCTCGGAAAGCGTCGACACGGCGCTGAAGATCGTGCTGGCATACCACCGCGCGCGCGGCCAGGGCCAGCGCAACGTGTTCATCGGGCGGGAAAGGGGTTACCACGGCGTGGGCTTCGGAGGCATCTCGGTGGGAGGGATCGCCGGCAACCGCAAGGTGTTCCACGGCGCGATGCTGCCCAATGTCGACCACCTCCCCCACACCCACGACCTGGAGCGCCAGGGCTTCGCGCGCGGGCAGCCGGCATGGGGAGCGCACCTGGCCGATGAACTCGAGCGCCTGGTGCAACTGCACGACGCGTCGAACATCGCCGCGGTGATCGTCGAACCGGTGGCCGGCTCCACCGGCGTGCTGGTGCCGCCCCAGGGCTACCTGCAACGCCTGCGCGCGATCTGCGACAAGCACGGGCTGCTGCTGGTGTTCGACGAGGTCATCACCGGCTACGGGCGCCTGGGCGCGCCGTTCGCAGCGCAGGCCCTGGGCGTGCTGCCCGACCTCATCGTCAGCGCCAAGGCGGTCAACAACGGCACGGTGCCGCTGGGCGCGGTGTTCGTGCGCGACGACCTCGTCGACACCGTGCTCGAGGCCGCCGCCGACGGCGCCATCGAATTCGCCCACGGCTACACCTACTCGGGTCACCCGCTGGCGGCCGCGGCGACGCTGGCCACGCAACAGCTGTACGCCGACGAGGGCCTGCTCGAGCGGGTACGCCGTGACGGCCTCGACGCCTACTGGGAGCAGGCGCTGCACTCGCTGCGCGACAGCCCGCATGTGCGCGACATCCGCAACATCGGGCTGATGGGAGCCGTCGAGCTGCACCCGCGACCCGAGGGCGCCGGGCTTCGCGGCCACGAGGTGTTCACACGCTGCTTCGAGATGGGCGCCCTGGTGCGCTGCACCGCCGACACCATCGCGCTTTCGCCACCGCTGATCATCGAACGCGCGCACATCGACCAGTTGACCGAAACCCTTCGGCACGCCCTGCGCGACACGCGCTGAACGCGCCGCGGAGCACGGCCGGCCCGCCGATCGCGCCCTTGCACCCCGCGGGCCTCGCCCGCGGGCATTCAGGCCCGGCAACGGCGCCTGCAGCCACCCAGCCATGGAGGTGTTCCATGCGACGTATGTACTTCCTGGTCCCGGACCCCGGCACGGCCTCGGCGATCGTCGACGAACTGCTGCTGGCACGCGTGCCGGAAAAGCATATCCACGTGCTGGCGCGCGAAGGCACGCCATTGGGCAACCTGCCCGAGGCCGGCCTGGCGCAGAAGACCGACCTGATCCCGGCCGTCGAGCGCGGGCTCGGCCTGGGCGGAGCCACCGGCACGCTGGCCGGGCTGGTGGCGATCGCCGTGCCTGGCGGTGCCGTGGTCTCGGCGGGCGCGATCGTGCTCAGCCTGGCGCTGGCCGGCAGCGCGGTAGGCGCCTGGGTCAGCAGCATGATTGGCGTCAGCGTGAACAGCCGGCGCCTGCAGCCCTACGAGCACGAGATCGAGCAGGGAGCGTTGCTGATGATGGTCGACGTCCCGGCAGCGCGCGTGGCCGAGATCGAGCAGATGATCGAACGCCTGCACCCGGGCGCCCGCCCGGAGGGCGTGGAGCCCGACATCCCGGCGTTTCCCTGAAACGTCGCACTGCCGGCCGCCGCGGGCGGCCTGCAGCGGCTCAGCGCAGGGCCACGGCCTGCGGCGTGGCGCCGGGGACCATGACGCGGAACTTGACGTTGTCGAGCAGGCGGTCCCACAGCGCGATGGCCTGCTCGTCGCTGATCGACGTGGTCTCGGCCGCCCCCACCTGGTTGTTGGCCACGCGGGTGCGAAAGCCCATCTCGAACCACGACGGGCGAGCCGGGTTCCCGGGCTCTCCCACCAGCTCCCAGTCGAAGATCAGCGCGCCGTCGCTGCGCCGGGCCAGCACCTCCTCTCCGTCCCACAGTCCGTGCAGCGTGCGCTTGCCGCGGCGCAGGAAGGTGTAGGGGTAGAACATCTGCTCGCGGCGGGCCTCGTCGACGCGCCGCAGCAGGCCATGACCGTTATCGCCGTCGACGCTGGCGTTCTTGTTGCTCATCACCGAGAAGCTCACGTCGGGCAGGCTGGGGAAGTAAAAGCCCGAGGACATGATTTCCTGGAAGCGCTGGGTCGGCTCGTGGATGAACGCGCCGTCGATGCACACGCCGGGCTCGCGTGGCACCTCGATCCCGTCCCAGGCGCGCATGCCGCGCATGAGGGCGGTCATGTTGGAAAAGATCAGCTTTGGCGTCAGACCGTCTCGAGGCGATGCCATCGCCTTGTACAAGTAAACCTTGGGCCCGACGGCTAACGCCCCGTCC
>JAKCDM010000175.1 GCA_021841865.1 Pseudomonadota bacterium
AGCTGCTGCGCTTTTGCCGCGAACGCCTGCAGGCGGTGGAACAGCAGGTACGGATCCTGGACGGTGGTGAACTCCAACCCTATGCCAACGAGCGCGCTGGCGACGACTGACGCGCCGGCGAGCGGCGCCGTCGCCGAGCCGTCGCGCGCTGCGCCCGCCGGCGCCGATTTCGACGCGTGGGCAGCGGCGCGGGCGCAGCGCGCGCGCGAGCTGATCGAGCGCCACGTCGGCAGCGGGCTGGCGCCGGGCGCCGCGCTGGGCGAGGCCATGCACTACGCGGCCGCGCTGGGCGGCAAGCGCATGCGCCCGCTGCTGGTGTGGGCCGCCGGCGAGTGCCTGGGCGCCGACAGCGCGGCGCTGGACGCCGCGGCCCTGGCCACGGAACTGGTGCACGCGTATTCGCTGGTGCACGACGACCTGCCCTGCATGGACAACGACGTGTTGCGCCGCGGCATGCCCACCGTGCACGTGCGCTTCGGCGAGGCCATGGCCCTGCTCGCCGGCGATGCGCTGCAGACCCGCGCGTTCGAGGTGCTGACCGGCGACGCGGCGCTGGCGCCTGCGCTGCAGGCCCGTCTGTGCCGGCTGCTGGCCGGCGCGGCGGGCGCCGCGGGAATGGCCGGCGGCCAGGCCACCGACCTGCTGGCCACCGGGCAGCGCCTCGACCTGGACGCGCTGCGCGACATGCACGCGCGCAAGACCGGTGCGCTGTTGCGCGCCAGCGTGCTGATGGGCGTGGCCTGCGCCGCCGAACGCGATGCGGAGCTGGCCTCGCGTTGCGAGCCCGCGCTGCGCGATTACGCCGAGAACATCGGTCTGGCGTTCCAGGTGGTCGACGACGTGCTCGACGCGAGCATGGATTCGGCCACGCTGGGCAAGACCGCGGGCAAGGATGCCGAGCAGGGCAAGGCCACGTTCGTCAGCCTGCTCGGCGTCGAGCCGGCGCGACAGTACGCGCAGCGCCTGCTCGACCAGGCGCTGGAGGCGTTGCGGCGACTGCCGCCGCCGGCGCAGCAGCGTACGCAGCGCCTGGCCGAGCTGGCCCGCCGCGTGCTCGCCAGGAGTCACTGAACATGCATTTGCTGCAAGGCATCGACGATCCCCGGGAGCTGCGGCGCCTGGCACCCGAGCAATTGCCGCAGCTCGCGAGCGAACTGCGCGAGTTCCTGCTGCAGACGGTCTCGCGCACCGGCGGACACCTGTCGTCCAACCTGGGCACGGTGGAGCTGACGCTGGCGCTGCACTATGTGTTCGACACCCCCCACGACCGCCTGGTGTGGGACGTCGGGCACCAGACCTACGCCCACAAGATCCTCACCGGACGCCGCGAACGCATGGCCGGGCTGCGCCAGTGGGGTGGCATTTCCGGGTTTCCGCGGCGTGACGAGTCCGTCTACGACACTTTCGGCACCGCGCATTCGTCGACGTCGATTTCCGCCGGGCTGGGCCTGGCGCTGGCGTCGCGGGCGAAGGGCGAGCGGCGCAAGGTGGTGTCGGTGATCGGCGACGGCGCGATGACCGGCGGCATGGCCTTCGAGGCGTTGAACAACGCGGGCGTGCATCCGGAGGCCGACCTGCTGATCGTGCTCAACGACAACGACATGTCGATCTCGGCTCCGGTCGGTGCGCTCAACCGCTACCTGGCGCGGCTGCTGTCGGGACGCTTCTACGCCAGCGCGCGCGACGCGGCCAAGCAGGTGCTGAAGGCTGCGCCGCCGCCGCTGCTGGCGCTGGCGCGGCGCCTGGAGGAGCAGGCCAAGGGCCTGGTCGCGCCGGGCACCCTGTTCGAGGAGTTCGGCATCGACTATTTCGGTCCGATCGACGGGCACGACCTGAACGCATTGGTGCCGACGCTGCAGAACCTGCGCGAGCGCGGTGGGCCGCGCCTGCTGCACGTGGTCACTCGCAAGGGCCATGGCTACAAGCTGGCCGAGGCCGATCCGATCACCTATCACGGCCCGGGGCGTTTCGACCCGGCGGTGGGCATCAAGCCGCCGGCGGTGGCGCCGCGCCCGACCTTCGCGCAGGTGTTCGGCAACTGGCTTTGCGACATGGCGCAGGCCGACCCGCGGCTGATGGCCGTGACGCCGGCGATGTGCGAGGGCTCGGGCATGGTCGAGTATGCGGCGCGCTTTCCGCAGCGCTACTTCGACGTCGGCATCGCCGAGCAGCACGCGGTGACCTTCGCCGCGGGCATGGCCTGCGAGGGCCTGAAGCCGGTGGTGGCGATCTATTCGACCTTCCTGCAGCGTGCCTACGACCAGCTCATCCACGACGTCGCGCTGCAGAAACTGCCGGTGGTGTTCGCGATCGACCGCGCAGGCGTGGTGGGCGCCGACGGCGCCACGCATACCGGTGCCTTCGACATCGCCGCGTTGCGCTGCGTACCCGACATGGTGCTGATGGCGCCGAGCGACGAAAGCCAGTGCCGGCGCATGCTGAGCACGGCCTTCGCGCTCGACGTGCCCAGCGCGGTGCGCTACCCGCGCGGCGCCGGCATCGGCGCGACGGTGGATCGCGGCGACCTGTCGACGCTGCCGGTGGGGCAGGCCGAGCTGCGCCGCCAGGGGCGGGCGCCGGCGGGCCGGCGCGTGGCGATCCTGGCTTTCGGGCCGGTGCTGCACGCGGCGCTGAAGGCGGCCGAGGAGATCGACGCCAGCGTGGTCGACATGCGCTTCATCAAGCCGCTGGACGGCGCGATGCTGCAGCGGGTCGCCGCCGACCACGACGCGCTGGTCACGGTCGAGGAGGGCGCGGCCAGCGGCGGCGCGGGCTCGGCGTGCCTCGAGGAACTGCAGCGCCAGGGCTGTTGCATTCCGGTGCTCGTGCTGGGGCTGCCCGACGTCTGGCTCGAGCATGGCGACCCGGCGCAGGTGACGGCCGCCGCCGGGCTGGATGCCCCCGGGCTGCTGCGCAGCATTCGTGCGCGCTTCGGCGACATGCTGGGCTGCGCCAGCGGCGGGCAGCGCCAGGCGGCGAATGCCTGAGCCTGTCGGCTGCGCTGCGTGCAGGCTTGCTGCGCGAACGCGATAATGACTCCTTTGTCAACGGGGTGATCAACCCCCTTGGCGGATCCGCGCGGGTCCGCCGCTGCCGCCATGAACCAACCCTACGAACCCATTCCCGACGTCCAGAGTTCCCACGATCACCGCCGCCTGGCGATCCAGCGCGTAGGGATCAAGGATTTGCGCTACCCGGTGCTGGTGCGCACGGCCGACGGCGGCGTGCAGTCCTCGGTGGCTCGAGTGGACGCGGACGTGGCCTTGCCGGCGGAGCGCAAGGGAACCCACATGTCGCGCTTTGTCGAGATGCTCGAGGCCAGCGACGTGGCGCTCGACTTCTCGACGCTGGGCGAAATGGCCCGGGGCATGTGCAAGCGGCTTGACGCGCAGGCCGGGCGCCTGTCGTTCCGCTTCGCGTTGTTCGTGCGCAAGACGGCGCCGGTCAGCGGGGTGGCCAGCCTGATGGACTACGAGGTCGAGTGGACCGCGCGGGTCGACGGCGACGCCACGCAGGTGCGCGCGGTGGTGCAGGTGCCGGTGAAGGCGCTGTGCCCTTGCTCGAAGGAGATTTCCGCCTACGGCGCGCACAACCAGCGCTCGCACATCACGATCACGGCCGATCTGCTCGAGTCGATGCCGCTGGAAAGCCTGATCCGCCTGGCCGAGGAGGAAGCTTCCTGCGAGATCTGGGGCCTGCTCAAGCGCCCCGACGAGAAGTACGTGACCGAGCGCGCCTACGACAACCCGAAGTTCGTCGAGGACCTGGTTCGCGACGTCGCCGCGCGTGTGCGCGCCGAGCCGCGCATCGGCAGCTTCGTGGTCGAGGCGGAGAACTTCGAGTCCATCCACAACCACTCCGCCTACGCCCGCATCGAGGGCTGAAGCGGCAGTGGAGCCTTGCGCCGGCGCCCGGCGCGGGGGCTCAGGAGCCGCCGAGCAGCGCCTTGGCGCGGGCGGATACCTGGGCCATGTCGGCGCGCCCGGAAAGCCGGGTCTTCAGCGCCGGCATCAGCTTGCCCAGCGCCTGCGGGCCGGCCAGGCCCAGCTCGGAGATGACGGCGCGGATCTCCGCGTCGAGTTCGTCGGCGCCGAGCCGCGCCGGCAGGTAGGGCTCGAGCACGGCGATCTCGGCGGCTTCCTGGTCGGCCAGGTCGCTGCGCCCACCGGCGTCGAACTGCGCCCTGGCGTCGCGGCGCTGCTTGATCATGCGCTCGATCACGCTCAGCACGGCCGCGTCGTCGAGTTCCACCCGCTCATCGACTTCGCGCTGCTTGATCGCCGCCAGCAGCATGCGGATGGTGCCCAGGCGGGCGCTGTCCTTGGCGCGCATCGCCGTCTTCATGTCTTCCTGGATTC
>JAKCDM010000176.1 GCA_021841865.1 Pseudomonadota bacterium
GCCAGCAGGCCGATGAGCGGCAGGAACGAGCACACCTTGTACACGCCGACGATGCCGATCAGGTCGGCGAGCTGCCCCAGCGCGGCCGCGCCGATGCCGCCGAGCCCGAAGGCCAGCCCGAAGAACAGTCCGGACACCGCGCCGACCTTGCCCGGCATGAGCTCCTGGGCGTATACGACGATGGCGGGGAACGCGGACGCCAGCACGAAGCCGATCACTGCCGTCAATGCCGCCGACATGTCGAGGCTGGCGTACGGCAGCGCCAGCGTGAACGGAGCCACGCCGAGGATCGATACCCAGATCACGCGCTTGCGCCCGATGCGGTCGCCGATCGGTCCGCCGAGCAGCGTGCCGGCAGCCACCGAAGCGAGGAAGATGAACAGATGCAGCTGCGCGTCGCGCACCGAGATGGCAAAGCGCTGCTGCAGGAAAAAGATCAGGTAGGAGTTGATCGAAGCCAGGTAGAAGAACTTGGAGAACACCAGCGCCAGCAGCACTGCCATGGTGCGCCGCACCAGGGCCGGCGGGTGTGCCTGCGCCGGGCGCGCGGCGGCACGCTTGCGAGCCGCCACGAGATGATGCGCGGCCCAGCGCCCGACCAGCGCGAGCAGCACCATTCCCACCAGGGCGGCGGCGGAGAACCACGCCACCGAGCGCTGGCCGTGACTGACGATGATCGCCGCGGCGAGCAGCGGACCGAGCGCCGTTCCGGCGTTGCCTCCGACCTGGAAGATCGACTGTGCCAGGCCATGGCGTCCGCCGGAGGCCATGCGCGCCACGCGCGACGATTCGGGGTGGAAGATCGACGAACCCATGCCCACGCAGGACGCGGCCATCAGCACATGGCCGAAGCTGTCGGCACGCGACAGCAGCAGCAGTCCGACAAAGGTGAAGCCCATGCCCAACGAAAGGGAGTACGGGCGCGGCTTGCGGTCCGTGTACAGCCCGACCAGCGGTTGCAGGATCGACGCGGTGATCTGGTAGGTCAGCGTGATCAGCCCGATCTGCCCGAAACTCAGGTGCAGGTTGCCCTTGAGCAGCGGGTAGATGGCCAGCATCAACGACTGCATCATGTCGTTGATCAGGTGCGAGAGACTGATGGCGCCGAGCACCGGGAACTGGGTGCGCGGGACGGCGCCTGCGGTGGCGGTCTGGGACATGCGTGACGGGTGCTGGTTGGCGACCGCGCGGCACGCGGGCTGGCGCGCGCACGGCGAAACAGTCACTGTACGACGCGTCGGGTTTTTCTGCCCGCCGCGCCGTGGCGGCGCTTGCGCTCAAGCCGCAGGTCCGGCGGGGCGCGCCTGTCGTCCGCCTGTCCGTCCGCCTGTTCTTCCCTCAGGCCGCGCGCTGGGTCTTCGCCGGTGCCGCGCCGTAGGCCGCGTGGAAATCCTCGAGCGCCTGTTCCAGCGTGACCACGTGGTTCTGCGGGCCGCTGCAGGCCACCTTGCGCGCGCCCAGCACATTGCCCAGGCGACACGCGTCGAGCAGCGGCCATTCGGCCTCGAGTGCCCACAGCAGCGCGCCACGGAACGCATCGCCGCAGCCGGTGGGATCGACGACCTGCAGCGCCGGGCGTGGTGCCACGCGGGTGCTGGCACCGCTCTCGTAGACGTCGCAGCCGTGTGCGCCGCGCGTGACCACCAGGCCGCGCACCTGCGATGCGATGTGTTCCAGGCTCCACTCGCAGCGCTCCGACAGCATCGCGGCCTCGTAGTCGTTGACCACCACCCACGAGGCCAGCTCGACGAAGCGGCGCAGTTCGGGCCGGCCGAACATGGGCAGCCCCTGCCCCGGGTCGAACACGAAGGGCACGCCTGCGGCGGCCATCTGCTCGGCATGCTCGATCATGCCCTGGCGTCCGTCGGGAGCGATGATCCCCAGGCGAAGCTGCGGCAGCGACGGCGCCGGCTGGGTGTGCGCGAACTGCATGGCCCCCGGGTGGAAGGATGTGATCTGGTTGTTGTCCAGGTCGGTGATGATGTGCGCCTGCGCCGTGTGGCTGCCAGGCACCACGCGCACGTGGTCGCGCGAGATGCCCAGCGCGTCCAGGCGCTGCTCGTAGTCGCCGCCGTCGGCGCCGAGGGCCGCCAGCACCACCGGTTCGCCACCCAGCGCCTTGACCGTGTAGGCGATGTTGCCGGCGCAGCCGCCGAAATCTCGACGCAGGCTGGGGACCAGGAACGCCACGTTGAGCACGTGGATCTTGTCGGGCAGGATGTGTTCGGCGAAGCGACCTTCGAAATTGGCGATGGAGTCGAAGGCGAGGGAGCCGCAGATCAGGCAGGACATGGGGGCGCGAGTAGGTCGATGGGTGCGGCTCGCCGACGCCGGCAGCGATGGCGCTGCGGTGTCGCGGCAGTCCGCTTCAACCCACAATGTAATACCTGCGCCGGCGCGCCTGCCCCGCGCCGGGCGCGGCCTGGCAGGCGCGGGCGAGGCATTCAGCGCAGTGACGCAATGGCCGCAGCGTAATCGGGCTCCTGCGCGATCTCCGGCACGAGTTCGCTGTGCAGCACGCGATTGTCGGCATCCAGCACCACGACGGCGCGCGCCGTCAGCCCGCGCAGCGGGCCGCTGGTCATCTGCACGCCCCAGGCGGGCAGGAACTCCGGGTTGCGAAAGGTCGACAGCGTGACCACGTTGTCCAGGCCCTCGACACTGCAGAAACGGCTGGCGCCGAAGGGCAGGTCCGCCGAAACCACCAGCACCACGGTGTTGTCCAGGCTCGACGCCTGCTGGTTGAAATGCCGGGTCGACTGCGCGCAGGTCGGCGTGTCCAGCGACGGCACGATGTTGAGCACCTTGCGCTTGCCGGCCCAGGCGTCGAGCCCCACGTCGGCCAGGGTCTTGTCGGTCAGGCGCAGAGATGGCGCGGCGGAACCGGGTGCGGGCAGCGTGCCCTGGACTTCGATGGGGGTACCGCGCAGCGTGACCTGTGCCATGAGCTTGTCTCCATGAGGGGGTGTTGAAACGCCCGGAGAATGCTAGTGAGTCACGTCTGTCGGCGCGGCCGGCGCGTTAATCCCACAAAATCATTGTGGAAAATCGGGCTGGCGCGGGTTCGTGGCGGGAACGCGCCGGAAGCTACGGGCAAGAAAAAAGCCAGGCCGTCGTTGCTACGGCGGCCTGGCTTGCTGAATCGGTGGTGGAGAGGAGGAGGATCGAACTCCCGACCTTCGCATTGCGAACGCGACGCTCTCCCAGCTGAGCTACCCCCCCGAAAGAAGCGAAATCATACACCAGCCGATTGCGCGAGTGGAAGATGCCGGCGCTCAGGCGCCGCGGCGCTCGCGCCGGAACACCCAGCGCGTGGCGTCCGAGGCCTGCGGGGCCCAGGCATAGCCTTCGGAGTCGAAGCCCTGGATCTGCTCGGGCTGGTCGGCGCGCTGCTGGATGATCCAGCGCGCCATCAGGCCGCGCGCGCGCTTGGCGTGCACGCCGACGATCCGCCAGCGCCCGCCATCGCCCTCCTGGAACACGACGTCGATCACCGGCAGGCCCAGCGCGGTGCGGTCGACTGCGCGGAAATACTCCTCGGACGCCAGGTTCAGCAGCACCTTGTGGCGATGCGAGCCCAGTTGCTCGCGCAGCGCGTCGGCGATGCGCGAACCCCAGAACGCGTACAGGTCGCGCCCGGCCGGGTTGTCCAGGCGGGTTCCCATCTCGAGGCGGTAGGCCTGCATCAGGTCCAGCGGGCGCAGCACGCCGTACAGGCCGCTGAGCATGACCACGTGGTCCTGCGCCCAGCGCAGGTCCTCGGGCGCCAGGTGCGCGGCGTCGAGTCCGGTGTAGACATCGCCGGCGAACGCGAGAATCGCCGGCCGGCTGTTGGCTGCGTCGAAATGTTCCGACCAGGCCGCGTAGCGCTGCGCGTTGAGCACGGCGAGTCGGTCGGAAATGCCCATCAGGCTGCTCAGGCGCGGCGGGGCCAGCTCGCGCAGGATGGCGATCAGGCGCGCGGAATCGGGGATGAAGCGGGGCAGGGTGGTGGGCAGCGGCGGGGTCGCCGCCTCCATGTCCAGGGTCTTGGCCGGAGACAGGGCCAGCAGCATCGGGGCGTCCTCGTCAGGGGGTCATTGCGGGTCGAGGTCACGCAGCAGGGCGTCGCGGGTCGCCGCGCCGACGGCCTCGCGGGCAGTGTAGTGGGGATGTTCGCAAGCGATGTGGATCGCTGCGCCGGCGCGCATGGCGCGGATGGTCGCCGGCGCGAAATCGAAGCGCAGGAAATGCACCGCCGAGGTCTTGTCCGGGGTTTCGCGCTCCAGGTCCTCGTCGGCCTTCGCAAGCGTGCGGGGGCAGGCGTCGACGTCCACGTACACGTGGTCCTCGATGCCCACCAGGCGCGCCAG
>JAKCDM010000177.1 GCA_021841865.1 Pseudomonadota bacterium
CCTTCGCGCAGCACGAGGTCGCGTGCCGATTGCAGCGCGTCGTTGACGGCGCCCTGCAGGATCGCCGCCCGTGCCTGGGGGTCGGCGGCTGCGCCCTGCGGCGTGGCGCGGCCCGGGTACAGCTCGGCCTCGCCTCGCATATAGGCGCTCAGCGCGTCGATCAGCTCGGCCAGCGCCTGCTGCTTGGTGCGACCGCGCAGCACCCTGCCCAGCACCAGCGCGTAGACGGTGTAGGCCAGCGCCCCGAGCAGCAGCAACAAGGTGCCCGCGCCGAGCTGCGCGGCGTTGGCCGGCGCCGGGATGCCCAGCGTGATGATGGTGATGAAAAGCAGGCAGAAGGAGATGGCCACCGCGCGCTTTCCCCACAGGCTGACCAGGCCGCCGACGAAGCCCAGAAGCGGCACGACGGCCAGTTGCAGCATCGGGTGCCTGTCGGTGCTCCAGACGGCGGCGAAGCACAGTGCGCCGGCGAAGGACGCGAACAGCAGCTCGATGGCCTTGAGCCCGACCGGTGCGGGGTTGTCGGCGAAGGACACCATCAACGCGCCGCTGGCCAGGCTGAGCGCCATGCCCATGCCCCCGATGGCGTGGCCGATGAAGCCCAGGGCGAGCGTGCCGCTGGCCGAGATCAGGCCGCTGGTGAAGTAGCGGCTGAACACGACGCGACTCAGGCTGGCGAGGGGTTTCATGGGGCCGTTGACGAGTGGGACGCCGCGCGCTGCATGGGCGCGAGGTGGAGCAAAGATGTTAGAAGAACGGGCGAGACGTGCGCAGCGCGCACGAGAAACGCGGGCTTTGTGCGTGCGGGGCAGTCAGGCGCGCAAATCGTGACATTGTTCTCGGCCGAGCTGCGCAGCTTTGTTCTAGGATGCGTAGCGTTCGCGCGGCGATAAACCCCGTGAGTCCAACCTCCCGACCGATGCTTCGCAAAATTCCCACTCAGCAGCTGCGCACGGGCATGTACGTGGAGCGACTCGGCGGGTCGTGGTTGCAGCATCCCTTCTGGCGCGGCTCCTTCCTGGTCCGTCGCGACGAGGACATCCGCACCATACGCGACAGCGGGATCGCCGAGGTGTGGATCGATGTCGGCAAGGGGGACGCCCCGCCCGAGGGGGCTGCGCGGGCACCCGATGCGCCTGCCGAGGAGGCGCTCGCGCCTGCCGGGAAGGCGCCGAACGTGCCCCCCGAAGAGCTGACAGCGCAGACAACGCAGGCGCCGCAGGAGTCACCCCGCCTGGTCGATTTTCGTGCCGAAGTGCAACGCGCGCAGCGTATCTACGATGGCTCCCGCCCGGTGCTGCGATCGATGTTCGAGCAGGCCCGCATGGGGCGGGCCGTCGACACCACGGGAGCCGCCGAGCTGGTCGAGCAGATCTCGGAGTCGGTGCAGCGCAACCCCTGGGCGCTGGTCAGCGTGGCGCGCCTGAAGACCGCCGACGAGTACACGTACATGCACTCGGTCGCGGTGTGCGCGCTGATGATCGCGCTGTCGCGCCAACTCGGGCTCGACGCCGAGCGCACGCGCGACGCCGGAATGGCCGGCATGCTCCATGACGTGGGCAAGGCCTTGATCCCGATGCAGATCATCAACAAGCCCGGCAAGCTCGACCGCTCCGAACTCGATGTCGTGCGCACCCATCCCGAGCGCGGCCATGCCTTGCTCCAGCGCCTCGGCGGCATGGCTCCGGCGGTGCTCGACGTGTGCCTGAACCACCACGAGAAAATGGACGGGACCGGCTACCCCAACGGCGCGCCGGCCGAGCGCATTTCCCTCATGGCGCGCATGGGGGCGGTGTGCGACGTGTACGACGCCATCACGTCGAATCGGCCCTACAAGCAGGGTTGGGACCCTGCGGGATCGCTGCGGCGCATGGCCGGCTGGACCGGCTCGCACTTCGACAACCAGGTGTTCCAGCACTTCGTCAAGAGCGTCGGGATCTACCCGGTGGGCAGTTTCGTGCGCCTGGAATCGGGCCTGCTCGGCGTGGTCGTCGAGCAGGCGGAACAGTCGCTGCTCACGCCCAGGGTGCGCGTGCTGCTCGACTCGACCACGCGGTCCGCTGTCGGCCCGCGCCTCGTCGACCTCGCGGCCGCGGGCTGCCAGGACCGCATCAGCGGGCTGGAAGACCCCGAGGACTGGGGCGTGCGCCAGCTGAGCCAATATCTGTAGGAGTTGCCGCGGCCTGGGCTCGCGGCAGTTTTCGATCAGGCGGTTGCTGCTTTACGCAGCATGACATACAGCTCATCCTTGAGCTTGAGTTTTTGCTTCTTCAGCGTCTCGATGGTCGTGGAATCCCCGTTCTCGATGCCTTGCTCGAGATTGCGAATGCGCTGGTCCAGTTCGTTGTGGCGTTCGAACAGGCGCGCGAAATGCGCGTCGACGGCTTTGAGCTTGGCAATCAGGTCGCGGTATTCGGGAAACACGTCGTTCTCCTGGTCGTGGGCTTGGCCGGCCGCCGGACGTCTCGGGGCCCCGTGGCGGCGCCTGCCGACCCAGTATAGGAAGCATGGCCCGCCAACGCCACGCCGCGACGCATGGAACTTGTCGCGCCAGGCGCCCGCGCGGGTTCAGGCGTGCGCGGCGCGCCAGGCGGCCAGTTCCGGCGCCAGCGCCTGCAGCGGGCGGATGACCCGCACCCCCTCGCCGGCGCGCTCGAGTGCCGCCGACGACCCGCCCGCCCAGATTTCCACGGTGGACGGCAGCGCGGCGCGCAGCGCGCTCAGCGCATCGAGCACCTGGGTGCGCGTGGGCACCGGGCTGAAGCTGAGCAGCAGGATGTCCGCGTGGTGGGCCTGCACGGCCATCAGCATGTCCGCAAGCGGGGTCTGCACTCCCAGCGAAACGCAGTGGCAGCCCTCGAGCGCCAGCATGGCCTCGACCATCAGCAGGCCCAGGCCGTGCGGCTCCTGCGGGATGGTGGTCAGCAGCACGCGCGGGCGCACCCAGGACGCATCGTCCAGCGCCGGAATCGCGCTGATGCCGTTGCGCAGCACGCGGTGCACGATTTCCGAGAACTGGTGCTCCTCGAACACCTGCAGTTCGCCGCGCATCCAGGCCGCGCCGACCTCGCCGGTCAGCGGGGCGACCACGTCGGTCACGAAGCGGGCCAGGCCCAGGCGCATCTGCGCCTGCTGAAGCTCGCGGCGCAGGCGCTCGATGTCGTGTCCGTGCAGCAGCGCGAGGAAATGCCCCAGCCCGGTCGTGGCGTCGACTGCCGCCGCGGGCGCTTCGCCATGGCGCACGGCCATGGCCTCGAGTTGCTCCAGCGGCAGCGCGGCGATTCGCCCCGGACGATGGCCGAGTGCGATCAGGCGGCGCAGCAGCTGGAGCTTGCGCACCTGTTCCGGCGGATACAGGCGCTCGTCGAGGGCATTGCGCAACGGACGGGGAAATCCGTAGCGTCTTTCCCACACTCTGAGAGTGTCCTTGGGCAGCCCGGTGTCGCGCTCGACGGCGGCGATGCTCAGCCCGCGCACCGGGTCTTCCGCGCGCAGCGGCGCCTGCTCTGCGGGCGAGGACTGGGCATCGGTGGTGGTTTCGGGCGCGGGAGAGGTGTCGGGCATGGCAGCGTGAATCCGTTGAGAGATCTTAGTCGTACTGTGACATTGCAGACAAAACCATGGTGATGTCCTGGACAAATCTTGTTTGTGTTTGCTTTTGTCCAGGACAAAATGCATCATTGTCCATGTCAAACGCGCGGACCCCGGACTTCGGCCCGCCGACTGCGCCCTGTTCGGCGTGCCACGAGGCCGCTCCCCCTGGAATCCGCTCAAAGGAACAACACCATGAATGCCCCGGACTCATTCCTCACCCGCTCCGCCGCGCTGCCGGACGTGCAGTCTGTGGCCGACACGCGCCGCATGCCCATCCAGCAGGTCGGGGTGAAGGCCTTGCGCCATCCGGTGCGCATCGCCGGCGCCGACGGCCAGGCACAGCACAGCGTGGCGATGTTCGACCTCGACGTCGCGCTGCCCTCCGACGTCAAGGGCACGCACATGTCGCGCTTCGTCGAGCTGCTGCAGGCCTGGGGCGAGCGGCCGCTGGACCCGAACGGGCTGCGCGCCATGTTCGACGACATGCTGCGCCGCCTGGGCGCCGACGAGGGGCGAATCACGCTGCGCTTTCCCTATTTCATCAGCAAGGCGGCTCCGGTGTCGGGGGTGTCCAGCCTGCTGGACTACGAGGTGCTGTGGCAGGTGCGGGGCCGCGTCGGCGAGCCGGCGCTGCTGCGCCAGTCGGTGCAGGTGCCGGTGACCAGCCTGTGCCCGTGTTCGCGCGAGATCTCCGCCTACGGCGCGCACAACCAGCGCTCGCACCTGACGCTGGACGTCGAGCTGGC
>JAKCDM010000178.1 GCA_021841865.1 Pseudomonadota bacterium
CAGCGCCGAACGCCACGATGCGGCGCGCCGGATTCATGGCCCGGCGCGGCTGCCGCGGGTCAATGCGGCAGGTCCGCGCGGTCGCCGGCCGGCACGGGTTCGGCGCCTCGCACGACCTGGGCCGGGGCGCCGCGCCACTGCTGGCGCAACGCCTCCCACTGCGGCAGCACCTGCTCGATGCTGCGCTGCTTGACGGGGCCGTAGCCGCCGATGCGCGACGGCAGCTCGGCCAGGCGTACCGCCATGTCGAGGTTGTCGGCGTGCAGGCGTGCCAGCAGTTCCTCCACGGTTTCGCGGTAGCGTTCGATCAGCGCGCGCTCGCCGCGCCGCTCCTCGGTGCGGCCGAAGGGGTCCAGCCAGGTGCCGCGAAGCACCTTGCCGTGGCGCAGCAGGCGCATCACGCCGCCCATCCACGGGCCGAACTCGATCTTGCGCGGGCGTCCGTCGGGGCCGGGGCGCGACAGCAGCGGCGGCGCCAGGTGATAGCGCAGCTTGAAGTCGCCGTCGAACTGTTCGCGCAGCGACGCGGCGAAGGACGGATCGGCGTGCAGGCGCGCGACTTCGTATTCGTCCTTGTAGGCCATGAGCTTGAACAGCGTGCGGGCCACGGCCTCGCTCAGGCGGGTCGAGCCCAGCGTGGACTCGGCCTGCGCCACGCGAGTCACCAGTTGCTCGTAGCGCTGCGCGTAGGTCGTGTTCTGGTAGGCGGTGAGGAATTCGGTTCGCCTGCGCACCAGTTGCTCCAGCGTGGGCCGGCGGGCGAATTCGATGACCTGCTCGGTGGCTCCCAGCGCCGCCACCTGCTCGGGGTGCGCCGCGGCGTGGCGGCCCCATTCGAAGGCCTGCTTGTTGTTGTCCACCGCCACGTCGTTGAGCTCGATGGCGCGCAGCAGGGACTCCCGGCGCAGCGGGATCCAGCCTTTCTGCCACGCGAAACCCAGCATCATCGGGTTGGCGTAGATGCTGTCGCCCAGCACGTGGCGCGCCAGCGCGTCGGCGTCGAAGCCGCTGACCTGTTGCGCCCCGGCGGCCTGCTCGAGCGCCTGGTGACAGGCGGCTGCCGGGAACTGCCACTGCGGCTGGTGCACCAGCGCGGCGGTGGGGGCGCCGTGGGTGTTCAGCGCGATGAAAGTGCGGTCCCGGCGCACGCGTGCCAGGGTTTCGCGGTCTGCGGCGACGATGGGGTCGCAGCCCAGCACCAGCTCGGCCTCGGCCATCGCCACGCGCGTGGTGTGGATCTGCGCCGGGTCGTTGGCGATCAGCACGTGGCTCCAGGTCGCACCGCCCTTTTGCGCCAGCCCGGCGGCGTCCTGCGTGACGATGCCCTTGCCCTCGATGTGCGCGGCCACGCCGAGCAACTGGCCGATGGTGATCACCCCGGTGCCGCCGATGCCGGCCACCAGGATGCCGTAGCAGCCGCCGCCGGCGCGGTCGGCCTTCACCGGGTCGGGAATGCTCGGCTCGCCAGGGTCGGGCAGCGCCTGCAGGCTGGGCGACGCGGCGGCCGGTGCCTTGCGCGGCCTGGCCCCCTCGACACTGACGAAGCTCGGGCAGAAGCCCTTCAGGCAGGAGTAGTCCTTGTTGCAGCTGCTCTGGTTGATGGTGCGCTTGCGTCCGAACTCGGTGTCGAGCGGCTCCACCGACAGGCAGTTGCTCTGCTCGGAGCAGTCGCCGCAGCCCTCGCACACCAGCGGGTTGATGGCCACGCGGCGGTCGGGCTCGGCCATCAGGCCGCGCTTGCGGCGGCGGCGCTTCTCGGTGGCGCAGGTCTGGTCGAAGATCAGCACCGTGGTGCCGGCCACCTCGCGCAGGCGGCGCTGCACATGGTCGAGTTCGTCGCGGTGCTGCACCGTGGCGCCGGGCGCGAGGTCGCGCACGTCGCGGTATTTCTCGGGCTCGTCGCTGAGCACGACGATGTCGCGCACGCCTTCGGCATGCAGTTCGCGGCTGATCTGCGCCACGCTGAGATGGCCCTCCACCGGCTGCCCGCCGGTCATCGCCACCGCGTCGTTGTAGAGGATCTTGTAGGTGATGTTGGCGCCGCTGGCGATGGCCTGGCGAATGGCCAGCAGGCCGGAGTGGTAGTAGGTGCCGTCGCCCAGGTTGGCGAACACGTGGCGGTCCTGGGTGAACGGCGCCTGTCCCACCCAGGCGGCTCCCTCGCCGCCCATCTGGCTGAACGTGGAGGTGCTGCGGTCCATCCACACCACCATGTAGTGGCAGCCGATGCCGGCCATCGCGCGCGAGCCCTCGGGCACGCGGGTGCTGGTGTTGTGCGGGCAGCCGGAGCAGAACCAAGGCGGGCGCTTGACGCTGGGCGGGGCCTCGGCCAGCGCACGCTGCTTGGCCTCGATGAGCTCGACGCGCTCGCGAATGCGCCGGCGCAGGTCCTGCGGCGCGCCGTCGAGCAGGCCCAGGCGCTCGATGCGCGACGCGATGGCGCGCGCGATGACCGCGGGGTCCAGATCGGCCTTGGCCGGCAGCAGCCAGTCGCCACCCGGGTTGGCCTGGCTCCATTCGCCGCCGCTGAGATCGCCAGGGCGTTCCTGGAACTTGCCGATCACGTTGGGGCGAACGTCCTCCCGCCAGTTGTACAGCTCTTCCTTGAGCTGATACTCGATGATCTGGCGCTTTTCTTCGATGACCAGGATCTCCTGCAGCCCCTTGGCGAACTCGCGCGTGCCGTGTGCTTCCAGCGGCCAGACCACCGCCACCTTGTGCAGGCGCAGGCCCAGTTGCGCGCAGGCGGCGTCGTCCAGGCCGAGGTCGGCCAGCGCCTGGCGGGTGTCGTTGTAGGCCTTGCCGGAGGCCATCAGGCCCAGGCGCGCGCGCGGGCTGTCGATCACCGTGCGATTGAGCTGGTTGGCGCGCACGTAGGCCAGCGCCGCGTACCACTTGACCTCCATCAGGCGCGCTTCCTGGCTCAGCGGGTCGTCGGGCCAGCGGATGTGCACGCCGGCCTCGGGCATCGGGAAATCCTCGGGCAGCACGATGCGCACCCGATCGGCCGACACGTCCACCGAGGCCGACGACTCCACCACCTCCTGGATGGTCTTCATCGCCGCCCACAGCCCGCTGTAGCGGCTCATCGCCAGCGCGTGCAGCCCGAGGTCGAGGATGTCCTGCACATTGCTCGGGAAGAACACCGGGAAGCCCACGGCCTTGAACACGTGGTCGCTCTGGTGCGCCGCCGTCGAGCTCTTGGCCACGTGGTCGTCGCCGGCCACCGCGATGACCCCGCCGTGGCGGGCCGTTCCGGCCAGGTTGGCATGCTTGAACACGTCGCCGCAGCGGTCGACTCCGGGGCCCTTGCCGTACCAGATGCCGAACACGCCGTCGAATCGCCTGCTCTGCGGGTACAGGTCGAGCTGCTGGGTGCCCCACAGCGCGGTGGCGGCGAGTTCCTCGTTGACCCCCGGCTGGAACACGATGTCGTGTTCGGCCAGCAGCTTCTTCGCCTTCCACAGCGCCTGGTCGTAGCCGCCCAGCGGCGAGCCGCGGTAGCCGCTGATGAAGCCGGCGGTGTGCAGACCGGCGAGCTGGTCGCGCTTGCGCTGCAGCAGCGGCAGGCGCACCAGCGCATGGATGCCGCTCATGAAGGCGCGGCCTGATTCCAGGGTGTACTTGTCGTCGAGCCGGACGGTTTCCAGGGCCCGGCGGACGGCCTCGGGCAGCGCAGCGTTCATGGCGCCTATCTCCTCAGTATGCGACGTGATGCGCAACGGCCGTCCTGCGCAGCGGTGGCTGCGGCTGGTTCGCGACAGGCACGACAGGGTGGCGCCGTGCCGGCCACGGAGCAAGCCTTGTGGGCGAGCCCTGCGGTCGTCTCTCGGGAGTCGATCCGGGCCGCCGCCGCGTACGGCGCGCAGCCAGGAGTCGCTCTGGCAGCCGATGCTAGTTCGGCTGTCGGAGCTTGCCAACCACGGGGTCAACCCGCATGCGTCAGCGCTGCTCCAGGCAGAGCACCGCGTTGCCGGGGTCCTGCGCCCGCGTGATGGTGGCCTGGCGGCCCTTGAACCACACCTGCACCTGGCCGTTGGTGTAGCGCGCGCCGTCCGCGGCCACCGTCTGCTCGAGGGTCAGCACGCCGAATGCCGTGCTCATGGTCACGCTGACGTCGCCGAAACTGGCAAGAAACGACGTGCCGTCGTTGCAGACATAGCGCACGGCTCCCGGCGGCACGGCCGCTGCGGGAATCGACGCCGGGCTGACCGGCGCGGAGGCCGGTGCCGAGCCGGGCAGCGCCGGGGCCGATGCCGGGGCCGACGCCGGCGCAGGCATCGACGCCGGAGCCGACGCCGCCGGCAGCGCCGGCAGGCTGGCCGCGCTCGCCGGCG
>JAKCDM010000053.1 GCA_021841865.1 Pseudomonadota bacterium
GGGCCGGGAAGGTCGCCGCGAAGCCTCAGCGCGGCAGGTCCGTCGAGCCCATGAGAAAGCGGTCGATCTCCCGGGCGGCCTGGCGACCTTCGCGGATCGCCCACACCACCAGGCTCTGCCCGCGGCGCATGTCGCCGGCGGTGAACACCTTGGACACGCTGGTGGCGTAGCCGCCGGCGTCCTCGGTGCCGGCGCTGGCGTTGCCGCGGGCGTCGCGCTGCACGCCGAAGGCGTCGAGCACCGACGCCAGCGGGTGCACGAAGCCCATGGCCAGCAGCACCAGGTCGGCCTGCAGCATGAATTCGCTGCCGGGAACCTCCTGCATGCGCCCATCCTTCCACTCGACGCGGCAGGCCTGCACCTGCTTGACCTTGCCCTTGTCCTTGCCGCTGCCGGCGACGAAGGCCTTGGTCGCCACCGACCAGTCGCGCGAGCAACCCTCCTCGTGGCTGCTCGAGGTACGCAGCTTGATCGGCCAGTACGGCCACACCAGCGGCTTGTTCTCCTGCTCGGGGGGCTGCGGCAACAGCTCGAACTGGGTCACGCTGGCCGCGCCGTGGCGGTTGCTGGTGCCCACGCAGTCGCTGCCGGTGTCGCCGCCGCCGATCACCACCACATGCTTGCCCGCCGCGCTGATCTGGCCCTTGACCTTGTCGCCGGCGTTGACCCGGTTCTGCTGCGGCAGGAACTCCATCGCGAAATGCACGCCGTCGAGCTCGCGCCCGGGCACCGGCAGGTCGCGCGGATGCTCGGAGCCGCCGGCCAGCAGCACCGCGTCGAACTCGTCGAGCAGCTGCTTCGGGCTGCGATGCTGACTCGCCAGGTTGGTCACCGTCGCGCCCGCGCCCTCGCCCGGCATGTCGCCGATCAGGGTCGACGTCTCGAAGCGCACGCCCTCGGCGCGCATCTGCTCCAGCCGGCGGTCGATGTGCGACTTCTCCAGCTTGAAGTCGGGGATGCCGTAGCGCAGCAGGCCGCCGGCCCGGTCGTTCTTCTCGAACACCGTCACGTCATGCCCGGCGCGCGCCAGCTGCTGGGCCGCCGCGAGCCCGGCGGGGCCGGAGCCGACCACGGCCAGGCGCTTGCCGGTGCGGTGCGCCGCCGGCTGCGGCTGCACCCAGCCCATGTCCCAGCCCTTGTCGATGATCGCGTGCTCGATGGACTTGATTCCCACCGGCTCGGCATTGATGCCCAGCGTGCACGCGGCCTCGCAAGGCGCCGGGCAGATGCGCCCGGTGAACTCGGGGAAGTTGTTGGTCGAGTGCAGCACGTCGAGCGCCTCGCGCCAGTTGCCGCGCCACACCAGGTCGTTGAAGTCCGGAATGATGTTGTTGACCGGGCAGCCGTTGTTGCAGAACGGGATCCCGCAATCCATGCAGCGCCCCGACTGCAGCTTGGCCTTGTCGTCGGGCAGCTGGTGCACGAACTCCTTCCAGTTCTTCAATCGCACCGTCGGGGCCTCGTAGACCTCTTCCTGGCGCTCGAATTCCATGAATCCGGTGATCTTTCCCATTTCGCTTCCTTGGATGCTGTGCGCTGCGCGGGCCGGCGCTTCGCCGGCCCGCATCGGGTTCACTTGGCCGCTGCCTGCGCCGACTCGGCGGCTCGCTGGGTTGCGGCGACGGCCTCGCGGCGCGCCCCGATCTCGCCCAGCGCGCGCTTGTACTCGTGCGGGAACACCTTGACGAAACGACCGCGCGCGGCCTCCCAGTCGTCGAGCAACTGGCGCGCGCGCAGGCTTCCGGTCCAGCGATGGTGGTCGCGCAGCAGTGCGCGCAACTGCTCGTCGTCGGTGCGTCCGCGGTGCCACAAGGCCTCGGCCATGGTGGCGCGCTGCTCGGCGTCGGGCAGCACCTTGTCCAGCGCCACCATCGACGTGTTGCAACGCCTGGAGAACAGCCCGTCCGCGTCGTACACGTAGGCCACGCCTCCGCTCATGCCGGCGGCGAAGTTGCGCCCGGTCTCGCCCAGCACGACCACGGTGCCGCCGGTCATGTACTCGCAGCCGTGGTCGCCGGTGCCCTCGACCACCGTGGTGGCTCCCGAGTTGCGCACCGCGAAGCGCTCGCCGGCGACGCCGCAGAAGAAGGCCTCGCCGCCGATCGCGCCGTACAGCACGGTGTTGCCGACGATGATGTTGTTCGGCGCTTCGCCGCGAAACTCGATGCTCGGGCGCACCGCGATGCGCCCGCCGGACAGCCCCTTGCCGGTGTAGTCGTTGGCGTCACCGATCAGGTACAGCGTGATGCCCTGCGCCAGGAACGCGCCGTAGCTCTGCCCGCCGGTGCCTTCCATCTGGATGTGGATGGTGTCGTCGGGCAGCCCGTCGTGGCCGTAGCGCCGCGCCACCTCGCCCGACAGCATCGCGCCCACGGTGCGATTGACGTTTCGCACGTTCTGGATGAACTGCACCTTCTCGCCGCGCTCGAGCGCCGGACGCGCGCGCTCGATCAGCTTGTGGTCCAGCGCCTTGTCCAGCCCGTGGTCCTGGTGCTCGACCTGGCGCACCGCGACGTCGCTGCCCAGCGCCGGGTGGTAGAACACGCGGGAGAAGTCCAGGCCCTGCGCCTTCCAGTGCGCGATGCCGGCGCGGGTGTCGAGCAGGTCGGCGCGGCCGATCAGCTCGTCGAAGCTGCGAACTCCCAGCTGCGCCATGATCGAGCGCACTTCCTCGGCGACGAAGAAGAAGTAGTTGACCACGTGCTCGGGCTTGCCCTGGAAGCGCCGGCGCAGCTCGGGATCCTGGGTGGCCACGCCCACCGGGCAGGTGTTGAGGTGGCACTTGCGCATCATGATGCAGCCCTCGACCACCAGCGGCGCGGTCGCGAAGCCGAACTCGTCGGCGCCGAGCAGCGCGCCGATCACCACGTCGCGCCCGGTCTTGATCTGGCCGTCGACCTGTACGCGGATGCGCCCGCGCAGGCGGTTGAGCACCAGGGTCTGCTGGGTCTCGGCCAGCCCGATCTCCCACGGCGAACCGGCATGCTTGATGCTCGACAGCGGCGACGCGCCGGTGCCACCGTCATGCCCGGCGATCACAACGTGGTCGGCCTTGGCCTTGGCCACGCCCGCGGCCACCGTGCCGACACCCGACTCGGACACCAGCTTGACGCTGATCGACGCCTGCGCGTTGACGTTCTTCAGGTCGTGGATCAGCTGCGCCAGGTCCTCGATCGAATAGATGTCGTGGTGCGGAGGCGGCGAGATCAGTCCCACGCCCGGCACCGAATAGCGCAGCATGCCGATGTACTCGGAGACCTTGCCGCCCGGCAGCTGGCCGCCCTCTCCGGGCTTGGCGCCCTGCGCCATCTTGATCTGGATCTGGTCGGCACTGGCCAGGTACTCGGCGGTGACGCCGAAGCGCCCCGACGCCACCTGCTTGATCCGCGAGCGCAGCGAGTCGCCGGCGCGCAGCGGGATGTCGCTGACCACGCGCTGCTCGCCGAGCACGCTGCCCAGCGTGGCGCCGTCGGCAATGCCCGAGCCCTCGCCGCGCATTTCGCGGCGGTAGCGCAGCGGGTCCTCGCCGCCCTCTCCGGTGTTGCTCTTGCCGCCGATGCGGTTCATCGCCACGGCCAGCGTGGCATGCGCCTCGGTGGAGATGGAGCCCAGCGACATCGCGCCGGTGGCGAAGCGCTTGACGATCTCGCTGGCCGGCTCGACCTCGTCGATCGGGATCGCGCGCGACGGGTCGACGCGGAACTCGAACAGCCCGCGCAGCGTCAGCATGCGCCGCGACTGATCGTTGATGATCTGCGCGTATTCCTTGTAGGTCTGGTAGTTGTTCGAACGCGTCGAGTGCTGCAGCTTGGCGATCGCGTCCGGGGTCCACATGTGCTGCTCGCCACGCGTGCGCCATGCGTACTCGCCGCCGGCGTCGAGCATGCCGGCCAGCACCGGGTTGTCGCCGAAGGCGTCGCGGTGCAGGCGCAGCGCCTCCTGCGCGACCTCGAACACGCCGATTCCGCCGACCTGCGACGAGGTGCCGGTGAAGTACTTGTCCACCAGGTCGCGCGACAGCCCCACGGCCTCGAAGATCTGCGCGCCGCAATAGCTCATGTAGGTCGAGATGCCCATCTTGGACATGACCTTCAGCAGCCCCTTGCCGACCGCCTTGATGTAGTTCTTGATCGCCTTGTCGGCGGCCAGCTCGCCGGGCAGCTCGCGCGCCAGCTCGGCGATGGTGTCGAGCGCCAGGTACGGGTGCACCGCCTCGGCGCCGTAGCCGGCGAGCACCGCCATGTGGTGGGTCTCGCGCGCGCTGCCGGTCTCCACGACCAGCCCGGTCTGCGTACGCAGGCCCAGCTGGATCAGGTGCTGGTGCACCGCGCTGGTGGCCAGCAGCGCCGGAATGGCCACGCGGTCGGCGCTCAGCGCGCGGTCGGTGACGATCAGGATGTTGTGCCCGCTGCGCAGCGCGTCGACCGCCTCGGCGCAGATCGACGCCAGGCGTGCCTCGATGCCCTCGTGGCCCCAGGCCACCGGATAGCAGATGTCGATCTCGTAGCTGCGGAACTTGCCGCCGGTGTGGGCGGCGATGGAACGCAGCTTGGCCATGTCGTCGAAATCGAGCACCGGCTGGCTGACCTCCAGGCGCATCGGCGGGTTGACCTGGTTGATGTCGAGCAGGTTCGGGCGCGGGCCGATGAACGACACCAGGGACATCACCATGTTCTCGCGGATCGAGTCGATCGGCGGGTTGGTGACCTGGGCGAACAGCTGCTTGAAGTAGTTGTACAGGGTCTTCGGGCGATCCGACAGCACCGCCAGCGCGGCGTCGTTGCCCATCGATCCCACCGCCTCGTCGGCGTTGAGGGCCATCGGCGCCAGCAGGAACTTCAGGTCCTCCTGGGTGTAACCGAAGGCCTGCTGGCGATCCAGCAGCGACAGCGCGCTGGGCTGGTCCTCGCCGCAATGCTCGATGTCGTCGATGCGAATGCGCAGGTTCTCGATCCACTGGCGGTACGGGCGCGCCGCCGACAGCTGGTCCTTGAGTTCCTTGTCGTCGACGATGCGCCCGGCTTCCATGTCGATCAGGAACATCTTGCCGGGCTGCAGGCGCCACTTCTTGACGATCTGGCTTTCCGGCACCGGCAGCACGCCGGCCTCGGAGGCCATGATCACCAGGTCGTCGGCGGTGACCACGTAGCGCGCCGGGCGCAGCCCGTTGCGGTCCAGCGTGGCGCCGATCTGGCGCCCGTCGGTGAAGGCGATCGCGGCCGGGCCGTCCCACGGCTCCATCATCGCCGCGTGGTATTCGTAGAAGGCGCGGCGGCGCTCGTCCATCAGCGCGTGCTGCTCCCACGCCTCGGGAATCATCATCATCATCGCGTGCGACAGCGGGTAGCCGGCCATCAGCAGCAGTTCCAGGCAGTTGTCGAAACTGGCGGTGTCGCTCTGCCCGGCGTAAATCAGCGGCCACAGCTTGCGCAGGTCGTCGCCGAGCACCGGCGAGCTGACCGCGCCTTCGCGGGCGCGCATCCAGTTGTAGTTGCCCTTGACGGTGTTGATCTCGCCGTTGTGCGCGACCATGCGGTACGGGTGCGCCAGCGGCCACTCGGGGAAGGTGTTGGTCGAGAAGCGCTGGTGCACCAGCGCCAGCGCCGACACCACGCGCACGTCCTGCAGGTCGCGGTAGTACTGGCCCACCTGGTCGGCCAGCAGCAGGCCCTTGTAGACCACGGTGCGCGCCGACATCGACGGCACGAAGTACTCGCGGCCGTGGCGCAGGTTCAGGCGCTGAATGGCGTGGCTGGCCACGCGCCGGATCACGAACAGCTTGCGCTCCAGCGCATCGGTGACCATGACATCGGGGCCGCGCCCGATGAAGATCTGGCGAATCACCGGCTCCTTGGCACGCACCGCGGGCGACATCGGCATGTCGCGATCCACCGGCACGTCGCGCCAGCCGAGCACCTGCTGGCCCTCGGCGCGCACCGCGCGCTCGATCTCCTGCTCGCAGGCCAGGCGCGACGCCGACTCGCGCGGCAGGAAGATCATGCCCACGCCGTATTCGCCGGGCGGCGGCAGTTCCACCCCCTGCGCGGCCATCTCGGCGCGGTAGAAGGCGTCGGGGATCTGCAGCAGGATGCCGGCGCCGTCGCCCATGAGCTTGTCGGCGCCCACCGCTCCGCGGTGGTCGAGGTTCTTCAGGATCAGCAGCCCGTTGCGCACGATGTCGTGCGACTTGTGGCCCTTGATATGGGCGACGAAGCCGACGCCGCAGGCATCGTGCTCCTGGGTGGGGTCGTAGAGGCCATGCCGGGCCAGGGCCTGGATTTCGGATTGCTCGGGCTGCTGCTGCATGGTGTGCTCCACGACAAGACAATGAGGGGAGCGAGCAATTTACTGCAATGCCGCAACTGGGGCAAGGCTTGTTTCGTTCATCTGTCCCTTATTGCAGCGAAGCTCTTGCGGGACGCCACTTTATTGGGGACAGATCAAATGACAGGCTCGGCGCCGCGCGGGCGCCCCCGGGGCCGCGCGCGCAGGCGTCGCCCCAGCTGCTGCTCGGCCCACTCGATGTACTGCGCATCGCCCAGCGCCGCGGCGCTGTGCACCGCGCGCTGCAGTTGCGTCCAGTGCCGCAGCGCAAGATCGCCGCCGAGCAGCCCGGCGTAGGCAGCCTCACGCGCATAGGGGGTGTTGCCCAGGTCCCAGTACGCGGGCACCTCGCGCAACCACGGGCTGGGTTGTCGCCCGGTGTGGTGCGCCAGGCTGCTCCACGGCCATGCCGCCGGGTCCTGCGTGAAGCCGGCGAGCTGCGGCGCCAGGTCCACCGCGCACAGCGCGGCGAGCAACCAGGACGACGGCTGCAGCAAGGCGCTGCGATAACGTCCCTGCCACAGACCGCTGCCCAGGCCACGGCGCCGGCTGGCGCAGCGGGCCAGGGTCTGCATCAGCAGCGAAAGGCCCGCGCAATCGGCAGGCGTGAGCAGCATCCACACCGCGTCGGGCAGCAATGCGTAGCCGTGCACCTGGACCTCGCAGCGCGGGGCCGTGCCGGCGAGGCGGTCGACGTAGTCCTGGTAGTCGGCGGCATCGGCGAACACCACGGCATTCGCCGGCTGCATCACCAGATGCGCCTGCCCGGGCAGACAAAGACGTGCTTGGCGTGCCATGCGCGCATTGTGCGCCCGGCATTCAGGCTTGCCGAGTTCTGTTGCAGCGGCCCGGCGCCCGGCGCCGCGATCAGTCCCTCGCCGCTGCGCAGGCCTGGCGGTGTTGCAGCGCCGCGTCGACGATCTGCCGTCCACGGCGCAGCGCCACGGCCGCATCCGCCGCGCCCACCACCGCGCCCACCACGGCGACGCCGTCGAGCCCGCAATCCATCGCCGCGGCCACCCGCTCCAGGCTGATGCCTCCGATGCCCACCACCGGGTAGCGGGGCTTGCAGCGCGCGGCCCAGTCGCGCAGGCGCGCCAGCCCCAGCGGCGCGTACGGCATGGACTTCAAGGTCGTCGGCCACACCGGCCCGAGCGCGATGTAGCTGGGGCGCAGCGCATGGGCGCGCGCCAGCTCGGCCAGGTCATGGGTGCTGACGCCCAGGCGCAACCCGGCATCGCGCAGCGCGCGCAGGTCGGCGCCCGGAAGGTCCTGCTGGCCCAGGTGCACCCCGTAGGCGCCGGCATCGAGCGCGTCGCGCCAGTGATCGTTGATGAACAGCTGGGCGCCGTGCGCGCGTGCCGCGTCGCTGGCCGCGCGCACCTGCGCGCGTCGCTCGGCGTCACCGCTTCCCTTCCAGCGCAACTGCAGCGTGTCGACCCCGAGCTCGAGCAGGCGAATCACCCAGTCCGCATCGGGCAGCACCGGGTACAGGCCCGGCGCGCGCTGCAGCGCGGCGAAAGTACAGGGTTCGCCAGCTTCGCCAGCCAGCCCGTCGTCCAGCGTGTCGCCCGACAACGCCGGGAAGCTGTCGCTGCCCGGCATCGCCCCCGCCCGCACCATGGCCCGCGCACCCGCCCCCTGCCAGGCGCCGGCAATGCCCGCGTGGGTACGCCACTGCGCCTCCACCGCGGCTTGCAGCACGTCGGCGCCCTGCGCCAGCATGCCGGCGAGCGTGGATGCGTACAGGCATCCGGTGCCATGCACGCGGCCGCCCGGGCCGTCCGCCAGGCGCGGGACCGACAGCGCATGCAGCGCATCGCGCGTGCACACCCAGTCGACGCTGCGCGCGCCGTCGGCATGGCCGCCCTTGAGCACCACCGCGCGCGTGCGCGGCCCGCCGAGCCACTGCTCGCGAAGCGCGCGCAGCCAGGATGCGGGTGGCGCGCCGTCGCCCTGCCAGGGCTCGACTCCGAGCAGGCGCGCGGCCTCGATGCGGTTGGGGGTGATCACCGTGCTCGCCAGCGCCAGGCGTCGCAGCGTGGCGGGCGACGCGCCCAGCAGGTCGCCGCCGGCGGCGGCGCCGAGCACCGTGTCCCACACCACCGGCGCGTCGACCTGCTGGCAGAACCCGGCCACCTCGGCGGCCACCGCGTCGCTGCCCAGCATGCCCAGCTTGACCGCAGCGGGCGCGCGCTCCTGCGTGGCCGCGGCCAGCGCCGCGCGCAGCGTGGCAGGCGGCGTGGGCAGCACCTCGTGCACGCCCCGGCGATCCTGCACGGTCAGCGCGGTGCACACGCTCGCGCCGTGCAGCCCCATGGCCTGCCACGCGGCAAGGTCGGTACCCAGCCCGGCCCCGCCGGTGGGATCGTGCCCGGCGATGCTCAACAACATGCCCGGCCTGCTCAAGGCGCCTCGTGCCAGAACGGCATGCCCACGGTGGGGGTCGAGGCCTGCGCGAGCTCGCGCTCGGGCATGATGCCGCCCAGGAATCCGTCGCGCCCGGCGCGCACCGCGCTGGCGAAGGCGCCGGCCATGCGAACCGGGTCGGCGGCCTCGGCCACCGCGGTGTTGAGCAGCACCGCGTCGAAGCCGATTTCCATGACCTGCGCGGCATGCGACGGGCGACCCAGCCCGGCGTCGCAGATCAGCACCGCGTCGGGCAGGCGCTCGCGCAGCGTGCGCAAGGCCTGCAGGTTCTGCGGGCCGCGTCCGGAACCGATCGGCGCGGCCCATGGCATCACCGCAGCGACCCCGACATCGAGCAGGCGTCGCGCTAGCACCAGGTCGTCGGTGGTGTAGGCGAACACGTCGAAACCCTCGGCGACCAGGGTGCTCGAAGCCTCCAGCGTGCCGAACGGATCGGGCTGCAGCGTGTAGTCGTCGCCGATCACCTCGACCTTGATCCACGAGGTGCCGAACAGCTCGCGGGCCATTCGGGCCAGGTTCACCACCTGCTGCGCGCTGTGGCAGCCGGCGGTGTTGGGCAGCAGGTGGCCACCGAGTTCGCGAATGCGCTGCCAGAAGGCCTGCCCGCCACCGCTTTCCGGTTGCAGCCGGCGCAGGCCCACGGTGAACACCTGCGCCCCGGAAGCGGCGGCGGCCTGCGCCAGCACCTGCGGGCTCGGATAGCGCGACGTCCCCAGCAGCAGGCGGGAGCCCAGGCTCACGCCTCCCACCTGCCAGGCGTCGGCGCCCGGCACGCCCACCGCGGCCACCCCGGCGCATGCCGGGGCGGGCGGAATCGGGCGCGGCGAGCCCGCGGACGCGGCGCCCTGCAAGTCGAACGCGGTGATTTCGGTGTCCATCGCCCTTCCCTCCATCCCATCGATTCCGGCGCCGCGGCCCAAGCCGCCGCGCCCGCAGCTTCAGCCGCCCACCACCGGGGCGACGATATCCACGCAGTCGCCGGCGGCCAGGGCCTGCGAGTCCCACTGCGCGCGCGGCACGAAACAGCCGTTGACGGCGCAGGCGAAGCCGCCGCCGGCGGGGTCCAGGCCGCGCTCGCGCAACAGTTCCCCCAGGGTCGGCGCGCGGCTGCTGAGCAGCTCGCCGTTGACCGACAACGCGCGTTCCTGCGCGACGGCGACGTCATGCGGCATGGGCGAACTCCTGGTCGACGGCCGGCGGCAGGCCCAGCGCGTCGGCGATTCCCTGCTCGGCCTGGCCGACCACGGCGGGCGCGATCAGGTAGCCGTGCCGGAACAGGCCGTTGACCCGCCACACGCCGCCGGCATCGACCGCGGCCACCGGCTCGCGGTCGGGCAGCGCCGGGCGCAGCGCGGCGGCCAGGCGCACCACCCTCGCCTCGCCGAATTCCGGGTGCAGGCTGTACAGCGCGCTGCCCAGTTCCAGGCTGGAGCGCAGCGTGATCGGGCCGGCGTCCTCGCTGTCGAGCTCGGTGGCGCCGACGATGAAGCGTCCCCCGGGGCGCGGCGCGACGTACAGCGCATAGCGTGGATGGATCAGGCGCACCGGGCGCCGCAGGCTGACCCAGGGCGCGTCCACCGTCAGCACCTCGCCGCGCACGCCGTGCAGCCCGGGGAGCTCGGAGCGCGCGCCGACGCCGCGGCAGTCCACCGCCAGATCGAATGCGTGGCGCGTGCCGTCGCGCTCGAGCAGCTCGCTCGGTCGCACCGACTCGATCGGGCACTGTTCGTGCCAGGCTCCGCCGCAGGCGGCCAGCCCGGCGTCCAGTGCCGCGGCCAGGGCCGCGTACAGCTGATCGTTGGCGAGCTGCCCTTCCAGCGGCAGGAACAGGCCCTGCGCGAAGCGCCCGGCCAGCAGCGGCTCGAGCCCGGCGATGCCCGCGGTGTCCAGACCGCGCAGCGAGGCCTCGGCCTCGCCGGCGGGCAGGTGCGCGCGCAGCAGGGACTCGTAATGCGCCAGCGCGCCGCGGTCGGGCGCATGCGCCACGACCAGCGTGCCCTCCCGCCGGAAATACACCTGCTGCCCGGTCTGCCCCTGCAGCACGCCAAGCCACTGCTGCCACAGGTCGAGCGAGCGAAGGCCCAGCGCATGGATATGCGCATCGGCCACCGCCAGCTCGGCCGTCGGCGACAGCATCGCCGCCGCCGTCGGCCCGGCGCTGCCGCGGTCGTCACGCCGTGCGGCGTCGAACAGACTCACGCGGGCGCCGCGGCGCAGCAGGCGCCAGGCCAGCAGGCGCCCGGCCAGTCCCGCGCCGGCGATGCCCACGTGCGGCATGACCGCGGCGCGCTGCGGGCTCATTGGTAGATCTCTCCACCGGCCTGCCGGAACTCGGCCGCCTTGCGCGCGAGCTCGTCGCGCAGCGCCTGCGCGTCGGTGGTCGTGGCTGCGGCCGGCTTGGCCGCCGCCGCGTTGCGGATGTCCTGGCTGATTTTCATCGAGCAGAACTTGGGGCCGCACATGGAGCAGAAATGCGCGGTCTTCGCCGCCTGCTTGGGCAACGTGGCATCGTGGAAGGCGCGCGCCGTGTCGGGGTCGAGCGCGAGGCGGAACTGGTCCTCCCAGCGGAACTCGAAGCGCGCGCGGGAGATCGCGTTGTCCCACAACTGCGCGCCCGGGTAGCCCTTGGCCAGGTCCGATGCATGGGCCGAGATGCGGTAGGCGATCAGCCCCTGCTTGACGTCCTCGCGGTCGGGCAGCCCCAGGTGTTCCTTGGGCGTGACGTAGCACAGCATCGCGGTGCCGGCCCAGCCGATGTTGGCCGCGCCGATGGCGCTGGTGATGTGGTCGTAGCCGGGAGCGATGTCGGTGGTCAGCGGCCCGAGGGTATAGAACGGGGCTTCGAAGCAGTGCTTGAGCTCTTCCTCGACGTTGACCGCCACCATGTGCAGCGGCACATGCCCGGGGCCCTCGATCATCACCTGCACGTCGTGCTTCCACGCGATCTGCGTGAGCTCGCCCAGCGTGCGAAGCTCGCTGAACTGCGCTTCGTCGTTGGCATCGGCGATGGAGCCGGGACGCAGCCCGTCGCCCAGCGAGAACGTGACGTCGTAGGCCTTCATGATCTCGCAGATTTCCTCGAAATGGGTGTAGAGGAAATTCTCGCGGTGATGCGCCAGGCACCACTTGGCCATGATCGAGCCGCCGCGCGAGACGATGCCGGTGACGCGTCCGGCGGTCAGCGGCACGTAGCGCAGCAGCACGCCGGCGTGGATCGTGAAGTAGTCGACTCCCTGCTCGGCCTGCTCGACCAGCGTGTCGCGGAACAGCTCCCAGGTCAGGTCCTCGGCGACGCCGCCGACCTTCTCCAGCGCCTGGTAGATCGGCACGGTGCCGATGGGAACCGGGCTGTTGCGAACGATCCACTCGCGGGTCTCGTGGATGTGCTTGCCGGTGGACAGGTCCATCACGGTGTCGGCGCCCCAGCGAATGGCCCACACCATCTTGTCGACCTCATCCTCGATGTCGGAGGTCACGGCCGAATTGCCGATGTTGGCGTTGACCTTGGTGAGGAAGTTGCGCCCGATGATCATCGGCTCGATCTCGGGGTGGTTGATGTTCGCCGGAATCACAGCGCGACCGGCGGCCACCTCGCTGCGCACGTACTCGGCGTCGATCTCGCGCTGCGCGGCGAACCACGAGCCTCGATGCTGGCCGCCGTTCTGCGCCAGTGCATCGGGCAGCTGCGCGCGCTGCAGGTTCTCGCGGCGGGCGATGAACTCCATCTCCGGGGTGATGATGCCGCGGCGCGCCAGGTGCATCTGGGTCACGTTGGCGCCGGCGCGCGCGCGGCGCGGCTGCGGCGGTTCGGCGAAACGCAGCGCGGCGGTTGCGGGATCGCTCTGGCGCGCACGCCCGAATTCGCTGCTCGGCCCGGCCAGGCGCTCGATGTCATCGCGCGCCTCCAGCCACGGCCCGCGCAGCGCGGGCAGCCCGGCGCGCACGTCGATGGGCGCCTGCGGATCGGTGTAGGGGCCGGAAGTGTCGTACACGCGCAGCGGCGCGTTCTTCTGCAGCTGGGTGACCCCGGGAGAGGTCTCGAGCAGCGTGTCCGACAACGCGATTTCGCGCCAAGGCACCGGTACGCCGCCGACCTCGTCGAGATACACCTTGCGCGAACCCGGGAACGGGCTGCGGGTGATGCGGCTGGATAGACGCGCCGGATCGACGCTGCGGCGAACTTCGGACATGGCTTTGCCTCCTGATGGATTGAGGCCTGCCGAAGCGCTGGGGCGACTTGGTTCCCTACGCGGGCATCACCCCGATCAGGTTCTACGGATTTCGCCCGGAGGCGATCTCAGCCGACGCATCGCGCGCCCGGCACTCCGACAAGCAGCGTGCAGTATAGACCTGCCGGCGCAGCGCCGAAAGACATTGTCGCCAAAGCCCCGCCCAGGCACCAAGGCTCAATGCGAGGCCCGTCGGCCGGCCGGCGGATACAGGCGCGCCGCGATCGTGGTGGCCGCGCCCAGCGCCAGCACGGTGCCCAGCAGCACGCCGAGGCGAGCCGCGTCGAAGGCGGCGTGCGAGTGCGGAAACGCCAGCCCGGCGATGAACAGCGACATCGTGAAGCCGATTCCGCAAAACCCCGCGAGCGGCAGCATCAGGCGCCACGAGTAGCCTGCGGGAAGCCCGCCGCCGGCCCGCGCCGCGACGAACACGCCGGCCAGCACCCCAGCGGGCTTGCCCAGCAGCAGACCCAGCGCCACGCCCCATGTCACCGGGCTGCGCAGCAACTCGGCCAGCGAGCCCTGCAGCGCGATGCCGGCATTGGCCAACGCGAACAGCGGCAGGATGCCCCACGACACCACGGGAGCCAGTGCGTGCTCGACGCGCTGGCCGGCGCCGCCGCCGCGCTGCTGCGGCAACAGCACGCCGGTGAGCACTCCGGCCACGGTGGCGTGCACTCCTGAATGCAGCACCCACCACCACAACACCACGCCCAGCAGCAGATAGGGCCACGCGGCGCGCACGCCGAAGGAGCGCAGCAGCAGCATCGCCAGCACCGTGGCCACCGCCGCGCCGGACATGGCGCCGGAGATCTGCGCGGTATAGAAGGCGGCGATGATCAGCACCGCGCCGAGGTCGTCGAGCACGGCCACCGCGGTCAGGAACACCCTGGCCTGCGACGGCAGGCCGCGCGCGAACAGGGCCATGAGACCGAGCGCGAACGCGATGTCGGTGGCCGCTGGAACGGCCCAGCCTGCGAGGAACTCGGGATGGGCCAGGTTGACCCCGGCGTACACCAGCGCCGGCAGCGCCATGCCGCCGAGCGCGGCGGCCAGCGGGAGCACCCGCGCGCGCGTCTCGGCCAGTGCGCCGAACAGCCACTCGCGCTTGATCTCGACACCCACCTGCAGAAAGAACAGCGCCATCAGCGCGTCGTTGACCCAGTCCAGATTGGACTCGGTCAGGTGAAGCGGGCCCAGCGAAACCCCCCAGCGGGAGTGCAGCAGGGCTTCCCAGCCCGCGCTCCACGGGCTGTTGCTGAGCAGCATTCCGAGCAAGGCCGCGCCGGCCAGCAGCAGGCCCGCCGCGGCGCCCTGCGCGACCATCTCGTCAGGCGCGCGCGACCCCGGCGATGACCCGGGGATGGAGGCGCGGCGGCGCGACATGCGTTCGTCTGCGGGCCGCCGACGGGCAGCCCGTGGCGCGCTCAGGCGCGCTCGACCTCGGCGTAGCGCTTGGCGCTGGCCGCGATCTCGGCACGCGCGGCGTCGACGCCGGCCCAGCCCTCGGTCTTCACCCACTTGCCGGACTCGAGGTCCTTGTAGTGGTTGAAGAAGTGCTCGACCTGACGCAGCAGCTCGGGGGCCAGGTCCTCGGGGCCGCGGATGTTGCGGTACAGCGGCAGCAGCTTGTCCACCGGAACCGCGATCAGCTTGGCGTCGGGGCCGGCTTCGTCGGTCATGTTCAACACGCCGACCGGGCGGCAGCGCACCACGCAACCGTGCACCAGCGGGATCGGGGTCACGACCAGCACGTCGACCGGGTCCCCGTCCTCGGACAGGGTCTGCGGGATGTAGCCGTAGTTGCACGGGTAGTGCATCGCGGTGGCCATGAACCGGTCGACGAACAATGCGCCGCTGGCCTTGTCCACCTCGTACTTGACGGGCGGCGCGCCGGCCGGAATCTCGATCACGACGTTGAAATCGTCCGGCAGGCTCTTGCCGGCATTGACTTGGAGCAGACTCATCGGAGTGGGACCTCTTGTTGGGAAAAATCCTGCCTCACCGCCGCCTCCCCTGGCCGCCATGGGCAAGGCCCGCGTCGAACGGGCCATGCCCACCGAGGCCGTCAGTGCTGGATGTTCACGCTCGGGGCCGAGCCGGGCGGGGTCACCGGGGTCTGCGAGGTGTTCTTGTACTGGGTTTGCAGTTGCTGGGGGGTGATGATAGCCAACAGGTCGACGACCTTTTTGACCCCGGACACATTGGACGCCACCGACGTGGCCTCGGCGGCCTCGGCCTTGGTCACCAGGCCCTGCAGGTACACGACTCCGCCCGACGTGGTGATCTGGAACGCCTGCGCGTACAGCTGGCGATCGTCGATGAACGACGCGCGCACCTTGGTCGTGATCAGCGTGTCGCGCGCCTGCTGCTCCAGGCTCGAGCTCGGGCCCACGACCAGCTCGTTGGCGATCGACTTCACGTTGGCGATCCCGGCGACGATGTTCTGCGCCTGCTGCTTGTCGGCGGCGCTGGGCACCTGGCCGGTCAGCAGCACCTGCTGGTTGTAGCTGTCGACATTGACGTTGCCGCGCCCTGCCAGCAGGTCGCTGATGCGCCCCGACGCGGTGAGCTGGATGTTCTTGTCCTCGAGCTGCGAGCCGGCGGTGCGCCGGTCGGTGGCGACCAGCGCGGTACCGCCCACCGCCGCTGCGCCGAGCACGAAGCAGCCCTGCAACTGGCTGGCAGCCAGCACGGTGGCCAGCAGCAGGCCGGCGCGGCGAGCCGCGCCGGAGCGATGTGCGACGGATTGTCGTTTGCTGCGTTGGGTCATGTGGATTCCTCCGGGTTGCCCATCAAGGTCCAGTCGACGCCGTCGCAAATGCAGTGCAGCATCAGCAGGTGCACTTCCTGGATGCGTGCGGTGCGCTCGTGCGGCACGCAAAGGTGCACGTCGACGTCGCTGAGCAAGGCGCTCAGCTTGCCCCCCCCTTTTCCGCTCAGCGCGACGATCAGCATGTCGCGCTCCTGGGCCGCTCGCACGGCCTCGATCACGTTGGCCGAGCTGCCGCTGGTGGAAATGGCCAGCAGCACGTCGCCGGGCTGACCCAGCGCCCGCACCTGGCGCGCGAACACCTGGTCGAAGCCGTAGTCGTTGCCCACCGCGGTGAGAATGGAACTGTCGGTGCTCAGGGCCACGGCGGCCAGCTCCGGGCGTTCGCGCTCGAAGCGCCCGACCAGCTCGGCGGCGAAATGCTGGGCGTCGGCGGCCGAGCCGCCGTTGCCGCAGGCGAGGATCTTGGCGCCGTTGCTCAGCGCGTTCGAGATCGCGCCGACGGCTTGCGCCAGCGGCTCGGCGAGCAGCTCGGCGGCCTGCAGCTTGAGCTGCGCGCTTTGTTCGAATTGTTGTCGGATGCGTTGTTCCAGCATGGCTCGTTGCCTCGGTCAAGCCCGCATTCTTCCACGATTCGCTGCGCGCCCGGTCGACAGCCCCGCCGCCGGCGCGGCTACATGCCGGCGTCGAAGGCGTCGCGAATCCAGCGCAGGCGCCCGCCGTCGATCGCGACGACGTCGAAGCGGCACGGCGCGGCCGCCCACGCGGCGCCGCCGGCGCACAGGAAATGCCGCGCTGCGAGCACGACGCGCGCCCGCTTGCTTCCATCGACGCTGGCGGCCGCCCCGCCCCAGGCCCCGTGGCTGCGAACCCGCACCTCGACGAACACCAGCGTGTCGCCGTCGCGGGCGATCAGATCGACCTCGCCGCCGCGCACGCGATAATTGCGGCGCAGCACGCGCAGCCCGTGGCGCTGCAATTCGCGCTGGGCCGCCTGCTCGCCGCGCCTGCCGAGGAGCTGGCGCGCCGTCATCGTGTCCCGCTGCACCGGACAGCGCCGTTCCACGTCCCGAAGCCCCCTCGCGTACAGTCCGCGCGTGAAGTCCCCGCGCACCGCCTTCGCCCCGCCCCGACCACCGCGCTTCGCGATGCCCCAGACCCCTTTGCCCGCGTCACCCGACCCTGCCGGCCCGGCCGACGCGATGCGCGCGGCGCTGGCCGCCGCTCGCGCATTGTGTGCCACGCAGCAAATCCCCGCGCCCTGCCTGCTCATGGTGGCCACGCCCATCGGCAACCTGGCCGACGTCGGCCTGCGCACGCTGGCGCTGCTGCAGCGCTGCGACGTGGTGGCCGCGGAGGACACGCGCGCGGCGCAGCGCCTGCTGCAGGCCTGGGGCGTGTCGCTTCCGCTGCTGCGTGCCGACCGCCACCGCGAGCAGGCGGCGGCGCAGGCGGTGCTCGAACACCTGGCGGCCGGACGCCGCGTGGCCTTTGTCAGCGACGCCGGCACGCCGGCGATCCGCGACCCCGGCGCGCTGCTGGCGCGCGCGGCGCGCGCCGCCGGCCACGCCGTACTGGCGCTGCCCGGCCCCAGCGCGGTGACCACGGCACTGAGTGCCAGCGGGCTCGATCTCGACGAGGGTTTCGTGTTCGCGGGCTACGTGCCGTCCACGCAGGGGCGGCGCCAGGCCTTCTATCGCGAGCTGCTGGGCTGGACGCGCGCGGCGGTGTGCTTCGAGACCCCGCACCGCATCGACGCCAGCCTGCGCGAGCTGCAGCAACTCGCTCCCGCGCGTCGCATGGTGCTGGCCAAGGAGCTGAGCAAGCAGTTCGAGACCACGATCGACGGCAGCCCGGCGCAGCTGCTGCAGTGGCTGCATGCCGACCCGCGCCATGCGCAGGGTGAATTCGTGCTCATCGTCGCGCCGGAGCCGCTCGTGCACGGCGGCGAGCTGCCCGAGCAGGCGCGCCAGTGGGCGCTGCGCCTGGCGCGTGAACTGCCGGCGTCGCGCGTCTGCGCGCTGGTCGCCGAGATGACGGGAGCCGACCGCCGCGAGCTGTACCGCTGGCTGCTGCAGCAGCCCGGCCGCGAGGACTGCGTCGGCGACGCCGACGAAGATCGCTGACCGGGCCGGCGCATCGACGTCGGCCAAGGCTGGAGCATGCGCTGAGCCGCAACACCCGGCCGGCGCGCAGGGCCGGCGTGCTCAGTCGACCGGCTGCGCGGCCTGCGCCGCGCCCAGGCGCTTGCGCATGGCCTGCAGGCGCGCCAGCGCCTGCGCCTTGTTGTCGGTCTTGGGCAGCTCGGCGCGCAGTTCGGTGAGAAAGCGGCTGGGCTCGTAGACGCGCCCGCCGCGGCCGCCGGCGCGGCGCTTTCGGCAATGGCTGATGGTCAGGGTCTGGCGCGCCCGCGTCACGCCCACGTACATGAGCCGGCGTTCCTCCTCCAGCCCGCTGTCGGTCAGCGGACGCTCGTCGGTGTACATGGGCAGCACGCCCTCGTCGCAGCCGGCCAGCCAGACATGGGGCCACTCCAGGCCCTTGGCCGCGTGCAGGGTCGACAGGGTCACCGCGTCCTGCTGCGCGCCGCGCTCGGCCAGCTGCGTGATCAGCGCCACCGTCTGCGCGATGCGCTTGAGGCCCACGCCGTCCTCTTCGGCCTTGCGCGCGATCCAGTCGCAGAAATCGTTCACGTTGCCCCAGCGCTGCGTGGCCTCGCGTTCGTTGTCGGCGCTGTCGCGCAGATGGGCCTCGAAGCCGATGGTGCCCAGCAGCTCGCGCAGCAGTTCGCCGGCAGGCTCGGTGCGTTCGCGCCAGTCGATGTCGTGCATCAGGCGCGCGAATTCGCGCAGCCCGTCGGCATGGCGCGCGCCCACCGCGGCCGGCAGCGCATCGCGGAACAGCGCCTCGAACATCGAGACCTTCCACTGCGACGCGAAGGCCCCGAGGCTTTTCAACGTGGCCGTGCCGATGCCGCGACGCGGCGTGGTCACCGCGCGCAGGAACGCCGGGTCGTCATCCGGGTTGGCCAGCAGGCGCAGATAGGCGCAGACGTCCTTGATCTCGGCGCGTTCGAAAAAACTCTGCCCGCCGCTGACCGTGTACGGAATGTTGGCGCGGCGAAGGGCCTGCTCGATGGGCCGGGACTGGTGGTTCGCGCGGTACAGCACGGCCACGTCGGCCCACTTGCAGCCGCGCCCGCCGCGCAGCGCCTGCAGGCGCGAGACGATGCGCTCGGCCTCTTCCTCGTCGGTGTCGGCCTCGCGCACCTCGACCGGGTCGCCCTCGCCGTGCTCGCTCCACAGGCTCTTCGGGTAGAGCTTGGGGTTGGACGCGATCACCGCGTTGGCGGCGCGCAGGATGGCGTTGGTCGAGCGGTAGTTCTGCTCCAGCTTGATGACTTCCAGGTTCGGATAGTCCTCGGGCAGGCGCCGCAGGTTGTCGAGCGTGGCGCCACGCCAGCCGTAGATGCTCTGGTCATCGTCGCCCACCGCGGTGAAGCGCCCGTTGGCACCGACCAGCAGGCGCAGCAACTGGTACTGCGCGTCGCTGGTGTCCTGGTATTCGTCCACCAGGATGTAGCGCAGGCGCTGGTTCCAGCGCTCGCGGACCTGCTCGTGCTGCTGCAGCAGACGCAGCGGCAGCACCATGAGGTCGTCGAAATCCACCGCCTGGTAGGCGTTGAGCGCGTCGTGGTAGCGCAGCCAGACCTTGGCCGCCTGCACATCCTCGGGGTCGCGCGCCTGCGCGGCCGCCTGCTGCGGGTCCAGCAGCGCGCCCTTCCACTGGCTGATGCGCCATTGCCATGCGCGCGCCTGCTTGATCTCGGTGGTTCCGCCGGCCTCGCGCAGCAGCGACGCCACGTCGTCGCTGTCGAGAATCGAGAACTGGGGCTTGAGCCCCAGCGCCTCGCCGTCCTCGCGCAGGATGCGCACGCCGAGCGCGTGGAAGGTCGAGATCACCAGCTGCTGCGCCGCCTTGCGGTCGTCGAGCAGGTCGCGTGCGCGCTCGCGCATTTCCGCGGCTGCCTTGTTGGTGAAGGTGATCGCGGCGATCTCGCCGGGCGCGTAGCCCACGCGCAACAGCCGCGCGATCTTGTGGGTGATGACGCGGGTCTTGCCGCTTCCCGCGCCGGCGATGACCAGGCAAGGCCCGCCGAGGTGGGACACGGCGCGCTCCTGGGCGGCATTGAGCATGTCGGTGAATCCGCAAGAAAATCAACAAAACAATTGCCGCGCCCGCGCGATGCGCGCGGGCGGCAATTGACGATGGCGGGAAATCAGCGCCCGGCGTGGCTGCGCAGCCGGTCGTATTCGGACTGCGGCCCCAGGTGCCGCAGCCACGCAGGTGCCAGCGCCTCGATGGCGGCCGGCTGCGCCACCCCCAGCTCGGCAGCGAAGCCCGGCAGCTCGCCCCCCGGCACGCTGGGCAGGCGCATGGAGTCGAGATTGTCGCGGCTCATCAGCGGTTCGCCGGGCGCCAGCTCCATCAGGCCCGCCAGCAACACCGCCAGCGCATGCGGCAGGCCCAGCACCGGGCGCCCGCGCCCGCCGCGCACGCCGGCCAGGCCTCCGGCGAGCTGCACCAGCTCGCGCAACGTGTAGCTGCGCGGCCCTCCCAGCTCGTACACGCGCCCGATGGTGTCGCGCGCGTGCGGCCCGAGCAGCGCGCAGACCACGGCCTGGGCGACGTCGCCGACGTAGACCGGCGCGAAGCGTTGCTCGGCTCCACCGAGCAGCAGCAGCGGCAGGCGCCGCTGCAGGCGCGCGAACAGATTGAGGAACTGGTCGTCCTCGCCGAACACCACGGACGGACGCAGCACGGTCCATTGCAGCCCCGCTTCGGCCGCGCACACCGCCGCCTCGCCGTCGCCCTTGGAGCGCAGGTACATCGACGGGCCGTGGCTGTCGGCGCCCAGCGCGCTCATGTGCACCAGGCGCGGCACGCCGCACTCGGCGCAGACGGCGGCGAGCTTTTGCGGAAGCCGCACATGGGCCCGCGCGAAATCGGCGCCGTAGGGCCTGCCGCGCCGGCCGTGCAGGATTCCCACGAGGTTGACGACCGCGTCCCGGCCCTGCACCAGGCGGCGCAGCGTGGCGCTGTCGAAGGTGTCGATCTGCACCACGTCCACCGTGGGCAGCGGCAGCAGGTGCTTGGCGCGCTCGCGCCGGCGCGTGGGCACCAGCACGCGGCAGCCCGCCGCTCCCAGCCGCGCGACCACCTGCGAGCCGATGAACCCCG
>JAKCDM010000179.1 GCA_021841865.1 Pseudomonadota bacterium
CGGCGAGCACCTTCCACAGCGGCACCACCGGGAAGTCGGATGGCAACTGCTGGATGTCGCCCTCGACCCGGGTCTGCGGCTCGTACTCGACGAACACGCGCGATGCGCGCAGCACGTCGGGGTGCAGCTCGGTCTTGCCCGGGCAATCGCCACCGACCGCGTTGACGTGCATTCCCGGCTCGATCATTCCGGGCGTGACGATGGCCGCGCGCGCCTTGTCGGCCGTCACCGTGGTGACGATGTCGCAGCCGCGCACCGCGTCGGCCGCGGATGCCGCGCGCAACACGCGCAGGCGCGGCCACGGCGCGAGGTTGCGCTGCAGCTTGTCGGTGGCTGCGGGATCGATGTCGAAGGCGACGATCTCGTCGATTCCGAGATGTTCGTGGAAGGCCAGCGCCTGGAACTCCGACTGGGCTCCGTTGCCGATCAGCGCCATGCGGCGCGAGTCGCTGCGGGCCAGCGCGCGGGCCGCCACCAGCGAGGTCGCCGCGGTGCGCAGCGCGGTGGCCAGCGTGAGCTCGGACAGCAGCAGCGGCAGACCGGTGTCGACCTCCGCCAGCGCACCGAAGGCCATCACGGCATGCAGCCCTTGCGCGGTGTTGCCCGGATGGCCGTTGACATACTTGAAGGCATAGCGCCGGGAGTCGGCCACCGGCATCAGTTCGATGACACCCAGCGCCGAATGGCTGGCCACCCGCGCCTGGCGCTCGAACTCGGGCCAGCGAAGGAAGTCGTCGTGCACGGCCCGCGCCAGCTCGCCGATGAACGGCGCCACGCCGACGGCGCGGACCAGGCGGGACATCGCGGGAACGTCGAGAAATCGGGTCATGTGCATGCTCCTGTAGGGAATGGATCGGAACGTCGATCCATGACAACGATCAGGAGGCATTCTTGCCGCGTGGGATGCCATTTTGAACAGCGCACATTGGCAGGTCTTGCGCCAGAATGCACAGATCGCCCAAGCGATGCTCGCAGTTCGCCACGCACCATGGACACGCTCGACACCGAACTCGTCGCGCTGCTGCGCGACGACGCACGCCTGCCGGTATCGGCGCTGGCCAGGAAGCTGCGGGTGGCGCGCGCCACGGTGCAGAACCGCATCGCCCGGCTCGAACGCGATGGCGTGATCGTCGGCTACACGCTGCGCCTGCGCCCCGGAGCCGAAGCCCACCGAATCCGCGCGATCATGGCCATCGCCGTCGGCGGCAACCGCGCCGACGAGGTACTGCGCAAGCTTCGCGGCAACCCCGCGGTGAGCGCGCTGCACACCACCAACGGGCGCTGGGACCTGCTGGCCGAGATTCGCGCCGACACCCTCGAAGCCTTCGACCGCGTGCTCGACGCCATCCGCCTGATCGACGGCATCAGCAGCACCGAGACCAGCATCCTGCTGAGCACGCACAAGCTGTGAGCCGGCTGCCGGGAGTTCAGCCTGCGAACGGGCCGGTCTCGCCCGGGCGGCGCAGCATCTTGTTGACCTCGTCGAGATGCAGTTCCTCGCGCGCGATCATCTCGCGCGCGTAGTCCTCGAGCAGCACCGACCTGCCCTGCACGATCTTCAGCAACGCGTAGTAGGCCGCCAGCGAGACCTGCTCGTGCGCCAGGCTTTCGCGCAGGATGTCGCCGATGTCGTGCCGGGCCGTCTCCAGCAGCGGACCGATGGTCAGCGACGGATGCCCGCCAAGCAGCGTGACCAGTTCCCCGGCGCGGTGCGCGTGATCCAGGCCCTCGCTGGCGTTGGCCTTGAGCCACGACACGATGGGAATGCGGTTGTAGCCGTAGACCATCAGCGCGTAGTGCGTGTAGCGCACGACGCCGGCGAGCTCGGTTTCCAGGATCAGGTTGAGTTGCGCCAGCGCGGCATCGCGCTCGGTATCGCTCATCGAGGCGTGGTTCATCGCATTCTCCAGTCGTGCCGCGCAGCGGCGCCCGAGCCCGCGGCACGACGCCGGCCGGCCCTGCCACGCCCGAGGAGCGAAGGCAGCGCCGATTCTGCGCGGCTTGCCAATACCCTGTGTGGTGGATGGTTCGCGAGTCCCGCGAAGCCGGCGGCATCGCTGCAAAACCCTGCGAGCCGCAGCACAATGTGGCCCCATGCAAGACCTTTCCCGAGTTCGCCTGTCCATGCTCGACCTCGTCGCCGTGCGCGAGGGAGGCAGCGTCGCCGACGCGCTGCAGATCGCGTTGCGCACCGCGCGCCACGTCGAGCAACTGGGTTTCGTCCGTTACTGGCTCGCCGAGCACCACAACATGCCCGGCATCGCCAGTTCGGCCACCGCGGTGCTGATCGGACACATCGCATCAGGCACCCGCAGCATTCGTGTCGGCTCGGGAGGAGTGATGCTTCCCAACCATGCACCGCTGGTCGTCGCCGAGGCCTTCGGCACGCTGGCCGAGCTGTACCCCGGGCGCATCGACCTGGGGCTGGGCCGCGCCCCCGGAACCGATCCGCTGACCATGCGCGCGCTGCGCCGCGACCGCGTCGAAAGCGAGGACGACTTCCCGCGCGACGTCGCCGAACTGCAGCACCTGCTGGCCGCGCCGCAGCCGGGGCAGCGCCTGGTGGCCACGCCGGGCGCCGGCACCGGCGTGCCCATCTGGCTGCTCGGCTCGAGCCTGTTCTCGGCGTCGCTGGCGGCGCAGATGGGACTGCCTTTCGCGTTCGCGTCGCATTTCGCGCCGCGCCTGCTGCTGCAGGCGCTGGAGCTGTACCGCAGCCGCTTCCAGCCTTCGCCGGCGCTGGCCAGGCCCTACGTGGCCATCGGCGTGCCGCTGATCGCCGCCGAGGACGACGAGCAGGCGGACTTCCTGGCCAGCAGCACCTACCAGCGCGTGCTGGGCATCATCACCGGCCGGCGCGGCAAGCTGCCGCCTCCCGTCCCCGGTTTCCTGCAGGGGCTGCACCCCCAGGAGCGCGCGGCCATCGGCGACTTTCTCGCCGCGGCGGTGATCGGTGGTCCGGACACCGTGCGCGCCGGACTTCGCACGCTGGCGCAGGCCACCCAGGCCGACGAATTCGTGCTGGTCAGCGACGTGTTCGACCCCGAGCTGCGCCTGCGCAGCCTGGACATCGCGGCGCAGGCCCTGCGCGCGGCACAGGCCGAGGAGGCGGCGGCCGCCGCCTGAGAAGCTGTCGGCCCGCCCGGCCCTGGCGCTCCGGCAGAGGGTTGTTGCGCCAGCACAAGGACAGCTCGCCCCGCCGAGCCTAGGCTGGTTCCGGCTGATGGAGTCGCGCCGGGTGGCGACGATTCCCCGGGGGGCGCATGCTGGGGTCGCTGGTCAATGATTGGTGGTACGACGCCGAGCCGGCGGCGAGCGGGCGCGTCTGCGCGGCCCAGCGCCTGCGCCGCCAGCGCCTGCTGGTCACGTCGCTGGTCGGCCTGAGCTACGGAGTCGACCTGGTCGTGCTGGGCCTGTTCTGGCGCGGCGGCGCGATTCCCGGGCAGCTGCCGCTGATCTACGCGGCGTGGGCGCTGGGACACCTGCTGGTGTTCGGCGCGGTGCACGCGCTGGGCCTCGGGGAGCGGGCATCCAACCCCGACCTCACCGGGCTGCAGATGAGCTGGGCCATCGCGCTGCAGATCGGCGCCATGCTGTGGGCGCCGCAGATCGCCGGCTACTTCCTGGGCGTGATCTTCGTCGTCTTCTCCTTCGGCGCGCCTCGACTGCCGCTGCGCACCGCGCTCGGCCTGTGGCTGGGAACCGCGCTGGCGCTGGGCGCGGTGCTGTGGCTGTTCCCGGTGATGGGCGCGATGCCGCTGCAATGGCGCAGCTCCCCGTGGGTGCGGGCCGCGGCAGCAGCCGGCTTCGCCAGCCTGCTGCTGCGCTGCATCGTGCTGAACTTCCGCGCGGTGTCGCTGCACACCAGGTCGCTGCGCCAGGCCGCCAGCCTCGCCGCCGAGGCGCAGGCCGCGCGCGAGCGAGCCACGCGCGACGGCCTCACCGGCGCGCTCAACCGGGAAGGACTGCTGCCGCTGCTGCACGGCGCGCTCGACGGGGTTCGCGCCGGCGCCGCGCCATGCTGCGTGGCCATGATCGACATCGACTGGTTCAAGAGCATCAACGACGACCTCGGCCACCTGGCCGGCGACCGCGCGCTGCGCATGCTGGTCGAACTGCTGCATCAGCACCTGCGCGCCGGGGACCGGCTGGCGCGTTTCGGAGGCGAGGAGTTCGTGCTGCTGATGCCGGCGACCCGCGAACCCGATGCGCTGGATGTCGCCGAGCGCCTGCGCCAGGTGGTGTGTCGCCACGCCTGGTCGCAAGTGGCCGACGGCCTGGCGTTGACGGTGTCCATCGGCGTGGCGCAGGC
>JAKCDM010000180.1 GCA_021841865.1 Pseudomonadota bacterium
AACGGCCCGCGCCGCGCCGCCGCGCAGCGCGCGGCGATCAACGCGCCGATGCAGGGCACCGCCGCCGACCTGATCAAGATGGCGATGATCGCCGTCGAGCAGGCCTTGCTGCGCGAAGGCCTGCGCACCCGCATGGTCATGCAGGTGCACGACGAACTGGTGCTCGAGGTTCCCGAAGCCGAGGTCGACTGGGTGCGCCAGCATATCCCCGCGCTGATGGCCGGCGTCGCCGAACTCGACGTCCCGCTGGTCGCCGAACTCGGCATGGGCCCGAACTGGGAGGAAGCGCATTGAGGGCCCCCTCCGTCGCGGGGGGCGACCCCCGCTCCGTCCCCCCACGGGGGACAACCCCTGCCTTGGGGCGGCCCTGCGGCAGGAGGTTTCCTGGCAGCGGCGGGAGCCGCGTGGGCGTGGGGTTTTCAGGCGGGCTCGATAGCCGCCTTTGGCGGCCCAAGACAAACAGCGTGGTGCGGCTGACTTTTGGCCGCCGCAGGCGGCTGTCCACCGCCACCTGCCACCGGCAGATACCGCGCCAATATCGGTAGCGGATGAGGGTGGGCATCCGGCCGCCGCAGGCGGCTACCCCCCGCCACCTGACACCGGCGGCCACCGAAACACCCTCCGCTGTCAAGGGCACTCCCGCCGCAGGGCCGTCCCAAGGCGGGGTGCGTCCCCCTCGGGGGGATGGAGCCGGGCTCGCGCCCGGCGACAGAGGGGGCTACCGGACCACGAGGACGGGGATCTTGGTGTGCGACAGCACGCGGGCGGTCTGGCTGCCGAGCAGCGCGGAGGTCAGGCCGCCGCGGCCGTGCGACGACATGACGATCAGGTCGATCTTCTCGCGCTCGGCCACCGCCAGCATGCCGCGCCAGGCCAGCGTGTCTTCCTGCACCGCGGTGTTGCACTCGACGCCGGCTGCGCGCGCCGCGTCGGCCACGGCCTGAACGGCCGCCTCGGCCTGCGCGCGGATGGCTTCCTGCCAGCCCTCGATGCCGGTGGGCATGACCTCGATGGCGCCGATGTACGGGTACAGGTCGATCACCGAGACCGCGGTCAGGCGTGCGCCCTGCAGCTTGGCCTGCTCCAGCGCCACCGGCAGCGCGCGCTGCGCGAACTCGGATCCGTCGGTGGGAACCAGGATGTGCTTGAACATGATGCGAATCTCCGTTTGCGTTGGGTCAAGCCGCGCGGTTCGGCGCGGCTCAGCGTACGACCAGCACCGGCAGGCGCGAATGCGTGAGCAGCTTCTGCGTCTCGCTGCCCAGCAGCACCGCCTGTACTCCGCGGCGCCCGTGGGAGGCCATGACGACCAGGTCGCAGCCCTTGAGTTCGGCCGCGTCGAGCAGCGCCTTCCACGGGTGCGGGTCCTCGGAGATCACGCATTCGCAGGCCAGGCCGGCCTGCTTGCAGGCGTCGACCAGCGGCTGCAGCGCGGCGTCCGCGGCCCGCGTCGTGGTGGCGCGGTATTCGTCGGCGGTGATCGGCACCGCATCGGCCAGTCCGGCGTAAGGGTAGGGATCGGTGACGGTGGCGCCGACCAGCGGGATGTTGCCGCATTGACGAGCCAGCTCGATCGCCGGCGCGATGGCCTTGGCCGCGGTGGCCGAACCGTCGAGGGGGATCAGGATCTTCGTGTACATGGTTCGAATGCCTCCTGCGCCCGAAGGAGCGCTCGACCATTATGCTGCCTGTCCCCGTGCCGCCGCGTGTTGATCTGCGGCAACCTTGCCGGCGGCGACGGCAATACTCCCCGCTCCCCGGCGCAGCGGGCCCGCCGCGCCGTCAGGGGCGCGGCCCGCGCGCCACCGGGCGCGCCGGATCGGAGCACCACTGGCTCCACGAACCCGGATACAGGCGCGCGCCGCGCAGCCCGGCCAGTTCCAGCGCGAGCAGGTTGTGGCAGGCGGTCACTCCCGAGCCGCACTGGCTGACCACCTGCGCCGGCGCGCTGCCGTCGAGCACTCCCAGCCACTGCTCGCGCAGGTGCTGCGGCGAGCGGAAACGCCCGTCGGGCTGCAGGTTGTCGCGGAAAAAGCGACACACTGCGCCGGGGATGTGCCCGCCGACCGGGTCCAGGGTCTCGCCTTCGCCGGCGTAGCGTTCCGGGCTGCGGGCGTCGACCACCAGGTGGCGGCGCGGCGCGTGCCGGACATCCGCCAGCAGTTCGTCGACGTCGATGGTCGGCATCGCCGGGCCGTCGGCGGCTGCGAAGTCGCCGTGCGCTGGCGCGGGCGCGGCGCCCGTCTCGCAGGCGCCGCCACTGTCCAGCCACGCCTGCCAGCCGCCGTCGAGTACCGCCACCGACGTCAGGCCCAGCCAGCGCAGCAGCCACCACAGGCGCGCCGCGTACGGCGAGAAATTGCGATCGTAGGCGACCACCGGCTGCCCGCGGCGCAGCCCGAGCGCGGCCAGGCGCTCGGCCAGCGCTTCGCGCCGCGGCAGCGGGTGGCGGCCGCTGCCCGGGCCCGTCGGGCCGGACAGGTCGCGGTCGAGGTGCATGTGCACCGCGCCCGGGACATGCCCGCCGTGGAAGGCCTGCAGCCCGGCATCCGGCGCCGCCAGGTCGTGGCTGCAATCGACGACGAACACGTCGCGCAGGCGTTCGCGCAGTTGCGTGGCGTCGATCAGGTTGGCGGGAAACTCCGCTCGGGCCGGGTTCATCGCGTGGCTCCTTCAGTCCGCCTCGGGCAGGTCCAGGCGGGCTCGCCACCACTGGTGGAAATGCCGCATGCCGTCTTCCATCGGCGACTGGTACGGGCCGTATTGGTCCTCGCCGCGCTGCAGCAGCGCGAGGCGTCCGGCGTCCATGCGCAGCGCGATCTCGTCGTCCTCGACGCAGGTCTCCATGTACGCGGCGCGCTCGGCCTCGATGAACTCGCGCTCGAAGGCGGCGATTTCCTCCGGGTAGTAGAACTCCACGACGTTGAGCGTGCGCTGCGGGCCCTGCGGGTACAGCACCGACACCACCAGCACGTGGGGATACCACTCGACCATCACGTTCGGGTACAGCGTGAGCCAGATCGCACCATGCTCGGGCGGCACGCCCTGGCGGAACTTGAGCAGTTCCTCGTGCCAGCGCGCATACACCTTGCTGCCGGCTCGCCCCAGCGCGTTGTTGACCCCGACGGTCTGCACGCTGAAATGGGTGCCGAACTGCCAGCGCAGGTCGTCGCAGGTCACGAAATGGCCGAGCCCCGGGTGGAACGGCGCGACGTGGTAGTCCTCCAGGTAGACCTCGATGAAGGTCTTCCAGTTGTACTCGCACACATGCTGCTCGACGTGGTCGAGCACATAGCCGCTGAAGTCCAGTTCGGCCTTGTTGGCCATGCCGGCCAGCGCCTGCGCCACGTCGAAGCCGTTGCGCTCGAACAGCAGCCCGTTCCAGTTCTGCGGCGCGTCGAAGCGCTGCAGGTGCAGGCAGGGGTCATGGTCGAAGTGCGGCGCGCCGATCAGGCGGCCCTGCAGGTCGTAGGTCCAGCGGTGCAGCGGACACACGATGTTGCGCCCGGTCTTTCCGCGTCCGCGCAGCATCACCGCCTGGCGGTGGCGGCACACATTCGATACCAGCTCGATGCCGCCGGCCGAGCGCACCAGTGCGCGGCCCTCGCCCTCGTGCGCCAGAGCGCAGTAGTCGCCCACCTCGGGTAGCGCCAGTTCGTGCCCGAGATAGCGTGGCCCGACATCGAAGATGAGCTGCTTCTCCCGGGCATACAGATCAGGGTCGAAGTAAGACGCAACCGAGAGCTGGGTCTTGCTTGGGGCCAGATGTACGCTTTGCAGGCTCAAATCCGACATGATGGGCTTGAAATCTCCTGAAAAATCATAGGGCTATGAAAGGGCCCATTGTAAACACGATGGCGCGCCCGAGCCCGCGCGGACGCGGATGGGCGCCAAGGCGATAAAATTCGTCATTTGACCAGCCGGATTCCGGGCCCGCGCTCAAGCGGGCCGGTGCGGGGCACCGGCATGCCGGAATTCCGACCATGAACGCAACCACGCGCAAGCAGGCGCAGGCTTCGCAGCCGGCCAGCTACGAGCAGGCGGCCGCCGAGCTGGAGCAGCTCGTGCAGCAACTCGAGTCCGGGCAGATGAGCCTGGACGACACCCTGAAGGCCTATGCGCGCGGCTCGGAGCTGCTGCGCTTTTGCCGCGAACGCCTGCAGGCGGTGGAACAGCAGGTACGGATCCTGGACGGTGGTGAACTCCAACCCTATGCCAACGAGCGCGCTGGCGACGACTGACGCGCCGGCGAGCGGCG
>JAKCDM010000054.1 GCA_021841865.1 Pseudomonadota bacterium
TCGCCGCCCATGCTCGCCATCAAGCAGACCCTGCGGCGCTGCGCGCGAGGCATGGCGCCGGTGCTGATCCAGGGCGAATCGGGCACCGGCAAGGAACTGGCGGCGCGCGCGCTGCACGAACTGAGCACCCGTGCCGCGGGGCCGTTCGTCGCCGTCAACTGCAGCGCCATTCCCGAACACCTGCTGGAGGCCGAGTTCTTCGGCTACCGCAAGGGCGCCTTCACCGGCGCCAGCAGCGCCCACGAAGGCTTTTTCGCCGCCGCCGGCGGCGGCACGCTGTTCCTGGACGAGATCGGCGAGCTGCCGCTGTCGATGCAGGCCAAGCTGCTGCGCGCGGTGCAGGAGCGCAAGATCCGCGCCATCGGCGAGACCGCCGAGACGCCGGTGGACGTTCGCCTGGTGAGCGCCACGCACCGCGACCTGCAGCGCTGCGTGCTCGACGGCACCTTTCGCCAGGACCTGTACTACCGGCTCAACGTGATCGCGCTGACCATGCCGCCGCTGCGCGAACGCCTGGACGACCTGCCGCTGCTCGCCGAAGCGCTGCTCGGTCGAATCCGCCGCGATCACGAGCGTCCCGGGCTGCGCCTGCGGGAGCAGGCAGTCGAGCGCTTGCGACAGTTCGGCTTCGCCGGCAACGTGCGGGAGCTGGAAAACCTGCTGCACCGCGCCGCCACGATGGCCCCGAGCGATCTGATCGGGCCCGAGGACCTGGAACCGACCCCCGACGCGGCGCCGGCCGGCGCCGCGGGCGCCGAGCGCGCTCACGTCGCCGCGCCCGCCACCGTCCCTGCCATCGCGCCCGCCACCGCGGCCGAGCCGGCGCCCGGCGACCCGGCGACGGCACAAGGCGACGACGACGTGGCACGGCTGGCTGCGTACCTCGACGACATCGAGCGCACGGTGCTGCGGCAGGCGCTGGACGAATGCGCCGGCGACCTGGCCGGCACCGCGCAGCGCCTGGGCCTGCAACCGCGCCAGCTGCACTGGCGACTGCGCCGCCTGCGGCTCGACGATGTCGACTGAGCCCACGCCGAGCCTGTTCGACGCCGGCTGGTACCGCCATGCGCGGCGCCGCGAGTCGCCCCATTTCGATTCGCGCCCGCCCGGCTCCCAGGTGGAGCTGGTGGTGCTGCATGGCATCTCGCTGCCGGCAGGAGTGTTCGGCACCGACCATGTCGACGCGCTGTTCATGGGCAGCCTCGACCCGCGCGCGCACCGCGACTTCGCGGCGCTCGACGGACTGCGCGTGTCGGCTCATTTCCTGGTGCGCCGCGACGGCACGCTCTGGCAGTACGTGTCCTGCGATCAACGCGCGTGGCACGCCGGGGTGTCGCGCTTCGGCGCACGCCAGCGCTGCAACGACTTCAGCGTGGGCATCGAGCTCGAAGGCAGCGACGACGTGGCGTACGAGCAAGCGCAGTACGAGTCGCTCGGCGCGCTGCTCGGGGCCTTGCTGCAGGCCTATCCGATACGCGCCATCGCCGGGCACAGCGACATCGCGCCTGGGCGCAAGACCGACCCCGGCCCGCACTTCGACTGGAATTTCGTTCGGCGCGCCAGCGCCCTGCCCGGCGCGGCGCTGCCCCCGTTCGCCTGACGGCGGCACGCGAGTCCCGCGGCGCCGGCTGGCGGCGCCGTTTCCCATCAGCAACAGATGCGCGCGATGCGTTCGGGTGCATCAACGCCCGCGCCGCCGGCGCGGGCACGGGCCCGCCTGCAATCGGCCTGTGGAAAACCCTGTGCATACGCTGTGGTCCAGGCTGTGGGCGGCCTGTGTGTCGGCCGGGCGCTAGCTATAGGGTATTGCGCATGGCTGCTACGCTAGATATAGTGGCCAACAAGTCGACCCGCAGCGCCACGGGCATGCGCCGGGTCGACCCAGTGCGCATCCGCGGCGCGGCCCCACGAAGGCCGCCCGTCGACGCCGAATTCCCTCCCGGACGCTTCGCGCGCGAACGCCCGAAGGTCCTCGAGGCAACTGCATCCCTGCCGCGCGCCCCGCCCAATCGGCGGCTGCGCGGCCCGCTTTCCAGGAGAACCTGCGTGAATCTGAACACCCCCACCACCGAGACCCAGGCCGCGATGCCCGCGCCGCGCATCAGCGACGAGCACGCCGCGGCCCAGGCCTACAGCGATTACAAGATCATCCGCCGCAACGGCGCCGTCGTCGGGTTCGAGCCGGCGAAGATCCAGATCGCGCTGACCAAGGCCTTTCTCGCGGTACAGGGCGGATCCAGCGCAGCATCGGCGAGCATGCGCGAACAGGTGGACGAGCTCACGCAGTCGGTGCTGCGCGCGCTGCTGCGCAGCCGCCCTGGGGGCGGCACCTTCCACATCGAGGACATCCAGGACCATGCCGAACTGGCGCTGATGCGCGCCGGGCACCACGAAGTGGCTCGCGCCTACGTGCTTTACCGCGAGCGCCGCGCGCAGGAGCGCGCGCGCAGCCGCCAGGAGTCGGCGCCGCAGCCGCTCAGCCTGCACGTGACCGACGACGGCGTGCGTCGCCCGCTCGACCTGGGCGCGCTGCAGGAGCTGATCCGCTCGGCCTGCGCCGACCTCGGTGCCGACGTGCGCCCCGATCCGATCCTGGCCGAGACCCAGCGCAACCTGTACGACGGCGTTCCGATGGTCGAGGTGTACAAGGCGGCGATCCTGGCCGCACGCACGCTGATCGAGAGCGATCCGGGCTACGCCAAGGCGACCGCGCGCCTGCTGCTTCACACCATCCGCAAGGACGTGCTGGGCGAGGAGACCACGCAGGCCCAGATGGCCGCCCGCTACCCCGAGTACTTCGGTCAGTTCGTGCGCGAGGGCATCCAGCTCGAGCTGCTCGACGAGCGCCTGGCGCAGTTCGACCTCGCCCGCCTGGGTGCCGCGCTCAAGCCCGAGCGCGACCTCGAATTCGACTACCTGGGCCTGCAGACCCTGTACGACCGCTATTTCCTGACCAATCGCGCCGACACGCGCCACAACAAGGACGGCCGGCGCATCGAACTGCCGCAGGCCTTCTTCATGCGCGTGGCGATGGGCCTGGCGCTGAACGAGATCGACCGCGAAGCCCGCGCCATCGAGTTCTACGAGGTGCTGTCGCGCTTCGATTTCATGGCCAGCACGCCGACGCTGTTCAATTCGGGCACCCGCCGCTCGCAGCTGTCGAGCTGCTACCTGACCACGGTGGCCGACGATCTCGACGGCATCTACGAAGCCATCAAGGAAAACGCGCTGCTGTCCAAGTTCGCCGGAGGCCTGGGCAACGACTGGACCCAGGTGCGCGCGCTGGGCAGCCACATCAAGGGCACCAACGGCAAGTCGCAGGGCGTCGTGCCGTTCCTGAAGGTGGTCAACGACACCGCGGTGGCGGTCAACCAGGGCGGCAAGCGCAAGGGCGCGGTGTGCGCGTATCTGGAGGCCTGGCACCTGGACATCGAGGAGTTCCTGGAGCTGCGCAAGAATACCGGCGACGACCGCCGCCGCACGCACGACATGAACACGGCGAACTGGATTCCCGATCTGTTCATGAAGCGCGTGATGGAAGGCGGCAACTGGACCCTGTTCTCGCCGGCCGACGTGCCCGACCTGCACGATCGCTTCGGTCAGGATTTCGAGCAGGCCTACCTGCGCTACGAACAGGCCGCCGCCAGCGGGCAGCTCAAGCTGCACAAGACCATCCCGGCCACGCAGCTGTGGCGCAAGATGCTGACCATGCTGTTCGAGACCGGGCATCCCTGGATCACCTTCAAGGACGCCTGCAACGTGCGCAGCCCGCAGCAGCATGCCGGCGTGGTGCATTCGAGCAATCTGTGCACCGAGATCACGCTCAACACCAGCGGCAGCGAGATCGCGGTGTGCAACCTGGGTTCTGTCAACCTGGTGGCGCACCTGCGCCAGGACGAACAGGGCACCTGGGGTCTCGACCACGACAAGCTCAAGCGCACCGTGTCGACGGCCATGCGCATGCTCGACAACGTGATCGACATCAATTACTACGCGGTGGGCAAGGCGCGCAACTCGAACCTGCGCCACCGCCCGGTCGGCCTGGGAATCATGGGATTCCAGGACTGTCTGCACCTGGCCCGCATTGCCTACGGATCGCAACAGGCCGTGGAGTTCGCGGACCGCTCGATGGAGGCGGTGTGCTACCAGGCGTACTGGGCGTCGACCGAGCTGGCCGCCGAACGCGGGCGCTACAGCAGCTACACCGGTTCGCTGTGGGACCGCGGGATCCTGCCGCACGACACGCTGGCGATGCTGGCCGAGCAGCGCGGCGGCTATGTCGAGGTCGACGACTCGGCGAGCCTCGACTGGGATGCGCTGCGCCAGCGCGTTCGCGAGCATGGCATGCGCAATTCCAACTGCGTGGCCATCGCGCCGACCGCGACGATCTCCAACATCATCGGCGTGGACGCCTGCATCGAGCCGACCTTCCAGAACCTGTACGTCAAGTCCAACCTGTCGGGCGAGTTCACGGTGGTCAACCAGTACCTGGTGCGCGACCTCAAGGCGCGCGGGCTGTGGGACCAGGTCATGGTGGCCGACCTGAAGTACTTCGACGGCAGCGTTCAGCCCATCGACCGCATCCCCGAGGACCTCAAGGCGCTGTACGCGACGGCCTTCGAGATCGACACCAGGTGGATCATCGAGGCGGCGGCGCGGCGCAGCAAGTGGATCGACCAGGCGCAGTCGCTCAACATCTACATGGCCGGAGCGTCGGGCAAGAAACTCGACGAGACCTACAAGCTCGCGTGGCTGCGCGGCCTGAAGACGACCTACTACCTGCGCACCACCAGCGCGACGCATGCCGAGAAATCGACCGTGCGCACCGGGCGCCTGAACGCGGTGCCGCAGGCCGAGTCGACTGCGGTGCAGTCGGCTTCGCAGCCGTCGGATGCACCGCTGCCGCCGAGCGCCGGAAGCGACATCAAGTTCTGCGCCATCGACGATCCGACCTGCGAGGCCTGCCAGTGAACCGACGAGGCACGAGGACTCGTGCCTCGTCGTTGGATTTTGGCATCAAACGAATGTGTGCAAGCGATTGGTTTGGATCGCGCGACACCCTATCGTGTTGATGCTTTGTCATGAACACCTGATAATTGAACGAAGGCAAAGACATGCTGCATTGGGACGACAACACCGCCACCCCCAGCGGACCCTCCACGGGCCGCATGCCGGACGTTTCGCCCTCGGTCGCGCAGGCCGCGCGCGCACCGATGCATTCCCCCGCCACCGACGTCGAACCGCCCGCAGCGGGCGCTGACGCATACAGCGCCCGCGCAGCGTCCAGCGCGCGGGTCAGCGCGGAGGACAAGAGCATCATCAACTGCCGCGCCGACGTGAACCAGCTCGTGCCCTTCAAGTACAAGTGGGCATGGGACAAGTACCTGTCCTCCTGCGCGAACCACTGGATGCCGCAGGAAGTGAACATGTCGCGCGACATCGCGCTGTGGAAGGATCCGCACGGGCTCAGCGACGACGAGCGCCGCATCGTCAAGCGCAACCTGGGCTTTTTCGTCACCGCGGACTCGCTGGCGGCGAACAACATCGTGCTGGGAACGTATCGCCACATCACCAACCCGGAGTGCCGGCAGTTCCTGTTGCGCCAGGCCTTCGAGGAGGCGATCCACACCCACGCGTACCAGTACATCGTCGAGTCGCTGGGTCTGGACGAAGGCGAGATCTTCAACGCCTACCACGAGGTCTCGTCGATCCGCGACAAGGACGAGTTCCTGATCCCGTTCATCGACACGCTGACCAACCCGTCGTTCCGCACGTCGATGTTCGGCGGCACGGAACGCAACGACCAGGAGTTGCTGCGCTCGATCATCGTGTTCGCGTGCCTGATGGAAGGCCTGTTCTTCTACGTGGGCTTCACGCAGATCCTGGCCATGGGGCGCCAGAACAAGATGACCGGCGCGGCCGAGCAGTACCAGTACATCCTGCGTGACGAGTCGATGCACTGCAACTTCGGCATCGACCTGGTCAACCAGATCAAGCTCGAGAACCCGCACCTGTGGACCCGCGAGTTCAAGGAGGAGATCACCGCGCTGTTCCATCGCGCGGTGGAATTGGAGTACGCCTACGCCGAGGACACGATGCCTCGGGGCGTGCTCGGACTCAACGCCTCGATGTTCAAGGGCTACCTGCGATTCATCGCCAACCGGCGCGCGCAGCAGATCGGGCTCGACCCGATGTTTCCCAACGAGGAAAACCCCTTCCCGTGGATGAGTGAAATGATCGACCTGAAAAAGGAACGGAATTTCTTCGAGACCCGGGTCATCGAGTACCAATCGGGCGGAGCCCTGTCCTGGGAATGAAGCCTTTCGCTGCTTCCCCTGGCTGCGCTGTCGCCCCGGCCGCGCGGTTGCCGGCCCGCGTTGGTTTTCCAGGAACACCTCATTGATGTTTCGCTGCTCCTCGTGCGCTGCACTGCCCTGTCCGCCCGGCCGCGTTCCTGCGCGCCGCCGCGCGGAGCGCGGCACTGCCGGCGCGAGGCCGCCGCGAGCCGTGCGCTGCGCGATGACCCCGCAGGGGCATGCCGCGCACGGTCACCCGACATTCACCGCACGGGCCACCCGGCCCGGCGGGAATGGCTCTGGACGCGCCAGCGCTGACGCGACCGGAGTTTTGCCCATCGGCGCCTTTGCAAATGACCCGTATCGGAGACCGCCGGGAGGCGGGGCCATGAGGAGCTTTGGACGCGACCGATGAGGTTGGACCTCTAAAACACGTGAACTAGGAGAATCAACATGGCAACTGCAACCAAGAAGCCTGCGGCCAAGAAAGCCGCAGCGAAGAAGGCCCCGGCGAAAAAGGCCGCGGTGAAGAAGGCAGCTCCGGCGAAGAAGGCCGTGGCCGCGAAGAAGGTCGTCGCCAAGAAGGCCGCTCCGGCCAAGAAGGCGGCCGCGAAGAAGGTCGTCGCCAAGAAGGCGGCTCCGGCGAAGAAGGCCGTGGCGAAGAAGGTCGTCGCCAAGAAGGCGGCTCCGGCCAAGAAGGCGGCACCGGCGAAGAAGGCCGCTCCGGCCAAGAAGGCGGCACCGGCGAAGAAGGCCGCGGCGAAGAAGGCCGCTCCGGCCAAGAAGGCGGCGCCGGCGAAGAAGGCCGCGGCGAAGAAGGCCGCTCCGGCCAAGAAGGCGGCGCCGGCGAAGAAGGCCGCGGCGAAGAAGGCCGCTGCGAAAAAGCCTGCCCCCGCCCCCGCGCCCGCGGCGAAGACCGCGCTGAGCCCGGCGGCGGCCTGGCCGTTCCCGACCGGCGATCGCCCCTGAGGCAGGCCGACCATGAAGCCCGGGCCGACGGCCCGGGCTTTTTTGCGCGTGACGCCGTCGACCCCGCCCGAATGGCTGCTGCCGCGGCAGCACGGCGCCGTGCTGCTGGTGGCGGCGCAGCCCGGCTCCCGGCATACGGAGCTGGTCGGTCTGCACGACGGCGCGCTGCGCATCCGCGTCGCAGCGCCGGCGATCGAGGGCCGCGCCAACGATGCGCTGCGCAGCTGGCTGGCGCAACGCCTGGGTTGTTCCCGCGGCAGCGTGCACATGCTGCGCGGCGACAAGTCCCGGCGCAAGCAGGTCATGGTGGATCTGCCGGCTGCCGAGGTCCGCGCCCGCATCGAGGAGTTGCTGGCGCAGGCACAATCCGCCCCACGATGAATCAGCGCGGCTTCACGGCGCTCCACTCAACGCCAACATCACCTCCACCATGAGCATCAAATCCGACCGCTGGATCCGCCGCATGGCGCTGGAGCACGGCATGATCGAGCCCTTCGAGCCCGGGCAGGTACGCCAGGCTCCCGACGGGCACCGCATCGTCAGCTACGGCACCAGCAGCTACGGCTACGACATTCGTTGCGCCGAGGAGTTCAAGGTGTTCACCAACGTGCACAGCACCGTGGTCGACCCGAAGAACTTCGATCCCCGCAGCTTCGTCGACATCCAGTCGGACGTGTGCATCATCCCGCCCAACAGCTTCGCGCTGGCACGCACGGTCGAGTACTTTCGCATCCCGCGCAACGTGCTGACCATCTGCCTGGGCAAGAGCACCTACGCGCGTTGCGGCATCATCGTCAACGTCACTCCGTTCGAGCCCGAATGGGAGGGCTACGTGACGCTGGAATTCAGCAACACCACGCCGCTGCCGGCGAAGATCTACGCCGGCGAGGGCTGCGCGCAGGTACTGTTCTTCGAAAGCGACGAGGTCTGCGAGACCAGCTATCGCGACCGCGGGGGCAAGTACCAGGGACAGAGCGGCGTGACCCTGCCCAAGACCTGACGGCCCCGCGTCGGCAACAGGACTACTGCTGCAGCTCGGCGCGCAGGCGCCGCACCTGCGCGCGCACCTGCGCAGGGGCCGTGCCGCCGACCAGGTCGCGCGACGCGACCGACCCTTCCAGGCGCAAGACCTCGGCGACGTCGGCCTGCACCGCGGGGTGCAGGCGCTGCAGCTCGCTCAGCGGCAACTCGCCGAGATCGCGCCCGCTTTGCACGCATTCGCGCACGGCATGCGCCACGGCCTCGTGCGCGTCGCGGAACGGCAGGCCCTTCTTCACCAGGTAGTCGGCCAGGTCGGTGGCGGTGGCGTAGCCGCGCAGCGCGCTGCGCTGCATGGCCTGCGCATCGACCTCGATCCCGGCCATCATGTCGGCGAACAGGGTCAGCGTGTCGAGCACCGTGTCGGCGGTGTCGAACAGCGGCTCCTTGTCTTCCTGGTTGTCCTTGTTGTAGGCCAGCGGCTGGCCCTTCATCAGCACCAGCAGCGCGTTGAGATGCCCGATCACCCGCGCCGACTTGCCGCGCGCCAGCTCCGGCACGTCGGGGTTCTTTTTCTGCGGCATGATGCTCGAGCCGGTGCAATAGCGGTCCGGCAGGCGGATGAAGCCGAAGGCCTGGCTCATCCACAGCACGAGTTCCTCGCTCAGGCGCGACACGTGCACCATGATCAGCGCCGCGGCGGAGTTGAATTCGATGGCGAAGTCGCGGTCGCTGACGGCGTCGAGCGAATTCTGGCAGAGCTCGTCGAAGCCGAGTTCGCGCGCGACCATCGCGCGGTCCAGCGGGTAGCTGGTGCCGGCCAGCGCCGCCGCGCCCAGCGGCAGGCGATTGATGCGCCGGCGGGCGTCGGCCAGACGCTCGGCGTCGCGCCCGAACATTTCCACGTAGGCCAGCACATGGTGCCCGAAGGTCACCGGCTGGGCCACCTGCAGGTGGGTGAAGCCCGGCATCAGCGTGTCGGCGTGCCGCTCGGCCAGTTCGACCAGCGCCAGGCGCAGCGCGCGCAGCGCGGCCTGGATGCGGTCGACGGCGTCGCGCAGCCACAGCCGGATGTCGGTGGCGACCTGGTCGTTGCGGCTGCGCCCGGTGTGCAGGCGCTTGCCGGCGTCGCCGATCAGCTGGGTCAGGCGCGCCTCGATGTTCAGGTGCACGTCCTCGAGTTCGAGTTTCCAGTCGAAGCGACCCTGCTCGATTTCCTCGAGCACCTGTGCCATGCCGCGCTCGATGTCGCCCAGATCCTGCGCCGGGATGATGCCCCGCGCGCCCAGCATGCGCGCGTGCGCCAGCGAGCCCTGGATGTCGAACGGAGCCAGGCGCTTGTCAAAACCGACCGAGGCCGTGTAGCGTTGCACCAGCGCGTCGACCGGCTCCGAAAATAGCGCCGACCAGGCCTGGCTCTTGCGGTCGAGGGATGAACTCATGGCGAAGGAATGAACGGAAAACGGGAATCGGCGGCCTGCGGGACAGGCCGCGCCAACGGGGGATTGTATTGATGCCCCCGGCCAGCGCGCGCGTGACGCGCGAAGCCGCCAGCGCGGCGCCGGCGGACCTGTGCAGCCCGGGAGCCGTGCTGCGCGCCCTGGCGCTGGCCAACCTGGTCGCGCTGATGCAGGCCATCGGCGTCGGCGTGCAGCCGCATGCCTGGGTGTCCGCGCTGCTGCGCGACCTCGCCGTCGCCCAGCCGGCCGTCGCGCTGTGGCTGGTGCTCATGTGCGGCGGCGCGCGCGCGTGGCGCGATGCGCGCGTGCAGGCCGCAGTCGGCATGCTCGGAGGCGCCGCCGCGCTGTGGCTGGCGCAAGCCGCGGTGGCGCGGCTGCTGCCGGGCGGCGGCCCCGCCTGGGCGGACTGGCGTGACGCGGCGCTCGGCGCAGTGCTGGCCGGGCTGCTGCTGCAGCACCAGCGCCTGCGCGGCCAGGCGCTCGATCCGGCGCACATGCGCGCTCGCCTCGACGAGCTGCAGGCGCGCATCCGGCCGCATTTTCTGTACAACGCGCTGAACGCGGCCAGCGCGCTGGTCCACGAGCAGCCCGAGCGCGCCGAGCAGGTGCTGGACGACCTCGCGTGCCTGTTTCGCGCCAGCCTGGGGCGCAGCGGCCACTTCAGCCAGGTGCGCGACGAGGTCGAGCTGGCGAAGCGCTACCTCGACATCGAGGACGTGCGATTCGGGCCCCGCATGAGCGTGCACTGGCAGGTCGAGCCCGACTGCCTGGGGCTGCGCATGCCTGCGCTGACCCTGCAGCCCTTGCTGGAAAACGCGGTGCGCCACGGCGTCGAGTCGAGCTCGGGCCCTTGCGCCATCGACGTGCGCATCGCCAGGCGCGGGGCTCACGTCGAAATCCTCGTGGCCAACGACTACCGGCCGCGCGCCGACGGCGTGCCGACGCGAGGCACCGGCGTGGCGCTGGCCAACATCGCCCAGCGCCTGCGCCTGCTGTACGACCTCGACGCCCAGATGCGCCACGGCCCGGATCGGACTGGCAACGGCTCGCGCTGGCGCGTGCGCCTGAGGCTGCCGCTGTGAACATCCTGCTGGTCGACGACGAGGCCCTGGCGCGCCGCCGCCTGCGGCGCCTGCTCGAGACCGTCGACGCGCCGGCCCCGGCGCGCGTCGACGAAGCCGGCGACGCCGACGCCGCGCGTGCGCTCGTGCGACGTCACGCCTACGACGTGGTGCTGCTCGACATCCAGATGCCCGGCACCAGCGGCCTGCAACTGGCTGCCGAGTTGCAGGCCGCCGGTGCCACGGCCCCGGCCGTGGTGTTCGTGACTGCGCACGAGGAGCACGCGCTGGAGGCTTTCGAGCACGGCGCCTACGACTACCTCACCAAGCCGGTGCGCGCCGAGCGGCTGCAGCAGGCATTGGCGCGGGTATCGCAACGTCGTGGCGCCACCAACATGCCGGCCGACGAGGCGTCGGCGTCGCTGGCCATCGTCGAGCGCGGCGCGCTGTTGCGAGTGGCGGTGGACGACGTGCTGTATTTCCGCGCGCAGGACAAGTACACCGTGGTGCGCACGCCGGCGCGCAGCTACCTGGCCGACCTGGCGCTGGGCGAACTCGAGCAGCGCTTCGCCAGGCGTTTCGTGCGCACCCATCGCAGCGTGCTGGTGGCTCGCGGCGCGATCGCCAGCCTGGAGCGCGCGCCGGTGTCGGCCGCGGCCGACACCGGCGACGCGGCCGAAGCTGCCGACGGCGCCGAGGGCTGCGAATGGCAGCTGCGCCTGCGCGGGGTCGACGAAACCCTGCCGGTCAGCAGGCGCCAGCTGCCGCTGCTGCGCGCACTGCTGCGGGGAAACTGAGCGCCTGCCGGCCCGATCAGTGGGCGAGCAGCAGCGCCAGCGCGCCGAAGGCGATGCAGTACACGCCGAACGGGCGCAACGCGCGCATCTCGTGGCCGCGGAACCAGCGCATCAGGAACCAGGTCGACAACCAGGCGCAAACCCCCGACAGCAGGCCTGCCAGCAGCACGGCGCCGAGCATTCCCTGCGGCAGGGTCGCGTGCAGCAGCTTGGGCACCTCGAGCAGCCCGGCGGCGGCGATGATCGGCGTGGCCAGCAGGAAGGACAGGCGCGCCGCCGCCTCGTATTCCAGTCCCACGCCGAGCCCGGCCACCAGCGTCGCGCCCGAGCGCGAGAACCCGGGAATCAGCGCCAGCGCCTGGGCCGCGCCGACGAGCAGCGCGCGCCCGAAACCCAGACGGCCGAGGTCGGTGCTGGCATGGCGATTCTTCAGACGGTCCCCGGCGATCAGCAGCACGCCGTTGAGCATCAGCGCGACGGCGGCGAAGGCGAATCCGCCGAACAGGTCGCGGATTCGATGCGCCAGCAACAAGCCCAGCACGCCTGCCGGGATGCTGCCGACCACGAGCAGCCACAGCGTGCGCGCCTGCTCGTTGCCGGCACCGCCGCGCGCGCGCAGCCAGCCGCCGATGAGCCCGATCCAGTCGCGGCGGAAATACAACAGCAGCGCGGCGGCGGTTCCCAGGTGCAGCACCACCACGAAAGGCAGGAACCACTCCGCCTCGCGGTCGATGGGCCAGTGCGCCAGCGCCGGCACCAGGATGCTGTGGCCGAGGCTGGAAATCGGGAACAGTTCGGTCACGCCCTGCAGCGCCGCCATGGCCAGCAGGTAGAGGGTCGAATGCATGCGGACTCCGGGGGAATGGGGGCGGTGGGACCCGCGGCGCGCAGGCGCGGCGCGGCGCGCGGGCGAGCCCGCGCGAAAGGCGCATTCTTGCAGCTTTGGCGCGCCTGTCACAGGTCACGGCAACCCGCAAGCCCGTGCGCGATTGCGCGCCAGGCCGGCTGCGTGACGTCAAAATGCGATGCGATGCCGGGTAACCGGGCGCTTCCGCGGGTTCCGGCGCTTCGACGCATCTCTATAATCGACAGCCTTTGGTTCCTTCAGGGACGTTTCGGGCCGGCGTGGGATGCGGTCCGTGGTCGGCTGCGGGGCCCGATCCGTCCATCCATTACCGAGACTAGCCCGCGATGAAAAAGCTGATCTTTGTCGTCACGCTGCTGCTCGCCGCCGGTGCCCAGGCCCAGACCATCCAGGGCAATGCCGCCGCCGGCCAGCACGACGTGTTCATGTGTGAGGGTTGCCACAACTCCACCGGCTACCGCACCGCTTTTCCCGAGGTGTACGAGGTGCCGATGCTCAACGGCCAGAACGCCGGCTACATCGAGCAGGCCCTGAAGGACTATCGCAGCGGCGCCCGGCGCAACCAGACCATGCGCGCCATCGCCAGCTCGCTGACCGACCAGGAAATCGCCGACATCGCGGCCTACTACTCCCAGCCGAAGGCCCAGTGAGGAACCATCCCATGAACCACATGCTCGCTCGACTTTCCCTGCTCGGCGTGGCCGCGGCCTTCGCCGGCCTGAGCACCGCGCATGCCGCTGATGTGCAGAAGGGAGCCGAACTGGTCCAGCAAGGCGGCTGCATCGCCTGCCACGGCGCCGGCCTCGACAAGCCGGTGGCACCGACCTACCCGATCATCGCCGGCCAGCACGAGTCCTACCTGTTCCACGCACTGCAGCAATACCAGACCAAGCACCAGACCCCGCTGTACGGGCGCAACAACCCGATCATGGCCGGCATGGTGGCGCGCTTCGACACGCAGGACCTGCACGACATCGCTGCCTACGTCGCGAGCCTGAAGAGCCCGCTGTTCGAGCGCGACCTGGCGCGCGACCCGCGCCCCTGATCCGCGCATTCGCCGCACGAAGCCGCCCTCGGGCGGCTTTTTCATGCCCGGCGCCCGCGTTGCGAGGGGCTTGCCGCCGATAATGCGATCCGGGCGCGAGCCGCGCAATGTCCCAGCCACTGGAGTCCATCCGATGCCATCCATCCACGTCGACATGTTCGAAGGGCGCAGCCCCGAAGTGAAAAAGCAGCTGGTCGAGGCGATCACCCAGGCCGTGGTGGACACGCTCAAGTGCTCCCCCGACGCCGTGGACATCATCCTCAACGAGGTCTCGCGCTCCCACTGGGCCACCGGAGGCAAGCTGTGGAGCGAGCGCTGACGAGGTCCGTCGCCGGCGCTGCGCTGGCGCTGGCGCTGGGCGCGGCCGCGCCGGCAGGCGCCGGGCAGCCGCTGGCGGTCAGCGTGCGGCGCCTGAGCCTGGAGACGGCCCTCAAGGCCGCGCAGGCGGCGATGGCCAGGTGCCGCGCCGAGGGGCTGCAGGTGGGAGTGACGGTGGTCACCCGGGACGGACAGCCGCAGGTCATGCTGCGCGACGTGCTGGCGCCCGAGCTCACGTTGCGGGTCAGCCGGCGCAAGGCCTACACCGCGGCGTCGTTCGACAGCCCGACCTCGCGCCTGCGCAGCCAGGCCGCAGGCGGCCTGGCGCACGTTCCGGGGCTGCTGTTCGATGCCGGCGCGGTCCCCATCGACGCGGCGGGAATGCAGTTCGGCGCCATCGGGGTCAGCGGCGCGCCGTCGGGCCTGACCGACGAGGCCTGCGCACGTGCCGGCGCCGAGGCGGTGCAGGGAGAACTCGACATGATGCAACCCTGATGCGGTCCGCGCGGCGGGAACGCTGCGGGAATACTTGCGATCCTGCGACATAATGTGAGCATTAGGCCCTCGTTGGGGACTGTTGCATTTACAACGCAGCCTGCAGCCAGCATCATTCGAAGGTCGCCTGACACAACCCATGTCCACCGTACTGCAAGCCTCGCCCGCCAGCAGCCGCTCGCCCTTGCAACTCTCGGGCCTGGCCAATGCCCTGGTGCAATCCGGGCACCTGGCCCGCGCCAGTGCCGAGCAGATCCAGAAGCGCGCGCTGGAAAACCGGGCCAGTTTCATCAGTGAACTGATCGGCGGCGGCGGCATGGGTGCCGCCGACCTGGCGCACTGGATCAGCCGCACCTTCGCGTTGCCGCTGCTCGACCTGGAAGCCTTCGACGCGTCGCGCATTCCCACCGGCCTGATCGATCCGCAGATCATCAAGGCCTACAAAGTGCTGCCGCTGATCAAGCGGGGCAACAAGCTGGTGGTGGCGACGGCCGACCCGGCGGACCACGAGGCCGAGGACAAGATCAAGTTCCAGTCGCAGTCGGCGGTCGACCTGGTGGTGGTCGAGTACGACAAGCTGCAGCGCTGGATCGACCAGAACACGCAAAGCGCCAGCGCGCAGATCGCCGCGCTGGCCGGCGACGACTTCGACCTCGCCGACCTCGACGACGGCACCGGCGACAGCGCGGCCGAGAAGGAACTCGCCGCCGACGTGGACGACGCGCCGGTGGTGCGGTTCCTGCAGAAGATGCTGGTCGACGCTGTGAACATGCGCGCGTCGGACCTGCATTTCGAGCCCTTCGAGAACTTCTACCGGATCCGTTTTCGCGTCGACGGCGAACTGCGGGAAATCGCCCAGCCGCCGGTGGCGATCAAGGAAAAGCTGGCATCGCGCATCAAGGTCATCTCGCGCCTGGACATCGCCGAGCGGCGCGTGCCGCAGGACGGACGCATGAAGCTGCGCTTCGGTCCCGACCGCGCGATCGACTTCCGGGTCAGCACGCTGCCGACGCTGCACGGCGAGAAGATCGTCATCCGGATCCTGGACTCCTCGCTGGCCAAGATGGGCATCGACAGCCTGGGATACGAGCCGGAGGAAAAGGAGCGCGTGCTGCGCGCCATCCGGCGCCCCTACGGCATGGTGCTGGTCACCGGCCCGACCGGAAGCGGCAAGACGGTGTCGCTGTATTCGTACCTGAACCTGCTCAACCAGCCCGGCGTGAACATCTCGACGGCCGAGGATCCGGCCGAAATCAACGTGCCGGGAATCAACCAGGTCAACGTCAACGAGAAGGCCGGGCTGAACTTCGCCACCGCGCTGCGCGCCTTCCTGCGCCAGGACCCCGACGTGATCATGGTCGGCGAGATCCGCGACCTGGAAACCGCCGACATCGCGATCAAGGCGGCGCAGACCGGCCACATGGTGTTCTCGACCCTGCACACCAACGATGCGCCGACCACGCTGACGCGCCTGATGAACATGGGAGTGCCGGCGTTCAACATCGCGTCCAGCGTGATCCTGATCACCGCGCAACGCCTGGCCCGCAAGCTGTGCGCGCAGTGCAAGACCCCGATCGACATCCCGGCGGCGGCGCTGGTCGAGGCCGGCTTCAGCGAAGCCGACATCGACGGATCTTGGAAGCCCTACAAGCCGGGCAAGTGCAGCGCCTGCGGAGGCAGCGGATACAAGGGGCGCGTGGGCATCTACCAGGCGATGCCGATCAGCGACGAGATCCAGCGCATCATCCTGAACCACGGTACGGCGCTGGACATCGCCGCGCAGTCGCGCGCGGAAGGGGTGCGAACGCTGCGCGAATCGGGACTGCAAAAGGTGCGTCTCGGCCTGACCTCGCTGGAGGAAGTGCTGGCGGTGACCAATGAATGACGCAATGACCGAGACGCCTCGGGGGAGGGCACGTCGATGACCACGGCCACGGTGCGAAGCGCCAAGGAGTTCCTGTACGTCTGGGAAGGCAAGGACCGCCAGGGACGCATGCAGCGCGGCGAGATGCGCGCCGGCAGCGAGAACATCGTCAACGCGTCGCTGCGCCGCCAGGGCATCATGGTGACCAAGCTGCGCAAGCGCAAGGTCGGCGGCAAGCGATCGATCAAGTCCAAGGACCTGACCACGTTCACGCGCCAGATGGCCACGATGCTGCGTGCCGGGGTGCCGCTGCTGCAGTCCTTCGACATCGTCGGGCGCAGCCACCCCAATCCGTCGATGGCGCGACTGATCAGCGACATCCGCGGCGATGTCGAGACCGGCACGAGCCTGTCGGCGGCGTTCCGCAAGTACCCCAAGTATTTCGACCATCTGTATTGCAACCTGGTGGAGGCCGGCGAGGAGGCGGGCATGCTCGAGCTGATCCTCGACCGCCTGGCCACCTACCAGGAAAAGACCCTGGCCATCAAGGGCAAGATCAAGTCGGCGCTGACCTACCCGATCGCGGTGATGATCGTGGCGATGATCGTCGTCACCATCATCATGCTGTTCGTCGTGCCGACCTTCAAGGACGTGTTCGCGCAATTCGGCGCCCAATTGCCGGGCCCGACCCTGATCGTCATCGCCCTGTCGGACTTCTTTGTCCATTACTGGTACGTGATGCTGGGCATCCTCGTGCTCGGTGGCTATTTCGCGTTCCAGAGCTGGAAACGCTCGGAGCGCGTGCAGGAACTCGTCGACCGCGCGCTGCTGCGCCTTCCGGTGTTCGGCCAGCTCGTGACCAAGGGGGCGCTGGCGCGCTGGACGCGCACGCTGTCGACCATGTTCGGCGCCGGTGTCCCGCTGGTCGAGGCGCTGGATTCGGTGGCCGGCGCGTCGGGCAACATCGTCTACCAGCGCGCCACCGAGAAGATCCAGCAGGAGGTGGCCACCGGCACCAGCCTGACGCTTTCGATGCAGAGCAGCCGGGTGTTCCCGCCGCTGGTGCTGCAGATGGCTTCCATCGGCGAGGAATCCGGCTCGCTCGACTCGATGCTGGGCAAGGTGGCCGACATCTACGAGTCCGAGGTGGACGAGCTGGTCAAGGCGCTGTCGAGCCTGCTCGAGCCGATCATCATCGTCGTGCTGGGCATCCTGATCGGCGGCCTGGTGGTCGCCATGTACCTGCCGATCTTCAACCTCGGCAAGGTGGTGGGTTGAGCATGGGCCTCGGCCCCCTGGCCGGTGGCGGCGCCGTGGTGGTCGCCGCCGTGCTCGGCCTGCTGGTGGGCTCGTTCCTCAACGTGCTGATCCTGCGTCTGCCGGTGATGCTCGAGCGCGGATGGCGCGACGAGGCGCTGGCCACGCTGGACCTGCCCGAGGAACAGGCAGAGCCCTTCGACCTGCTGCGCCCGCGCTCGCGCTGCGGTTCCTGCGGGCACGGCATCACGTGGTGGGAGAACATTCCCGTGCTGAGCTGGCTGCTGCTGCGCGCGCGCTGCTCGGCCTGCGGCACGCGCATCCCGGCGCGCTATCCGCTGGTGGAAATCGCCAGCGCCGCCATCGCGGCACTGCTCGTGGCCCAGCACGGCATCACGCCGTGGAGCGCCGGCCAGGTGGTGCTTGCCTGGGGCCTGCTGGCGCTGGCCGTGATCGACCTCGACACCACGCTGCTGCCCGACGGGATCACGCTGCCTCTGCTGTGGCTGGGCCTGTTGCTGCATGCCTGGCTGCACCCGGAATTCCTTCCCGACGCGGTGCTCGGCGCGGCCATCGGCTACGGCAGCCTGTGGTGCGTGTACCAGGTGTTCCGGCTGCTGACCGGCAAGGAAGGCATGGGCTTCGGGGACTTCAAGCTGTTCGCGGTCCTGGGCGCCTGGTTCGGTGCCCTCGCGTTGCTGCCGATCATCCTGCTGTCGGCGATCTGCGGCGCGGTGCTCGGGATCGCACTGCAGCGCACCGGGGTGCTGCAGCGCGGACGCCCGATACCCTTCGGACCGTTCCTGGCCACGGCCGGACTGCTGTGCCTGTTCGTCGGCCCGCAGCGCCTGGTCTCCTGGGTGCTCGGCAGCGGTGGCTGACGCGCCAACGCCAGCCGGGTCGGGCCGCACCCGCCTGCGCGTCGGCCTGACCGGAGGCATCGGTTCGGGCAAATCGGCGGTGGCGGCGATGCTGCAGGAATGGGGCGCGGCGGTGATCGACGCCGATGCCGTCGCCCATGAACTCACCGGCCCGGGCGGACAGGCGGTGCCGGCGCTGCGCGAGGCATTCGGCGAGCACATGGTCGACGCCCTCGGCGCGCTGGACCGCGCTCGCATGCGCGCAGCGGTATTCGCCGATGCCGAGCAGCGCAAGCGCCTCGAAGCCATTCTGCATCCGCTGATCGGCGCCCGCCTGAGCCTGCTGGCCGAGCAGCTTGCCGGCTCCTACGTGGTGCTGGTGGTGCCGCTGCTGGTCGAGTCGCTGGCGCGCTGGCGGCAGCGTGTCGACCGCATCGTGGTGGTCGACTGCCCCGTCGAGCAGCAGGAACTGCGGGTCATGCAACGCTCGGGGCTGTCGCGCGAACAGGTGCAGGACATCATGCGGGCGCAGGCGACGCGCGAGCAACGCCTGGTTGCCGCCGACGAGGTGATCGACAATTCGGGCGACCTCGCGCAGCTTCGCGAACAGGCCTTGCGCCTGCACCGGCGCATGCTGGCGGCGGCGGTTTGAATTCCGCGCTCACATGCATGACAATGCGCCGCAGGCTGCGAGGCCACGGGAGCGGGCATGCGCTTGGACCGACGAGGCCCTTCGCGCATGAGCAGGGCGCGGGTGGAGCGCGCTTTGGCAGTATGCTCGTACCGTACGCCGCCGCAGCACCCTGCCCCGGCCCATGCCGCGCCACAACCCGCCCCGGCCCGTGATCCTGTACGAATATCCGCTGAATGAGCGAGTTCGCACCCTGCTCAGGCTCGAATACCTTTTTCGGCGCAATGCGTTCCTGATGCAACGGGGCCACCCGTTCGACCATCACCACGCGCTGCTGTCGATGTTCGAGATCATCGACGTCAGCTCGCGCCAGGACCTCAAGGGCGAAATGCTCAAGGAACTCGAGCGCCAGCGCCAGCAGTTCCTCGGCTACCGCGGCAACCCGGCGGTGGCCGAAGGCACGCTCGAACAGGTACTGGCCGAGGTCGACGCGGCCTTCCAGGGCCTGAGCCAGCAGATCGGCAAGCCCGGTCAGACGCTGCTGGACAACGAATGGCTGATGTCGATCCGCAGCCGCGCCGGCATCCCCGGCGGAACCTGCGAATTCGACCTTCCCGCGTACTACGCGTGGCAGCACCTGCCCGAGGACCAGCGCCGCGAGGACCTGATGCGCTGGATGGAAGTGTTCGGCCCGCTGGCCATGGGCGTGGAACTGCTGCTGCGCCTGGTCCGCGACGCCGGGACTCCCCACCGCAGCGTGGCCCAGGCGGGCAGCTACCAGCAGAACCTGGGCGGGCGCACCTATCAGCTGATGCGCCTGCGCGTGGACGGTACGCTCGGGGTGGTCCCGGAGATCACCGGACACCGCCTGATGGTCTCGGTGCGCTACATGCGCCCGGACTCCGACTGGAAACTCAAGCCCGTCTCGGGCGACGTGCAATTCGAACTCGCGCTGTGTCCCTGAACAAGTCTTCCTCCGGGCAGGACGCCGCGCGCGTCGTGCCCTGCCCCGGCTGCGGCGCGCCGACGCCTTTCGTGCCCGGCAACCCCTGGCGTCCCTTCTGTTCCGAGCGCTGCAAGAACGGCGACCTCGGCGCGTGGTCCAGCGAGAGCTACCGCGTGGCCAGCGTGCCGCGCGAGGACGACGACGAACTCCCGGAAGCCGGCGTCAACCCGCCCCGGCGCCACTGAGCGCGCGCGGGCTCAGCCGGCGTGCGTCGGCCCCGCGTGGGCGCGCTCTTCGGCCAGCCAGCGCAACACGGGAATGGTTCCCGGCAGTACCGGCTGCACCTGCACTGGCAGGCTCTGCCAGGCCATTCGCTGGCCCTCGCAGGGGCGCGGGTCGCCGCGCCAGCGGCGCACCTTGCAGAACTGCAGCTCCACGCGCGCGTGCGGGTAGTCGATGGTGCACGAACGCCAGAATTGCGCGTGCTCGATCTCGATGCCGAGTTCCTCGCGCAGTTCGCGCCGCAGCGCCTGCTCCAGGGTCTCCCCGGGCTCGATCTTTCCGCCGGGGAATTCCCAGTAGCCGGCGTAGGGCTTGCCGGCCGGTCGGTCGGCCAGCAGGAAGCGCCCGTCGTCGAGCAGCAGCACGCCGACGGCCACCGCCACCGGCGCGCGCAAGTCCTGCCTGGAAGCCTGCTGCGACATCAATCCCGCGGCGCCGGCTTGCGCTTGCGCCCGCAATAGTCGCGCGCGAACTGCCACGCGATGCGCCCGGAACGCGAACCCCGCTCCAGCGCCCACAGCAAGGCCTCGGGATGCGCG
>JAKCDM010000055.1 GCA_021841865.1 Pseudomonadota bacterium
ATCTCGCCCATCAGGATCACGTCGGGAGCCTGGCGCAACGTGTCCTTCAGCGCGTCGTCCCAGCCGATGGAGTCGATGCCCACCTCGCGCTGGTTGACGATGCAGTTCTTGTGCGGGTGCAGGAACTCGATGGGGTCCTCGATGGTGATGATGTGGCCCTGCGAGTTCTCGTTGCGCCAGTCGACCATCGCCGCCAGCGAGGTGCTCTTGCCGCTTCCGGTGGCGCCGACGAAGATGATCAGGCCGCGCTTGGTCATCGCCAGTTCCTTGAGCACCGAGGGAAGCTGCAGTCCGTCGATGGTCGGGATTTCCAGCGGGATCTTCCGCGCCACCAGCGCCACGCTGCCGCGCTGCGTGAACGCATTGGCGCGAAAGCGCCCGATGCCGGTGGGGGAGATGGCGAAGTTCACCGCCTTGTTGGCCTCGAAGTCGCGGCGCTGCTTGTCGTTCATCACAGCCACCGCCAGCGCCTGGGTGTGCTCGGGGCTCAACGGATGCACCGACAGTTTCTCGACATTGCCGTCGACCTTGATGGCCGGCGGGAAGCCGGCCGAGATGAACAGGTCGGAGCCCCCGCGCTTGACCATCAGCGCCAGGGAGCTGTGAATGAATTCGGTGGCTTGGGACTTTTCCATCGCGGGTCGGGCGCTTGGGCGGCAACGATGCCAATGCTACGGCATGCAACCCGGTTTGCGCGCCCGCGTCGCGGGCCCTGCCGCGCCGCGCCGTTAGCGGGCTGTGAACCCGCGGGCGCTCAGCGTCAATGCAGCTTGACCTGCGGCTCGGTGGTGCGCGAGATCAGGCGCGCCAGCGTGAGGAACACGGTTTTCCAGAAGCCGTGCAGCGCGTGCAGGTGCATGCGGTACAGCATCCAGTAGATGAAGCGGGCGAACTGGCCCTCGATGAACATGGTGCCGCGCGACAGGCTGCCCATCAGGCTGCCGACGGTGCTGTGTTCGCCCAGCGACACCAGCGAGCCGGCGTCGTGGTAGCGGAACTCGCCCAGCGGCCGCCCCTCCAGCAGGTTGCGGATCTGGCGCAGCATGAACGTGGCCTGCTGGTGCGCGGCCTGCGCGCGCGGCGGCACCGAGAACTCGTGCCCGGGCCATGGGCAAGCGGCGCAGTCCCCCAGCGCGAACACCGCGTCGTCGCGCGTGGTCTGCAGCGTCGGGCGCACCACCAGCTGGTTGATGCGGTTGCTTTCCAGTCCGTCGAGATCCTTGAGGAAATCGGGGGCCTTCACGCCGGCCGCCCAAACAACCAGCTCGGCCGGCAGGAATTCGCCGTCGGCGGTGCGCACGCCGGTGGCGGTGACCTCGGTCACGCGCTTGCCCACGTGCAGCTCGACGCCGAGCTTGTGCAGCTCGCGCGCCGCCGCGGCGGACAGGCGCTCGGGCAGCGCCGGCAGGATGCGCGGCGCGGCCTCGACCAGGCTCAGGCGCACGTCGCGCTCGGGGTCGATGCGGTCGAGCCCGTAGGCGGCCAGCACGCGCATCGAGTTGTGCAGCTCGGCCACCAGCTCGACTCCGGTGGCTCCCGAACCGACCGCGACCACGTTGAGCTGCTCCGGGCGCAACGGCTCGGTCTGCGCGTTGGCGGCGATGCAGGCGTCGACCAGGCGGCGGTGGAAACGCCGCGCGTCGTCCGGGGTGTCCAGCGCGATGGCGTGCTCGGCCGCCCCGGGAGTGCCGAAGTCGTTGTTCTGGCTGCCCACCGCGATGACCAGGATGTCGTAGTCGATCGCGCCGCGCGGCGTGACCTCGCGCCCGCGCTCGTCGACCGACGGCGCCACCAGCACCTGCTTGCGCGCGCGGTCGAGGCCATCCATCGCGCCGAGGCGGTACTTGAAATGGTGCCAGCTCGACTGCGCCAGGTAGTTCAGCGCGTTGTCGTCGATGCCCAGCGTGCCGGCCGCCGCCTGGTGCAGCAGCGGCTTCCACAGGTGGCTGCGCGAGCGCTCGATCAGCGTGACCTCGGCCTTGCCGCGACGGCCCAGCGTGTCACCCAGGCGCGTGGCGAGCTCGAGCCCGCCGGCGCCGCCGCCGACGATCACGATACGGGGAAGTCTGGTGCTGCTGACCGCGAGTTGCATGGCGACGAGTGCCGGAAATGCAGCCGGAGGCCGCGGGAAGGCGAATGTGTCATTGTGGCCCCTGCGGCGCCGAAGCACCAGGGGCCTGCGCGCATGCGTCGGCTGCGCGCGGGGTCTTGGCCCCGGCGCACGGCGCCGACGCGCAACTCTCAGGCGGCCACTGGGCGCACCGTGGCGGCGACCCGCCGGGCGCGTTCGCGCGCCTGTTCGATGTCGTCGCCGGCGGCCAGCGCCACGCCCATGCGCCGACGCGCGAAGCTCTCGGGCTTGCCGAACAGGCGCAGGTCGGCGCGCGGCACGGCCAGCGCCTGCGCGACGCCCTCGAAGCGCAGCGCGGGTGCGTCGACGCCGCCGTAGATCACCGCCGAGGCTCCGGGCTCGCGCAGCGCGGTGTCCACCGGCAGTCCGAGAATGGCGCGCGCATGCAGCTCGAACTCCGACTGGCGCTGCGAGCACAGCGTCACCAGCCCGGTGTCGTGCGGGCGCGGGCTGACCTCGGAGAACCACACGTCGTCGCCGCGTACGAACAGCTCGACGCCGAACACCCCGCGCCCGCCCAGCGCCGCGGTGACCTTCGCGCAGATGTCGCGCGAGCGCTGCAGCGCAAGCGCCGACATCGGCTGCGGCTGCCACGACTCGATGTAGTCGCCTCGCTCCTGCAGGTGCCCGATGGGCTCGCAGAAGAAGGTTCCGACCTCGCCCGAGGCCTGCGCCGCGCGCACCGTGAGCTGGGTGATCTCGTAGTCGAAGTCGATGAAACCCTCGACGATCACGCGGGGAAGCTGCACGCGCCCGCCGGCCATCGCGTAGTCCCAGGCAGGCTGCAGGTCCTGCGGGCCGCGCAGCACCGACTGTCCCTTGCCCGAAGACGACATGACCGGCTTGACCACGCAGGGATAGCCGATTCCGGCGTCGATGGCCTGGCGCAATTCGTCCAGCGACTCGGCGAAGGCGTACGGCGAGGTCGGCAGCCCGAGTTCCTCGGCCGCCAGGCGGCGGATGCCCTCGCGGTTCATGGTCAGTTGCGCCGCGCGCGCGGTGGGAATCACCTCGGCCAGGCCCTCGGCCTCGATGTCCAGCAGCGCCTGCGTGGCGATGGCCTCGATCTCGGGCACGATCAGGTGCGGGCGCTCGGCCAGCACCAGTCGGCGCAGCGCCTGCGCGTCGGTCATGTCGATGACATGCGCGCGGTGCGCCACCTGCTGGCCCGGCGCGTGCTCGTAGCGGTCCACCGCGATGACCTCGGCGCCCAGTCGCTGCAGCGAGATGATGACTTCCTTGCCGAGCTCTCCGGCCCCCAGCAGCATGACCCGCAACGCGGCGTCGGACAGCGGGGTACCGAGGGGGGGAAGGTTCACGGGGGGCATCGCAGGACTCCGGCTGGCTCGGGACAAAGTCGCCAGCATAGCCAATGCGGCAACGCAGCCCGCGGCTTCAATCGATATCGAGCACGACGTTGCCCACCGCCTTTCCGGACTCGACCATCTCGTGCGCCTCGGCGATGTCGCGCAGCGGCAGGCGGGCAGCGATGTTGTGCTGCAGCATGCCGCGTTCCAGCATGCGTGACAGCGTGGCCTGCGCACGCTCGCGCTGCGCCGGAGTCAGGTGGTAGACGATGAAACAGCGCAGTTGCAGGTTCTTGGCGATCAGCGGGAAGAACGGCAGCTGGACCTGCGCCTGGCTGCTGCCGTAGACCACGCACTGCCCGCCGCTGCGCAGCATCTCCAGGTCGGCGGCGCCGTTGACCCCGAGGTCGAGCTCGATGATGCGGTCGACGCCGAGCCCGGCGGTGAGCTCGGCCACGCGCTCGGCAAGCGGCTCGTCGCGATACAGCACCACGTCGTCGGCGCCCGCGGCGCGCGCCAGTTCGGCCTTGCGCTGCGTGCTGACCGACGCGATGACACGCGCGGCACCGAGCTGCGAGGCCATCTGCACCGCGTAGTGCCCGACCGCGCCGGCGCCTCCGGCCACCAGCACGGTGCGTCCGGCCACTCCGCCGCCCAGCAGCACCGCGTGCAGCGCGGTCAGCGCCGGGATTCCCAGGCAGGCGCCTGCCGCGGCATCGACGTTGTCGGGCAGCGCCACCGCCTGCTGCCGCGGCAGGCACACCCACTGCGCGGCGGTGCCGTCGGCGCGGCCCCAGGCCGCGTTCCAGGTCCACACGCGCTGCCCGATACGCGCGGCGTCGACCCCGACACCGACGGCGTCGATGACCCCGGCGCCGTCGCTGTGCGGAATCACGCGCTCGAAGGGCATGCGCGGATTGCGCAGGCCCAGCCGGGATTTGACGTCCGAAGGGTTGACTCCGGAGCATTCGAGCCGGATTCGCACCTCGCCGGGGCCGGGCTGGGGCGTGGGAAGCTCCCCGAGCTGCAGAACCTCGCGCGCGGGACCGAGACGGGTGTAGTAGGCGGCTTGCATGGCGCGCCAGTGTAGGCAAGGTGGCGATCCGGCGCCAGGCGGGCGGCGCCCGTCACGACGAATCGCGGAGCTGTCGCAAGGCCTGGATGATGTCGGCGCGGGTGCGCCGGTACAGGCCGGCATAGGCCGGGTGCACGGCCACCGAGTGGTTGATGTCGAGCATGCGCTGCAGGCGTGACTCTCGCATGCCGCGCGCGTCGAGGAAACGCTGCACCAGGCAAGGCGCGCGAACGAAGTCCTCGATCAGTTCGGGCCAGTGGCTCAGCGAGCCGAGCTGGCGATCCCAGATCAGGTAGCCGGCCAGCGCGCCCCATGGCGTGGCGGGCTCGCGAGGATTGACGGCGTGGCGGTACTGGTCGATCCACCCCGGCACGCTGTGCGCCGGCATCGGCTTGCCGATGCCGTAGCCCTGCCCGCGGTCGGCGCCCAGGATCGCGGCCGCCTCGACCAGCCCCGCGTCCTCCAGGCCCTCGACCGTCACGGACACGTTCAGCGAATGCGACAACTGCGTCAGGTGCAGGATGAACGCGAAGGCGCGCTGCGGATCCTTGCGAGCAGCCTCGCGCACCAGCGCCTGGTCGATCTTGACCTCGTCGAAGGGCAGGCGGTCCAGGCGCAGCAGCGAACTGTGTCCGGAGCCCAGGTCGTCCTGCACCACGCGCACCCCGCGCTCGCGCAGGGACTCGAAAAAGGGCTGGCGCGTGCCCTGGGCCTGCGCCTCGCCGGTCTCCAGGATTTCCAGCTCCAGGCCGCGCGGGTCGAGGCCGCTGCCGTCCAGCGTGCGGAACAGCACCTCGTGGTAGCGCTCGTCGCCCACCGCCTGGGGCGGCAGGTTCAGGGCCACGCGCACGTGCAGGCCGGCATCGTGCCAGGCGCGCTGGTCGGCCGACGCGATGTCGAGCCCGCACTCGAACAGGCGCAGCAGGCCGTCGTTGCCAAGCGCCGGCAGGAACTCGTCGGGAGCCACCATGCGCGAGTCGTCGCCGACCAGGCGCGCCAGCGCCTCGACCTTGGTCAAGGCCCCGCCCTGCAGGTCGATGATCGGCTGATACAGCATGCGCACGCGTCCCGACTCGAGCCAGGCGCCATAGGTGTTGCGACGGCTGTACGAGATCACCTTGGGCTGCGCCAGTCGCCAGACCGTGATGCCGATGATCTGCTGGACCTGCTCGAGAAAGGCTCCGCGTCCGCCGGCATCGAAGAATCCCGGCCAGCGGCTGTGCAGGCTGAGCAGCGCATGACTGTGTCCCGAGTCATCCACCAGCGGCACCACCGCGCACGAACGCAGCCCCAGGCTGGCCGCCACGCCGACCCACGGGTCCTGCTGCCGGGCGGCGCGTGACGAGTCGCAGGTGCAGACGCAGCCTTCGCGCCATGCCCGCGCCAGCAGCGTCGGCGCCTGCGGCGCCTCGTCCGCCTCGTGCAGCAACGGCGCCTGCGCCACCTGTGCCGCGGCCAGGCAGGCCGGCGCGCTGGCTCCGCCGTACGCCTCCACCTCCCAGCGCCCGCTGGCGTCGAGGCGGCCGACGAAGGCCGCGGCCAGGCCGTCCAGCCCGCACAGCGCGCGCAGGCAGCCCTGGTAGAGGTCGGTCAGGTTGCCCCCGGCGAGTGCGTGCCGCTGCAGCAGCGCGGCGGCCCGCGCCAGCTCCTGCTCGACCTGCCGATAGCCGGCGCTTTGCGCCTGCAGGTCGAACAGCAGACGGCGGTCGACCAGCTGCACGATGCTCTGGCGCAGGTCGGCCGTGAATTCGGCGTGGCCCTCGAGCAGGCGGTGCAGGGCCTTCTGGTACAGGCTGTAGGCCTCCGTGAGCCACATCATGTCCACGCCCACCAGCGCGTGGATGCGCCCGACCTGCAGCGCCCGCTCGCGGTGCGCGCCGGCCTCGAGCGAGGGCGACGCGAGCATGGCCAGGTGCCGTGCCTGCTGCTCGCGCAGATGCGCGAACTCGGACTCGTCCAGGCGCTCGAGGATCTGCCGCGTCGCCGGCCGACGCATCAGCGCGTCGTAGAAATCGCCGGTGAAGCCGGCCGACGCGATGCGGGCATGGGCGTGCAGGTCGCGCAGCAGGGCACTGGCGCGCGCACCGTACAGCTCTTGCAGGTCCTCGGAGTCGTCGTGCATGGACTTCGTGCGCCGTGTCACGCTGTCGCCGTGGCGTCTTCGAGGTGCCGTGCCGTCTGCAGCAGTTGCTCGGACAGCTCGCCGACCCCGCGCAGCCGCCCGGTCGCCTCGTCGATGGTCTGCATGGCCTGCTGCGTGGTCTGAACGCCCTGCCCGGCGCGCAGCGCGATGGCCTGCACGCGGTCGTTGATGGACTGCACGTGCTGTTGCACGTGCGCGGTGGCGTCGCGCACGCTGCGCGCCAGGTTGCGCACCTCGTCGGCCACCACCGCGAAGCCGCGCCCGTGCTCGCCGGCGCGCGCCGCCTCGATTGCGGCGTTGAGCGCCAGCAGGTTGGTCTGGGATGCGATCTCGCGGATGGTCTGCACGATCGACTCGATGCTGCGCGCGGCCGCGCCCAGTTCGCCGGCCGCATCGCAGGTCTGGCGAGCTCCGTCGTGCGCCAGGTCCAGCGTGGCCACCGCGCGGTCGACGTCGGCACGGTGGCCCTGCATTTCCTGGCTCAGGGTCTGCGATGCATCCAGCAGGCGGCGCGACAACTGCTGCATGCGCAGCTGCGCCGTCACGTTGAGCCAGCTGGCATGGAACGCCAGCACGCGCCCCTGCTCGTCGCGTACCGGATACACGGAGATCTCGTAGACGAGTTCGCCGATGGTGACCTGGACCTGGTAATCGCTGCGCGCACCACGCAGCAAGTCCCGGAACACTGCCTTCTGCTTCTCGCTGTCGCGATGGAACTGATGAATGCTCTGGCCTTCGGCGTGGGCGACGTCGGCGCCCCGCAGGTGCCGGTTGAGTTCGGCGCGATGACTGGCGAACAGGCGTCGCGCCGCGGTGTTCATGAACAGCAGCCGGTTTTCCATCGCCTCGTCGGCCTCGGCCAGCATTTCGAGCGTGGGCAGCGGCCCCAGCAGGGTCTGCGCCATCTGCAGCAACATGTCGAGCGCCATGTAGCCTCCCTGGTTCATGCCGTTTTTTGATCGTTAAACGAATCGACAAGCCGGAACTTTATTCAAATCCGAACTTTTTCGTCATGAACAAATTTCATATCGCTTTTCAGGAATATCGAAACATCACGATGTTCCATCGAATCAACAAATCCTTGCGGCCCGCTTTGAGAATTCGCAACAAGGAGATGTCAGGATTTCCTTTCACGCATCCCTTTTGTGATGCGTTGGCCATGCCGATTGACCGAAAGGGACGATGATCATTCGCGTGATCTGAATATTTGATTCGTCAATCGCCGTAACGATCGTTTTCCGATGGCGCCACCTGCCAGACGGCCGCCGGGCTGCGCGACGCGGTGTCGGCTTGCGCTGGCGCAAGGCAGGGACCGTGCGCACGACCCTAAGCTCGATGCACCGTCGCGGCCCCGGCCGGCCGCCGCAAGGGGCTCGCCATGAACGCGTATCGAACTGTCCTGCTGTATTCGGGAGCGGCCACGCAGGTCGCCAAGCTGGTGTCCGTCGCCGCGCAGCTGGCGAGCGCGCAGGGCGCGTCGATCGGGGCCCTTTGCCCACCCGACGGGGTCGACTGCGACGGCGTGCGGCGCCTGCTCGCGGCACACTCCCCGCCATGCGACTGCCACGCGCTGGCCGAAGGCGTGGCGCCGCTGGTCGAGCGCACGCGCGGCGCCGATCTGCTCGTGCTGAGCCAGCCGTATTTCGACGCCTCGCAGGTGCCGGGGCTGCAGTTCGCGTCGCAATTGCTGGTGGGCGCGAGCTGCCCGCTGCTGTTCGTGCCGCGTCCGGCCGAACTCGGCACGCGTTGTGGATCGCGGGTGCTGGTGGCATGGGACGGCGGGCGCGAGGGCGCGCGCGCGCTGCGCGATGCGCTGCCGCTGCTGCAACGCGCCGAGAGCGTCGCCGTGTACGCCTACGGCGGCGCGCGCGGCGCGGCGGCCCGCACATTGCCCCAGGCCAGCGACTACCTGCGGCGCCACGGCGTCGAGCCACGCCACGCGGTGCAGCGCATGGGCGACGCCGACTACGCGCGCAACGGCACCATGACCCCCACGCTGCTCGACGCCACGGTCGCGGAGCTGCTGCTCAGCGACGCCGCCGACCTCGGCGCCGACCTGCTGGTCATGGGGGCGTACGGACACTCGCGCACGCAGGAACTGGTGCTGGGCGGCGTCACGCGTTCGCTGTTATCGTCCATGACCCTGCCGGTGCTGATGTCGCACTGACTGGCACTCGACTGCGGCTGCGGCGCGTCGGTGGGCTGGCCCCTGACCGTGCTGGCCGGCCGCGTCGACACAAGCTGCGCGTAGGGTCGCTACGCCGAGCGCACGTGTCGCACGATGTGCTCGACCAGTTCGGGCGAGCGCGCGGCGACGATCTGGTGCGCCAGCCCGTGCACGGTGAGCAGGCGCGCCCCGGGGATCAGCTCGGCGGTGGCGCGCCCGCCGCTGGGGTCGACCATCAGGTCGCGCTCGCCGTGCAGAACCAGCGTGGGGGCGCGAATCCCGCGAAGCTGGTCGCTGCGGTCGCCCGACTTCTGGATCGCCGCGATCTGGCGCGCGATGCCGGCAGCCTGCGAGCGCCCTCCTGCGCGGCTCCAGGCGCGCCGCGCGTAGTCGGCCCATTCCTGCTCGGCGCCGGGCTCATGCGGGTTGCCGATGTGATGCATCATCGCCACGTACTGGCTCACCGCCTGCTGCTCGCTGCGCGGTGGCGGCTTGAGCATGCGCGCGATGGTCGACGGCGCCGGCTGACCGACGCCGCGGCTGCCGGTGGTGGAAAAGATCGAGCACAGGCTGCGCACGCGCTGCGGGTGCCGCACCGCCAGCGCCTGCGCGATCATGCCTCCCATGGACATGCCCACGACATGCGCGCGCGCCACGCCGATGCGATCGAGCAGCGTCGCCATGTCGTCGGCCATGTCCTCCAGCGCGTAGTTGTCCTGCGGCGCCATCCACAGCAGCTGGCGCAGGCGGCCGGGCGGTGCCGTGGGAACCTGCGACGACAGCCCGGCGTCGCGGTTGTCCGGCGTGATCACGCGCAGCCCGGCGTCGGCCAGGCCCTGCACGAAGGGCCCGGGCCAGGCGATGAGCTGCAGCGCCAGCCCGGCGATCAGCAGCACCGGCTCGGCGTCGTCGGCGCCATGACTGCGCCAGCACATGCGCAGCCCGTCGCCGAGCTCGGTGAAACGGTCGTCGGCAGCGGCAGGCTGCGCGCGGGGCGCGTCGGGGGAAATCATGCAGCCAGCTCCTGAAGCGACGTGAAACGCAACTGCGGCTCGTCGACCCGGCCCTCGCGGAACATGCGCCGGTCGTCGGCGTAGTTCCACGACATGGTCCACGGGAACTCGGCGCCCTGGCGCGGCAGCTCGGCCAGCGAGCGCTGCACGTAGCCGGCGCCGAAGTCCAGCAACGCACGCGTGGGCATTCCGGGCTCGGCAACCGGCATGCACGAATCCAGGCCGCGGCGCTGCATGTGGCGCAGCAAGCGGCACCAATGCTCGCACACCAGCCCGACCTTGAGGGTCCACGACGCCGACGTGTAGCCGATGGCGAACGCGAAATTGGGCACGCCGCTGAGCATCATGCCCTTGAAGGCCACGTGCTCGGGCAGGCGCAGCGGCGCGCCGTCCACGCGCAGCTCGATGCCGCCGAAAGGCTGCAGGCGCAGCCCGGTGGCCGTGACCACGATGTCGGCCGCCAGCTCGCGCCCGGAGCGCAGGCTCAGCCCGTCGCGGGTGAAGCGCTCGACCTCGTCGGTCAGCACCGAGGCTCGGCCTTCGCGCAGCACGCGGAACAGGTCGCCATCGGGCACCACGCACAGGCGCTGGTCCCACGGTTCGTACGGGGGCCGGAAGTCGCGGTCGACGTCGTGACCGGGCGCAAGCATGCGCGCGTTGACCCAGCGGATCAGGCGCCGCGCCAGCGCCGGGTGGCTGCGGCACAACTGGTAGACCCATTGCTGGCGCTTGATGTTGACGCCGCGCACCAGCGCGTGGGTCAGGCGCGGGCCCAGCCAGGGGCGCAGGCGGCGGGCGAGGCCGTCGCGCGACGCCACCGGCAGGATGTAGGTGGGCGTGCGCTGCAGCATGGTCACGTGCGCGGCCTGCTGCGCCAGCGCCGGCACCAGGGTCACCGCGGTGGCGCCGCTGCCGATCACCACCACGCGCTTGCCGCTCCAGTCCAGCTCCTGCGGCCAATGCTGCGGGTGCACGATGCGCCCGCCGAAATCATCGCGCCCGGCGAACTCCGGCGCGTGGCCCTGGTCGTAGCGGTAGTAGCCGCTGGCGCAGAACACCCAGCGCGCGCGCAGGGTCAGCGGCTTGCCGTCGGCATCGCGCAGTTGCAGCTCCCAGCTGCGCCTGGCCGAACTCCAGTCGGCGCGCACGACGCGGTGGCGGAACAGGATGTGCCGATCGATTCCGGCGTCTCGCGCGGTGCGCTGCAGGTAGCCCTTGATCGCCGCGCCGTCGGCCAGCGCGACATCGCTGCTCCACGGTTCGAAGTCGTAGCCGAACGTGAAGAAGTCGGAATCCGAGCGCACGCCCGGATAGCGGAACAGGTCCCAGGTGCCGCCCAGGTCGGCGCGCGCCTCGATCACCGCGTAGTGCGCTCGCGGCATGGTTCGCTGAAGGTGCCAGGCCGCGCCGATGCCGGACAGCCCGGCACCGATGATGACTACGTCGAGGGTCGATTCCGCCACGGGATACGGGATTTGCTTGTATGCACCTGAACTTAGCCGGGAATCGGCGCGCGGGCAAGGCCCGGTCCAGGTTGCTCTCAAGCAGACGCAGGGCCGCCCCGAGTTTCCTGACCCCCACGGGGGATGAGGCCGGACCAGCTGCTGTGCCTGCGCACAGCAGCGCGCCGGCCGAATCCGAGCAGCCTGCAAGCTGCGAGGTGGAACAGGCTGGGCGCAGGAATGGTCAGGCCGCGCGCACCTCGGCCAGCGCCGCGCTGGCGCCGCGGGTCAGCCAGGCGACGTCCGAGTGCAGCGCGATCATGTGGAACCCGGCGCGACGCCATTGCAGCCACTGCTGCGGGCTGGCGGCGAACATGCCCAGCGCGCGGCCGGCGGCATCGGCCGCGGCGCGCACGTGGTCGATGGCCTCGCGCACCACCGGGTGCTCCAGGTCCCCCGGGTGCCCGAGACCGAAGCTCAGGTCGGCCGGGCCGACGAACAGGCAGTCCACGCCTTCCACCGCGGCGATCGCCGCGGCCTGGTCCACGCCGCGCGGGGTCTCGATCTGGACGATGGTGCAGGCGTGCTGGTTGGCCTCGGCGATGTAGGTGTCGTCGAGCCCGTAGCGGGCCGCGCGCACGATGCCTGCGACACCGCGCTGCCCGCCGTTGCCGCGCTGTGCATAGCGCATGGCGCGCGCCAGGTCCTGCGCCTGCTGCGCGTTTTCCACGTTGGGGAACATGAGGCTGGCGGCGCCGCAGTCCATCGCCGTCTTGATCGCCGCCGGGTCGTGACCCGGCATGCGTGCGACCACGTCGACCCGCGCGCCATGGGCGCGCGCGGCGTCGATGGCGCGCAGCTGGGCCAGCAGGTCGGCGGTGGTGTTGGGGGCATGCTCCTGGTCGATGAGCAGCCAGTCGAAGCCGCAGTGCGCCAGCGCCTCGGCATTCGCCGCGCTGGACTGCACCAGCCAGCAGCCGACGCTGGGCTGGCGCGCCAGCAGCGAGTTCTTCAGGGATGGAGCGGACATGGTCGGCGATCGTGGTGATCGTTGCGAGTGGCCGGGATGGGCACATTCAAGCACGATCGGAGCTGCCGCGCCGGAAATGAAAACAAACGTTGCCGCCCGCATGCCGGCGCGGCATTCGGCAACAATGCGGGTTGACGAAATCCATCGAAAACAGCGCCTGCGCGAACTCTCGCGCAACAAGCGCCCCAGCCCAGGCACCAGGAGACAACGAGATGCGCACGCGCCGACCCGCCGCTCGCCGGCCTTTCATCCCCTCGCCCATCGCGCGCGCCTGTGTCGGCGCAGCCGCGGTGATCGCGACGGCCGGGGGTGCGCAGGCCGCGGACATGCCGGCCGCGGCACCTGCAGCGACGGCTTCGGCAGCTGCCGCGGCCGCCGCGGCGGCGCTGGCGGCGCAGCAGCTGCCGACCGTGACCATCGATTCGTCGGCGGTCGAGGGCTTCCGCGCGCCGCCGCGGCACTCCTTCAAGATCACCGGGCGCACGCTGCGCGAGCAGCCGGCCACGCAGCTTCCCGAGGCGCTGGCGCGCAATCTCCCGGGAGCCGCGCTGACCCACGAGCAGGGCAACGACATGCAGCCGTCGCTGCGCTTCAACGGCTTCGCCGCGTCGCCGCTGCTGGGAACGCCGCAGGGGCTGTCGGTGTTCCAGGACGGCGTGCGGGTCAACGAGCCTTTCGGCGACACCGTGAACTGGGACATGCTGCCCGCCAACGCGATTCGCTCGATCACTCTGGTGCCCTACGCCGACCCGGTGTTCGGGCTCAACACGCTGGGCGGCTCGGTGCTGGTCGAAACCCGCGACGGACGCCGCGACCCGGGCGGCGAGGTGGGCGTGGAGGCCGGCAGCTTCGGGCGCACCGCGGAAAGCGCGCGCATCGGCGGCGTGCGCGGCGACTGGAGCTACTTCGTGGCCGCGCGCAACCAGCACGAGAACGGCTTCGCGCCCTACAACCCGAGCGGCAACCGCACGCTGTTCGCGAAGGCCACGCGCGACGCCGACGGCAACCGCCTGGACCTGAGCTACACCTTCGCCCAAAGCCACCTGTCGGGCTCGCAGACCCTGCCGGCCGAGTGGATGAACACGCCGACCGACATCTACACGGTTCCCGACTGGATCGACAACCAGCTGAACCTGTTCAACATCGGCGACACGCAGGTGCTGTCGCGGCACTGGCAGGTCACCGGGCGCGTGTATCTGCGCAACAGCGACCAGTCAGGCTACAACAGCAACGTCAACAACAACTACGACAGCACCCAGCCGATCAGCGCGGACAACTCCGTCGCCAGCAACGTGGTCAACGCGCTGCACCAGCAGGCACGTGGAGTGACCCTGGCCGTGCGCAATGACACGCCGCTGGCCGGCATGCCCAACGTGGTCACCGCCGGGGTCGACTACGACCGCCAGACCGTGGGCTACACGCAGGTGCAGCAGCCGGCGACGTTCACGCCCCTGCGCTATTCGGTGGGAACGGGCCCCTTCGACCAGCAGCCGGTGGACCTCGGGGTGCGCAACGTGTACCGCGGCATCTACCTGACCGAGAAGCTGTCGCCCACCCACTGGCTGGACGTCGATGCCGGCGGGCGCTACGAGGACGCCAGCGTCGACATGAGCGACCGCCTCGGCGGCGCGCTGGGCGGCAGCCACAGCTTCTCGCGCTTCAACCCCAGCGTCGGCGTCGACCTGCATCCCACGCATCGCGCGTCGTACTACCTGCGTTACGCGCAGGGCATGCGGGTGCCGATGCCGGTGGAGCTGACCTGCGCCAGCCCGACGGCGCCGTGCACGCTGCCCAACGTGCTGGTGGCCGACCCGTCGCTGGCGCCCGAGGTCGCGCATACGGTGCAGGCGGGCGGGGTCTGGCGCGTGGCCGGAATGCGGCTGCGCGCGTCCTACACCCACACCGCGCTGGACAACGCGATCCAGTTCATCAGCCTGTCCAGCATGACCCAGGGCTACTTCACCAACATCCCGCAGGAGCTGTTCCGCACCGCGACCGTCGACCTGCTCGGCGGCAGCACGCACTGGCAGTGGTCGGCGTCGCTCAGCCATACGCTGGCGACCTACGAATCGGGCTTCCTCGAGCAGAGCTCGAGCAATTCGACCGCCGACGCCAGCGGCAACATCCAGGTGCGACCCGGCGACCGGCTGCCCAACATCCCGGTGTGGAGCGCGGCGCTGTCGGCGCAGTACACGCCGACCGAGCGCTGGGCGCTGCGCGGCCAGCTGGTGGCCTACAGCGACCGCTACGCGCAGGGCGACGAGAACAACCAGGACGTGCACGGCACGGTCGGCGGCTTCGCCGTGGTCAACGTCGGCGCGCGCTACCGCGTGGACCGGCACTGGCACGTCGACCTGTCGGTGCACAACCTGTTCAACCGCGTGTACGCCGACTTCGGCCAGCTCGGCCAGAACGAATTCACCGGACCGAACCGCAGTTTCAGCGGCGCCCAGAACTCCTGGAGCAACAGCCAGTTCGTCGCTCCCGGCGCGCCCCGGGGTATCTGGATGGGCGTGAGCTACGCGTGGGATTGAGCACGCCACGCGCGTGCCCCGAACGCCGGAGTAACATCGAAAAAATGCACTGGACCCTTGCTCGCCGGACTTCCAACCAGGCTTCGTCGGTCATTCGCGAGGCGCTGAAACTGGCCGAGCGGCCTGGCATCATCAGCTTCGCCGGCGGCCTTCCGTCGCCCGAGACCTTCCCGGTGGACGCCTTCGCCCAGGCCTGCGAGCGGGTGCTGCGCGGGCACGGCCGGGCCGCGCTGCAATACGGCTCGAGCGAAGGCCTGGCGGCGCTGCGCGAACATGTGGCCGGCATGCTGCCGTGGCCCGTCGACCCGTCGCAGGTACTGATCACCACCGGCTCGCAGCAGGGCCTGGACCTGGTCGCCAAGGTGCTGGTCGACCCGGGCAGCCGCGTGCTGGTGGAAACCCCCACCTATCTCGGCGCGCTGCAGGCCTTCGCGCCGATGGAGCCCGAACTGCAGGGCGTGCCCAGCGACGACGATGGCGTGGACCCGCGCGCGCTGCGCCGCGCCGCCGGCGAAGGCCGCGCCGCCCGCCTGCTGTACGTGCTGCCGAATTTCCAGAATCCGACCGGGCGCACGATGAGCGAGGCGCGACGAGTCGAGCTGGTGGAACTGGCCGCCGAGCTCGAGCTGCCGCTGGTCGAGGACAACCCCTACGGCGAACTGTGGTTCGAGCAGCCGCCGCCTGCGCCGCTGAGCGCGCGCAGGCCCGACGGCTGCATCTACCTCGGCACCTTCTCCAAGGTGCTGTCGCCCGGACTGCGCCTGGGCTACGTGGTCGCCCCGCAACCGCTGCTGGGCCCGTTGCTGCAGGCCAAGCTCGCGGCCGACCTGCACACCGCCACGTTCAACCAGTACCTGGCCGCCGAGGTGCTGCGCGACGGATTCCTCGAACGCCACGTGCCCGGAATCCGCGCGCTGTACCGCTCCCAGCGCGACGCGATGCTTTCCGCGCTGGAGCGCGAGATGACCGGGCTCGGGGTGCAGTGGAACCGCCCGCTGGGCGGCATGTTCCTGTGGCTGCGCCTGCCCGACGGCATGGACGCCGCCGAGCTGCTGCCGCTGGCGGTGGCGCGCGGCGTGGCCTTCGTGCCGGGCGGCCCGTTCCACGCGCAGGCCGCGGACCCGCGCACGCTGCGCCTGTCCTACGTCACGGCCAGCGTCGAACAGATCGCCCACGGCGTCGCGCGCCTGGCCGACGCGGTGCGCGACAAGCTGCAGCGCCGGGCCGCCTGAGGGCACCGGGGCGAGACGCACCCCGGCGCGCACACCCCGGCTTCTCAGGGAACCAGCACCACCGCGCCGTGGGTGGCGCGCGATTGCGCGGCGCGGTGCATGGCGACCACATCGTCCAGCGCGAAACGCGCCGACACCTCGGCACGCACCCAGCCACGCGCGATGGCGTCGAACAGCTCGGCCGCGTTGGCGCGCAACACCGCCGGATCGGCGTTGTGCGGGAATACCGACGGGCGGGTCAGGAACAGGCAGCCCTTGCGGCTGAGCACTTCGGGATCGATGGGATCCACCGGGCCCGACGCGGCGCCGAACAGCACCACGAGCCCGAAAGGCGCCGCGCAGTCCAGCGAATGCGCGAAGGTGTCACGCCCCACCGAGTCGTACACCACGTCGGCCTTGCGCCCGCCGTTGGCGTCGATCAGGCGCTGGGCCCAGCCTTCGCGGCTGTAGTCCTCGGCGATGTCGGCGCCCGCCTGGCGAGCCAGTTCGCACTTGGCCGGCGAGCCCGCGGTGGCCAGCACCGTGGCGCCCAGCGCCTTCGCCCAGCTGCACAGGATCTGTCCCACGCCGCCCGCGGCGGCGTGCACCAGCACCACGTCGCCCGCTTGCACGCGATGGGTCTTGCGCAACAGGTACTGCGCGGTCAGGCCCTTGAACAGCACGGCCGCGGCCTGCTCGTCGCCGATGCCGGCGGGAATCGGCACCAGGCGCTCGGCCGGCACGTTGCGGGCCGATGCGTAGGCACCGATTCCGGCATTGATGCAGGCCACGCGCTCGCCCACGCGAAGGCCCTCGACCCCGGCGCCGAGCTGCTCGACCACGCCGGCGGCCTCGTGGCCCAGTCCGCTGGGAAGCGGCAGCGGGTACTTGCCCTGGCGCTGGTAGACGTCGATGTAGTTGAAGCCGATCGCGGTCTGGCGCAGGCGCACCTCGCCCGCGCCGGGCGGCGGCAGCTCCTGCGTCTCGATACGCATCACCTCGGCTTCGCCGGTCTGGTGCATCACGACCCGTCGTGCGCTGGACATGCTGTTCCTCCCTGTTATGGCGTGGCGCGGCGCCGCGCGGAGCGCGGCGCCCGAAAGCGGGCATTTTCACCCAGACGCCTGCAGCGCGCGGCGGGCCGATCAGGGGGCGGGGTCGGCGTCGAGTCCGGCCACGTCGGCGCGCGTGACCCCGAGCTTGCGCATCTTGTCGTACAGGGTCTTGCGCGCCAGCCCCATGTCGGCGGCGGCGACGCTGACCCGCCCGCCGGCGCGCTGCAGCGCCTGCACGATCAGGTGTCGCTCGAAGGCGTTCACCCGCTGCTCGAAGGTCTCGCGCTGCGCGCCGGAAACCTCGCCGAGTTCGTCGCCCGACAGCATGCCGAGCACGAAGCGCTCTGCCGCGTTGCGCAGCTCGCGCACGTTGCCCGGCCATTCCCGGGTCATCAGGTCGGCAAGGAAGGCGCCGGGAATCGGGCGCAGCGCGACGCCGGCCGTCCTGGCCGCGTCGAACACGAACTTCTGGAACAGCAGCGGCACGTCCTGCACGCGCTCGCGCAGCGCAGGCAGGCGCAGCTCGACCACCGCCAGCCGGTAGTACAGGTCCTCGCGGAAGCCGCCCTGCGACGCCAGCTTGCGCAGGTCGACCTTGGTGCCGGCGACGATGCGACACTGCATCGGACGCGACTCGTTGGAGCCCAGGCGCTCGAAGCTGCGCTCCTGCAGCACCCGCAGCAGCTTGGCCTGCAGCAGCAGCGGCATGGTCTCGATCTCGTCCAGGAACAGCGTGCCCGCGCCGGCGAACTCGATGCGCCCGATGCGCCGCGTGGCGGCGCCGGTGAACGCGCCAGGTTCATGGCCGAAGATCTCGCTGTCGAACAGCGATTCGGGCAGGCCGGCGCAGTTCAGCGCGACGAAGGGGTGGCGCGAGCGCGAACCGAAGCCATGCAGGCTGCGCGCCGCCGACTCCTTGCCGGTGCCGGTCTCGCCGAAGATCAGCACGCTGGCATCGACGTCGGCGAGCGCCAGCAGCTTGTGGCGCAGGTCGCTCATGACCCGCGTGCGCCCGACGATCTGCGACTCGATCCGCTGCGGCGCATCGTCGAGCTGCAGCGCGTCCAGGTAGGCGCTGCGGGTGAGCAGCGCCTGGCGCGCGATCTGCGCCAGGCGCTCGGACGAAAAGGGCTTCTCGAGGAAGTCGGCCGCACCGGCGCGCATCGCCTCCACCGCGGTCTGCACGTCGCCGTGGCCGGTGATCACGATCACCGGCAGCGCGGCGTCCAGCGCCTTGATCCGCGCCAGCAGTTGCAGCCCGTCGATTCCGGGCAGGCGGATGTCGGTGACCACGACCGCGCGCATGCCCGGCTCGACCACGCGCAGCGCCTCCTCGGCGGCGGGCAGCGCCAGCACGCTGCCCAGCCCGGCCAGGTCGAGCGCCTGGGCGATGCCGTGGCGCACCTCGGGATCGTCCTCGACGATGAGCACGCGCGATTCAGGAGCCATGCTGTTCGAACACCGGTAGGCAAATCTCGAATTCTGCGCCCGCGCCGTCGCGATTGCGCGCGCGCAGCTCGCCGCCGGCCTCGCGCACGATTCGCTGGGCGATGCTCAGCCCCAGGCCCAGGCCCACGCCCTGCGGCTTGGTCGTGAAAAAGGGCTCGAACAGGCGCTCCAGCAGGTGCTCGGGAATGCCGCAGCCGCTGTCGGCCACGCGCAGGCGCGCCGAGCGCTTCGGCGCCGCGCCGGGAGGGTCGAACTCCAGCGTGACGTCGATGCGTCGCGTGCGCGTGCCCTGCAGCGCGTCGGCGGCGTTGACCAGCAGGTTCAGCACCACCTGCTGCAGGCGCACCTCGTCGCAGGCCACCGGCGGCTGCTCCGCCGGCAACTGCAGGTGCAGCTCGATGCCCTCGCGCTGCAGGCGCTGGCGCAGCAGGCTGACGGCGGCCTCGATGGCCTCGGCGCAGCGCCCGGGCTGCCATTGCTGCGGCGCCTTGCGGGCGAAGGACTTGAGCTCTCCGGTGATGCTGGCCATGCGCTGCACCAGGCGCGAGATCGAGCCCAGGTTGGCGCGCGCCTCGTCCAGGCGCTGCTTGTCGATCAGCACCACCGCGTTGTCCGACAGGGTGTGCAAGGCCGTCAGCGGCTGGTTGAGCTCATGCGCGATGCCGGCGGCCATCTGGCCCAGCGCGGCCATCTTGCCGGCCTGCACGAGTTCCTCCATGGTGCTGCGCAAGGCCTCCTGGGCCCGCTGGCGCTGGTCGATCTCGCGTTGCAGCGCCTGGTTCACGCGGGTCAGCGCCGCGGTACGCACGTGCACGCGGGTTTCCAGCTCGCCGTAGGCCTGCTCCAGCGCCAGGCGCGCGTCCAGGCGCTCCCGCTGGGCGCGGCGGCGCTGCACGAGGTACAGGGTCAGCGCCTCGAGCAGCCCGGCCAGCGCCACGCCGGCGAGCGCCGAGCGAGCCGCCGAGCGTTGCGCTGCGCGCAGGTCGGACAGCGACGCGATCAGCCAGTCGGTACCCGGCACCTGGGTGCGCGTGAGCATGTAGGTGTCGCGCCCCGACAGCCCGCTCGGCGACGCAGCGCCGCGCGGCAGCTTGTAGAGCTCGGCGCCCGCGGCCGTGCCGGCATGCCGCAGGTCCAGGTCCTGCAGCGGCCCGGCGGCCGAGTACTGGCGGGTCTGCTCCAGGCGCGAGCGCACGCTGGCCGACAGGTGCTGCAGGCTGCGGAAACGCCAGGCCGGCACCGAACTCAGGAACACCACGCCATGGTCGTCGACCACCAGCACCGGGTCGGGTCCGCTCTGCCATGGCATCGCCACCTTGTCGAGGTCGACCTTGGCGGCGACCACGCCGACGATGCTGCCATGCAGCCGCACCGGCTGCGAGAAGTACAGCCCGGGCACGTCGCTCACCGTGCCGATGCCGTAGAAACGGCCAGCGCGGCCGCGCATGGCTTCGCGAAAGTACGGCCGAAACGCCAGGTTGGCGCCGACGAAGCTGACCGGTGTGTTCCAGTTGCTCGCCGCCAGTGTCAGGCCCTCGGTGTCGAGCACGTAGATGGCCGCGGTTCCGGCGTTGCGGTTGGCGGCTTCGAGGAACGCGTTGGCATCGCCCACAGCGGCGGGATCGTGGGGGTGGCGCAGCACCTCGTGGATGGTGCTGCTGAGCACGATCACCGACGGCAGGTAGCCGTAGCGCTGCAGTTCGCTGCTCAGCGCGCTGGCGTAGCTGTCGAGCCGGCGCTGCGCGTCCACGCGCAGGTCGAGCGCGGCCGAGTGCAGGCCGAGGCCGTAGCCGGCGGCGCCCGCCAGCAGCGCCAGCAGCAGGCATGCCACCAGCAGCGTGCTGGCGCGGCCCGCCTCGCGGCGCCGCGGGCGTGGAAGGCGCGGGAGGTCGGACATGGCGGCAGCGGCTGTGCGTGCGGGGCTGCTCACGCCCCGTTGCGGTGACGGGGAAGAAGCCTAGCAGGACGCGGCCGGGCCATGCCCGGCCGCGTCAAAGCCCGAAGTAGGTTTCGCGCACGGCGTCGCTGGCCTCGAGCTCGGCGCGGGTTCCGCTGGCGCGCACCTTGCCGTGGTCGAGCAGGTAGCCGCGGTCGGCCAGCGCCAGG
>JAKCDM010000181.1 GCA_021841865.1 Pseudomonadota bacterium
TCAGGCGGCGCGCTGGCGTGCCGCGGCTCGTCGATCCGGCGTGGGGCGCTCGCGAACCCGCCGCAGCAGGAATTCACATGGACTTTCGCCGTTCCATCTTGTGGGTGATCTTCACCGTATCGGTGATTTTTCTCTATAACTCCTGGCTGCGTTCGCATGGCGAAAGCGGTCTGTTCGGCGAACCGGTTCAGACCACCGCCAGCGCGCCGGCGGCGGCGGGCAGTGGCGTGCCGTCGGCACTGGCCAGCCGTTCGGGCGCTTCGGCTCCGGTGGCGGGCGCAGCGTCGGCAGCGGCGCAGCCGGCGACCTTGACGACCGTGCGCACCGACTTGCTGGACCTGAAGCTGTCGAGCCGAGGCGGGAGCGTGGTGTATGCGCGCCTGCTCAAGTACGGTGCCCAGGGCGATTCGTCGAAGCCGATGGTGCTGTTCGACGATGTTCCGGGCCACACCTACGTCGCGCAGAGCGGTCTGGTCGGGGGTGATTTTCCGAATCACGAAACCCCGATGACCCTGCTGCCCGGCCCGCTGGACATGGGCCAGGCCGACACGCTGACGGTGCGTTTGCGCTCCCCGGTGGTCGGCGGCCTGCAGCTCACGCGCAGCTACACCTTCCATCGCGGCAGCTACGCCATCGACGTTCGCGATACCGTGGTCAACAAGGGTGACACTTCGGTGCAGCCGCAGCTGTACCTGCAACTCGTTCGCGACGCGGACGATCCCTCCAAGGGCACGCACTTCTATCACACCTTCTACGGCGCGGCGGTGTACGACAGCTCGTCGAAGTTCCAGAAATTCGAGTTCAAGGACTTCGCCGACCAGCCCAAGACCATCCATGCCGACGACGGCTGGGCGGCCATCGTGCAGCAGTACTTCGCCACCGCCTGGCTGCCGCAGCCCTTCAAGGGCCCGCGCGAGTTCTATTTGCGCAAGCTTCCTGGCGGCCTGTATGCCACCGGCGTGATGCTGAGCCTGCCCAGGCTGGCTGCCGGCGCGCAGGCCGAGTCGAGCCAGCGCCTGTTCGTCGGCCCCGAGCTGCAGAAACAGGTGGAGTCGCTGGCGCCGGGCTTCGAGCTGGTGCGCGACTACGGCTGGGTGACCATCATCGCCCGCCCGCTGTTCTGGGTGCTCGAGCAGGTGCACCGCCTGTTGGGCAACTGGGGCTGGTCGATCATCGGGCTGACCGTGCTGCTCAAGCTCGTGTTCTTCCCGCTGACGGCAGCCAGCTACCGCTCGATGGCGCGCATGAAGGCCGTGGGCCCGCGCATGACCGCGCTGCGCGAACGCTTCAAGGACGACCCGCAGGCGATGAACGCGGCGATGGTCGAGATGTACCGCAAGGAGAAGATCAACCCGCTGGGCGGCTGCCTGCCGGTGGTGATCCAGATCCCGGTGTTCATCGCGCTGTACTGGGTGCTGTTGTCCAGCGTCGAGCTGCGTGGCGCGCCGTGGCTGGGCTGGATCCACGACCTGTCGGCCAAGGACCCGTTCTACGTGCTGCCCCTGGTCATGACCGCGACGTCGTTCCTGCAGGTCAAGCTCAACCCGACCCCGCCCGACCCGATGCAGGCGCGCCTGATGTGGATCATGCCCCTGGCGTTTTCGGTGATGTTCTTCTTCTTCCCGGCCGGGCTGGTGCTGTACTGGCTGACCAACAACATCTTCTCGATCGCCCAGCAGTGGTTCATCAACCGCAAGATGGGCGTGCCGGAGTTCTCGTCGCCCAAGTAACCGAGGCGACGGGGAGGCCTCGATGAGCCTGCTGGCGCGCCACGGCGAGCCGATCGCCGCGGTGGCAACAGCGGCGGGGCGCGGCGCGGTGGGGATCGTGCGGGCTTCCGGGCGCGACCTGCGCGCGCTGGCCAGCGCCGCCTGCGGGCGCGAGCTGCAGCCGCGGCACGCCACGCTGCTGCCCTTTCGCAACGCGCGCGGCGAGGTCATCGACACCGGACTTGCGCTGTGGTTCCCGGCGCCGCATTCGTATACCGGCGAGGATGTGCTGGAGCTGCAGGTGCACGGCGGACCGGCCGTGCTGCAGCTGCTGCTCGCGCGCCTGCTGGAACTGGGCGCCGCGCAGGGCCTGCGGGTGGCCGAGCCGGGCGAGTTCACGCAGCGTGCCTTTCACAACGGCAAGCTCGACCTGGCGCAGGCCGAGGCGGTGGCCGACCTGATCGACGCCACCAGCAGCGCCGCGGTGCTGGGCGCGCAGCGCGCGCTGGCCGGCGAGATGTCGGCCGAGGTCAGGCGCCTGGCCGACGATGTTCGCGACCTGCGTGCGCTGGTCGAGGCGACGCTGGACTTTCCGGAAGAGGATATCGAGTTCGTGCAGGCGCATGGCGTGCAGCAGCGCGTGCTGGCCCTGCAGCAGGCGCTGCAGCAGCTGCTGGCGCGCACCCGCCAGGGCGCGTTGCTGCGCGAGGGCCTGCACGTGGTGCTCGCCGGCCAGCCCAACGTGGGCAAGAGTTCGCTGCTCAATGCGCTCGCGGGAGCCGAGCTGGCGATCGTCACCGACGTGGCCGGGACCACGCGCGACCGCGTGCGCGAGTCGATCCTGATCGACGGCGTGCCGCTGCACGTCATCGACACCGCCGGTCTGCGCGACACCGTGGACGCCGTCGAGAGCATCGGCGTGCAGCGCAGCTGGGAAGCCATCGAGCAGGCCGACGCGGTGCTGTTCCTGCACGACCTGGGTCGCCTGCAGCAAGCCGGATACCGGGCCGAGGAGGCGCGCATCCAGCGCCAGCTGCTCGAACAGGGGATCGCGGCGTCGAAGCTGCTGCATGTGTGGAACAAGAACGATTCGCTGCCCGATGCGGCCGCGCTGCACGGCATGCGCGTGCTGGCCGATGAGCTGGGCCTCGACGCCGACGCGCTGCGGGGCCCGCGCCTGTCGGCGCGCCACGCTCAGGGGCTCGACGGGCTTCGCCGGCAGCTGCTGCAGCGCTGCGGCTGGCAGTCGGTGCCGGACGGGGTGTTCCTCGCTCGCACGCGCCACGTGCAGGCCTTGCAGGCCTGCGCCGGGCACCTGGCCGAGGCCGGGAAATGGCTCGGCGCAAGCCAGCCGGCGCTGGAACTGCTGGCCGAGGAGCTTCGCCTGGGCCATGTCGCGCTGATGGGCATCACCGGCGAGGTGAGCGCCGACGATCTGCTCGGGGACATCTTCGGGCGCTTTTGCATCGGCAAGTGATGCCTGCGCCCGGCGGGCTCAGCTGGTCCAGTGCGCGTGGCGCAGCGCTTCGGGGTTGATCACGCTGTCGCGCGCGCCGGCGGCGAAGCGCGTGATGGAGTCGAAGGCCTGGCCGAACAGGTGCTCGTAGTGCAGGTCGTCGACGTAGCCGATATGCGGGGTGCAGATCGCGTTTTCCAGGCGCAGCAGCGGGTTGCCGCGCATGATGGGCTCGGACTCGAACACGTCGACCGCCGCCATTCCCGGGCGCCCTCGGTTCAGCGCGGCCACCAGCGCGTCCGGGGCGATGAGCTCGGCGCGCGCGGTGTTGACCAGCACCGCATCGGGTTTCATGCGCGACAGGTCTGCCAACGTGACGATGCCGTGCGTGGACTCGTGCAGGCGCAGGTGCAGGCTGAGCACGTCGCTGTCGGTGAACAGATGCTCTCGGTCGGCCGCCGCGGTCATGCCGTCCGCCTGCGCGCGGCGCAGCGATTCGTCGCTACCCCATACCAGTACGCGCATGCCGAAGGCTCGGCCGTAACCGGCGACCAGCCTGCCCACGCGGCCGTAACCCCAGATGCCCAGTGACTTGCCCGCCAGGCGCTGGCCCAGCCCGAAGTTCACCGGCATCGACTGGGACTTCAGGCCTGACTGCTGCCACGCGCCCTGCTTGAGGCTGGCCACGTACTGCGGGATGCGGCGCATCGCCGCCATGATCAGCGCCCAGGTGAATTCGGCCGTCGGAGCGGGGTCGGTACTGCCCTCGAGCACGGCCACTCCCATGCGCGTGCAGGCGTCGACGTCGACATGCCCGCCGATGCGCCCGGTCTGCACCACCAGGCGCAGTTTCGGGCAGCGCGCGAGCAGCGCCGCGCTCAGCGCGGTGCGTTCGCGGTTGAGCACCACCGCCTGGGCGTCGCGCAGGCGCACGGCCAGCTGCCCGGCTCCCTTGACGTTGTTGTTGAAGACCTTGACGTCATGTTCGGCGAGCCGCTCGAAGCATGCGAGCTTGCGCACGGCGTCCTGGTAGTCGTCGAGGATCACGATGTTCATGGCGCTCTACTGTAGCGTGC
>JAKCDM010000182.1 GCA_021841865.1 Pseudomonadota bacterium
TCGCGCCCACGCCACCCTGCACCGCCGGCCAGCTGATGGTGGTGCCGTAGCCGACGCTGTTGTTCCACTTGCCGTCGGAGAACGACAGGTACTGGCTGAAAATGAAGGTGTCGCCGCTGCCGTCGGTACGGTGGATCGGGACGATCGCGTGGTGCGGCAGCTTCACGCCGGGGTTCAGCGCCTTGATCGCGGCGTCGTCCCACTCCTTGATGGTCCCGCCGTAGATGCCGGCGAGCACCGGGCCGTCGAGCTTGAGGTGGTCCTTGTTCAGGCCCGGGACGTTGAAGTTGACGGTCTGCGCGGAGATCGCCAGCGGAATGTTCAGGATGCTGGGGTTCTGCTTGATCTGGCCGTCGCTCATGTACGCGTCGGAAGCGCCGATCTGGGCCACGCCGGAGATCGCCTGGGCGATGCCGGTGCCACTGCCCGTGCCTTGCGTGGTGATGCGCACGCCCGGATTGGCCTTGGTGTAGTCGGGCACCCACAGGTTGAACAGCGGATACAGCAGCGTGGAGCCGGTTTCCAGCAGGGTCACGTCGGCGGCGTGGGCGGTCATCGGCGTCACGGAGGCGGCGATGGCCAGGCCGGCGGAGGCCAGGGCCAGCTTGAGCTGTTGGCGGCGGTTCGTATCGATCGACATGCAAGTTTCTCCTGAGGTCGTGCACCGGTCAGTGTTCGGTGTCTGAGGCCTCATTGGACGGGCGAATTATGACATTTTGGTGAAGGACACAAAATGCCGCGCGCGCCCCGGGGCACGGCGCGTCCGAGACGGCGTTCAGGATTCCTGCAACGCCTCGCCCAGACGCCTGGCGCAGGCCTGCGCAAAACCGGCGTCGGGATGCTCGACCATGATGCGAAGCACCGGCTCGGTTCCGCTGGGGCGCACGAGCAGGCGGCCCTCGTCGCCGAGCTCGGCCTCCACCTGCTGCCGGGCCCGCGCGAGCCCGGCGTGGTGCTTCCAGTCGACACCGTCGCGCAGGCGGATGTTGAGCAGGGTCTGCGACAGCAGGCGCAGGTCGGCCAGCTGCTCGCCGAGGCTCGTGCCGCTGCGCACGACCAGCTCGAGCATCTGCAGCGCGGCGACGATTCCGTCGCCGGTGGTGTGGCGGTCCAGCAGCAGCATGTGCCCGGAGCCTTCGCCGCCGAGCTGCCAGCCACGCGCCAGCAGTTCCTCGAGCACGTAGCGGTCGCCCACGGCGGCACGCACGAACTCGATGCCCTGGCGCGCCAGCGACTGCTCGACCGCCAGGTTGGTCATCAACGTGCCCACCACGCCGACCGGGCGCCGGTCCATGGCCAGCAGGTACAGCAGCTCGTCGCCGTTGAACAGCCTGCCGCTGGCATCGACCAGTTGCAGCCGGTCGGCGTCGCCGTCGAGCGCGATGCCGTAGTCGGCGCGGTGGTCGCGAACCGCCTGCATCAAGGCCTGCGGCGCCGTGGCACCGACCTTGTCGTTGATGTTGAATCCGTCGGGTGCCGCGCCGATGCTGACGACGTCGGCGCCGAGCTCGTGGAACACCGACGGCGCGATGTGGTAGGCCGCGCCATGCGCGCAGTCGACCACCAGGCGCAGCCCCTTGAGGGTCTGGTGGTTCGGGAAGGTGCTCTTGCAGAACTCGATGTAGCGCCCGGCGGCGTCGTCCAGGCGCCGCGCCTTGCCCAGCTGCTCCGAGGGCACGCAGCCCTCGGCGCGCGGCAGCTCGGCCTCCACCGCCAGCTCCCAGCTGTCGGGCAGCTTGCTGCCGCCGGCGGAGAAGAACTTGATACCGTTGTCGGCGTAGGGATTGTGCGAGGCGCTGATCACCACGCCGAGATCCAGGCGAAGCGCCCGGGTCAGGTAGGCCACGCCGGGGGTCGGCAGCGGGCCCACCAGCACGACGTCGCAGCCCGCCGCGGCGAAGCCGCATTCCAGCGCTGCCTCGAGCATGTAGCCCGACACGCGCGTGTCCTTGCCGATCAGCACCGTCGGGCGCTGCGCGCTGCCTGCGCGCAGCACGCGTCCCGCGGCGTGCCCCAGGCGCAGGCCGAACTCGGGAACGATGGGCGAGCGCCCGACACGCCCACGCACCCCGTCGGTGCCGAAATATTGTCTGCTGCTCAAGATGCTTGCCTCCTCCTGCCCACGATGGTCACGGCCGCATGGCCTCGAACGTGCGCAGCGCGTCGCGGGTGGCCGCCACGTCGTGCACGCGCACCACGCGCGCGCCGGCGGCAACGCAGGCCAGCGCGGCACCCAGGCTGGCCGGCACGCGCTCGAGCGGCGGCAGCTTCGAGGTCCCGGCCAGCATGGACTTGCGCGACACGCCGATCAGCACGGGATGGCCGGCCTCGCACAGCGACTCCAGCGCGCGCGCCAGCGCCAGGTTGTGCTCGCGGGTTTTGCCGAAGCCGAAGCCGGGGTCCAGGCAGATGCGACCTCGCGCCACGCCGGCCTGCTGCGCCACCTGCGCGCGCTGCAGCAGGAAGGAGCGCACGTCGGCGACCACGTCGATGTAATGTGGATCGAGCTGCATGCTGGCAGGCTCGCCCTGCATGTGCATCAGGCATACGCCGGCGTCGGCGCTGGCGGCCACGGCCTCCAGCGCGCCGGGCTGGCGCAGCGCGTACACGTCGTTGATGATGTCCACCCCCAGCTCCAGCGCGGCACGCATGGTCTCGGGGTGGTAGGTGTCGACCGAGATCGGCACCTTCCAGGTCACGAGTTCGCGCAGCACCGGCTGCAGGCGCCGCCACTCGTCGGGCGCCGACACCGGCTGCGAGCCGGGGCGCGTGGACTCGGCGCCGAGGTCGAGCAGGTCGGCCCCCTCGTCGAGCAGGCGCCGCGCATGGGCCAGCGCGGCGGCCGGCGTGTCGTGGCTGCCGCCGTCCGAGAAGGAATCGGGCGTGACGTTGACGATGCCCATCAGCAGCGTGCGCTGCAGCGGCAAGACAAAACGCCCGGCCTGCCACACGGGTTCGTGCGACGGGCCGGGCGCGCAGGTCGGCGCCTGGCTTGCCAAGGGCTTTGCGCTCAGACGGGGCTGGCGGTGGGCGCGTCCGACGGCAGGCCGCCGCTGGAACGGCCGGCGCTCGGCGGCTGGTTGCTCGGCATGGTGCCGGGCGGACGCGGCGGACGCGGCGGACGGCCGTCCATGATGTCGTCGATCTGCTCGGAGTCGATGGTCTCCCACTCCAGCAGAGCGCGCGCCATGGCGTGGATCTTGTCCTGGTTGTCCTCGATCAGCTTGCGCGCCAGCGCGTACTGCTCGTCGATGATGCGGCGGATCTCCGCGTCGACCTTCTGCATGGTCTGCTCCGACACATGCGTGGTCTTGGTGATCGAGCGGCCGACGAACACCTCGCCCTCGTTTTCCGCATAGACCATCGGGCCCAGCGAGTCCGACATCCCGTAGCGCGTGACCATGTCGCGCGCCAGCTGCGTGGCCCGCTCGAAGTCATTGGACGCGCCGGTGGTCATCTGGTGCATGAACACCTCCTCGGCGATGCGCCCGCCGAACAGCACCGAGATCATGCTCAGGATGCGGTCGCGCCCCATGCTGTAGCGGTCGGCCTCGGGAAGCTGCATGGTCAGGCCCAGCGCGCGCCCGCGCGGGATGATGGTGACCTTGTGCACCGGGTCGGTCTGCGGCATCAGGCGCGCCACCAGCGCGTGGCCCGCCTCATGGTAGGCCGTGTTGCGGCGCTCGTCCTCGGGCATGACCATCGAGCGGCGCTCGGCGCCCATCATGATCTTGTCCTTGGCGCGCTCGAAGTCTTCCATCTCGACCAGGCGCCCGTTGCGGCGCGCGGCGAACAGCGCGGCCTCGTTGACCAGGTTGGCCAGGTCGGCACCCGAGAAGCCGGGGGTGCCGCGCGCCAGGATGTCGGCGCGCACGTCGGGACCCACCGGAGCCTTGCGCATGTGCACCGTGAGGATCTGCTCGCGCCCGCGGATGTCGGGCAGCTGCACGTACACCTGACGGTCGAAGCGACCGGGACGCAGCAGCGCCGGGTCGAGGATGTCCGGGCGGTTGGTCGCGGCGATCACGATGACCCCGAGGTTGGTGTCGAAACCATCCATCTCGACCAGCATCTGGTTCAGGGTCTGCTCGCGCTCGTCGTTGCCGCCGCCCAGGCCGGCGCCACGATGGCGGCCGACGGCGTCGATCTCGTCGACGAAGATGATGCAGGGAGCGTGCTTTT
>JAKCDM010000056.1 GCA_021841865.1 Pseudomonadota bacterium
GCTCGAAGCGCTCGTTGCCCACGGCGACGATCTCCTCCAGGAACCAGCCGTCGGCCTGCGCCTGCAGCGCGCGCTCGAACGAGCGCGCGGCGAAGGCATCGACCTGCTCGCGGCTGATGGAGTAGCGTCGCGCCAGGTTCTCGGCGGTGGCGATCATCGAGATCCCGGCGGCCGGATCGTGCAGCGCCTCCCACATGTAGTCCTTGAACCCGACCTGGGCGCCGAGCCGGAAGCCGCTGCGGTGGTCGAAGGCGGCGATCGGGTTGCGGGTCATCGACTCGGTGCCCACGACCAGCGCCAGGCTGCGTCCGCCACGCAGCTCGGCGCCGGCCTGGCGGAACAGCTCGAAGCCGGTTCCGCAGATGCGCTGCACCATCATCGCCGGGCGCTCCAGCGGCACCCCCGCGTACATCGCGATGTGCCGCGGCAGGTAGAACTGGTCGAAGCCGCCGGGAGCCATGTTGCCGGCCAGGGTCGCATCCACCGTCGCCGGGTCGACCTCGCTGTGCCGGAACACCGCGCGCGCGACGTGGATGCCCAGGTCGATCGGATTGGCGTCGGCGAACGCCCCCTGGTAGTCGACCTGCGCGGTGCGCAGGCCGTCGAGCAGGTACACGTCGCCGAATTCGTCGTACAAGCCGTTCATCGCGTCTTCTCCACCTTGGCCGCGCGTTTTTCCAGGAAGGCCCGCACGCGCTGCTTGGCCGCCTCGTCGCCCTGGGCGATCGACGACATCAGGGCTTCGACGAACAGGCCCTCGCCGGGAGGCAGGTCGGCGATGCGCGGCAGCGCCTGGGTGATGGCGTAATTGGACAGCGGCGCGTTGCCGGCGATGCGCCGCGCCAGCTCCAGCGCCTTGTCGAGCCCGGCGCCGTCGTCCACCAGATAGTTGGACACGCCGATGGCCTGGCCGTCGGCGGCGTCGAACACGCGGCCGGTGAGCATCATGTCGCTCATGCGCGCGACGCCGATCAGGCGCGAGATGCGCACCGAGCCCCCACCCCCCACGAAAATCCCCCGCTGCCCCTCGGGCAGTCCGTAGAACGCGCTGCGCTCGGCGATTCGCAGATGCGCCGCGGCGGCCAGCTCGAGCCCGCCGCCGACCACCGCGCCGTGCAGCACGGCGAGCACCGGCACCGGGCCGAACTGGATGGCCTCGAAGGCGGCATGCCAGGCACGCGAATGATGAATGCCCTCGACCACGCTGCGCTCGGCCACCTCCGACAGGTCGAGTCCGGCGCAGAAATGCTCGCCCTCGCCGCTGAGCACGACCACGCGCACGTCGCCCGGCAGGTTCACGAACAGGGTATGCAACTGCGCCAGCAAGGCATCGCTGACCGAGTTGCGCTTGTGCGGCCGGTTCAGGCGCGCGTGCAGCACCAAGTCGTCGCGCTGCAGGCGCAGCAGGTCTAGCGTGCCGAGCACGCCGGAAGAAGGTGGCAGATCCTGGAGCATGGTCGTCAACGGGCAAGAATGGTTTCGCCGCAGCCGGCGTAGAGGGCGTCGACCAGGTCTGCGCGCGCGCGCAGCACCGCGCCCTGGTTGATGTAGCCCTTGTCGGTGATTTCGCCAAGCGCGCTGTTCGGCGGCTCGCCGAGCACCAGCGCGCGCGTGGGGGTCTGCGACGAGCCGCCGCCTTGCGCGTGCAGCATGCGCAGCACGCCGGCGACCTTGTCGCGCAGCTCCTGCGCGGGCAGCGCCGCGGCCTGCGGCGACGGAAAGATCAGCAGGCCCACCTCGGCACGGTCATGGCCGGTGACGACCACGTCCTGCGCCCACGGCGCCAGCGCCGACACCAGGTGCACGCGCAGCGTTCCCACCGACACCCAGGTGCCCGAGCTGAGCTTGAAGTCCTCGGCCACGCGCCCGTCGAACACGATGCCCTGCTCGGCATGCTCGGGGTCGGCCAGGCGGCCGGCGTCGCCGATGCAGTAGTAGCCCTCGGCGTCGAAGGCGCGCGCGGTCAGCTGCGGCGCGTCGCGATAGCCGGGGAACACGTTGACACCGCGAACTCGCATTTCCAGCTTGCCGCCGACCGGCACGAACTTCACCTCGGTGCCGGGAAGCGGCAGCCCGATGACCCCCGCGTGGTCCAGCCACCAATGCGCGCTGGTGATCGCAGGCGAGGTCTCGGTCGAGCCCCAGGACGTGGTCAGCCACAGCGGCTCGCCACGCACGCGCCGGGCGACCGCCTGCAGGCGCTCCCAGCTCGACTGCGGCAGGCTGGCGCCGGCATAGAACACCCCGCGCAGGCGCGACAGGAAATCCTTCGCCAGCGCGTCGTCCGCCTCGAGAAAGGGCAACAGCATGTCGAGCCCGCGCGGCACGTTGAAGTGCAGCGTCGGGCGCACTTCGCGCAGGTTGCGCACCGAGCGCTCGATCAGCCCCGGCAGCGGGCGGCCCTCGTCGATGGCCAGGAAACCGCCGTTGCGCAGCACCATGTTCAGGTTGTGGTTGCCGCCGAAGGTGTGGCTCCACGGCAGCCAGTCGCACAGCACCGGCTTGTCGTGCTCCAGAAAGCGCCACGCCTGCGCCACCATCTGCTGGTTGGCGCACAGCATGCGATGGGTGTTGATCACCACCTTCGGATGCCCCGTCGAACCCGAGGTCAACAGATACTTGGCATGCGTGTCGGGCGTGATGGCCTCGAAGGCCCGCATCACTTCGGGGCCCTCGGCGGTGCGCAGCAGGTTCTCGAAGCGCAACGCGCCGGGGTAGTCGTCGGCGCCGTCGCTGAACACCACCACCGCATGCTGGCCCGAGCCGGCGACGGCGGGGCCGTACACCGAGGCGTCGCTGGCGTAGATCAGCGCCGGGCCGAGGGTGTTGAGAATGCCGTGGATGCGCGAGTAGTCGCCATCGCGCACCAGGCGGCAATAGGCACTCGACACCGTGCACACGGCGCGCCCGATGTGCATGCCGGCGAGCATCAGCAGCAGATGGTCGATGGCGTTGTCGGACAGCACGACGATCGGCGCCTGCGGCATGAGCTTCAGGCCCAGCAGGCTTTGGGCGATGCGCCCGACCTGCTCGCGCGTGGCGCGCCAGCTCAAGCGGCGCCAGGAGCCGTCCGCGACGCGCTCGGCGAAGGCCGGCGCATCCGGCGTGTCGCGCGCCCACTGCTCGAGCCACTCGCCCACGCAGCGCGCATAGGGCTTGAGCGGCTCGGGCGACCGCAGCACGAAACTGCCATCGTCGAAAGCCACTCGCACCACCCGCTGCGGCGCCAGCCCGAGACGCAGCGCGTGCGCCGTTGCATCCATGCCCATCTCCTCGCTTTTTCCATACACATGTGTATGTGTTTGGACGTATGCTAGGCCTACAATGACTCGCAAGGATCCGTACAAACCCGAGCCCGCGCCGCGCGCGGCCCACCGCATGCCCGCCTCCGAATCCCGTGCCCAACGCGCGCCGCGACGCCCTCGCGAAACCGCGGCGCGCCGCGAGACGCTGACTCCCGAACGCTGGATCGAGGCCGCCACCGAGGTGCTGGTCGACCACGGCATCGACAACGTGCGGGTGGACGTTCTCGCCACCGAGCTGTCGGTGACCCGTGGCAGCTTCTACTGGCATTTCCGCGACCGCGAGGACCTGCTGCGCCAGGTGCTGCAAAGCTGGCGCGACCAGGCCACCGAGCAGCTCACGGCGCGCCTGCAGGGCGCCAACCGCGACCCGCGCGCGCAGCTTCGCGACGTGCTTTCGCTGCCCTTTCGCGGCCGCGCCGCGGCGCGCGCGGCGCGCATCGAACTGGCGCTGCGCGCCTGGGCACGGCACGACGCCATGGCGCGCCAGGCCGTCGACGAGGCCGACGCCAGCCGAATGGACTACATCAGCGGACTGCTCGAAGCCATGGGCTTCGCCCGCGCCGAGGCGCGCCAGCGCGGCTTCCTGCTCTACAGCTACCTGGTCGCCGAGTCCCAACTCGCCAGCGTCGGCAGCAGCACCGAACGCGCCGCCCGCAGGCGCCTGGTCGAGGCGCTGGTGCAGCAACCGCTGGATCGCGCGGAGGCCAGGAAGCACTGAGGCCACCCTCATGGCCTGGCCTGCGCGCGTCGGCAGGCATGTGACCCCGACGGCGGCACGGTCATCGGCGCGAGTGCGGAATGGGCACGAGAACCCCGCGGCAGCCGACTGACGACATTCCGCGACAAGCCGATTAGCGCCAAGCTGACGCCGGCCTGCCGCCACGCAAAGCACGGCTGCGTAAAAAACTCGCAAGCCTTTGATTTCCTTGGCCTGCCCGGAGGGAATCGAACCCCCGACCCACAGCTTAGAAGGCTGTTGCTCTATCCAACTGAGCTACGGGCAGTCGCGTGCATGGACGAGCGCCGAAGTGTAGCGGCGCCGCCGATGGCGCTCGGCGGGCGGCGCGAGCAAGCCATGCGCGGCGTGGCGCGCCGTCGCTCGGCAATCCTGTCGGCCAATCGCCGAAGCACCGATGACCCGCCGGCAAATAGCCGGCGTCGGCGCGATGGATTCATCCCCCACCCTAGGATCGCGGTGTCCTGTAACCAGGGGAAACATCATGCGACATGTCCCGTCATGCACGCGCCGCATCGCCCCGGCCGCGCTGCTGCTCGCCGCTTGTGCAAGCGCCATGAACGCGAGCGCTGGCGCCACGGCGCAGCCGCCGGGTGCCCTGCTGCTCACCCGGACGACGTTCACGGTGCACAACAGCCTGCCGACCCCGCTGCACGGGTTTCGCATCCGTACCGGGTACCAGCGCTGGGCCGAGGTCGGCGACCTGCCGCCCGGCGACAGCACGTTCACGATCGACTCGCCGCTCGGCGCCGATCCGGGTACCTTCGAATTCCTGCGCGACGCCCCGACGGCCGACGCGCAATACGTGATCGGCGGCTACTCGCGCGCGGGCGATGGACCGGTGGTCATCGACATCAGCGCGAAGCCCGGCAGCATCGACGGGCAGCCGGTGTCGAGCCCGCTGGGCTCGTTCCTGATGCCCCCGTCCACGTTGTCCGCCTCGGCCGCGAACCCGTTCGCGCAAGACGCCCGGCTGCCGCTGCTCGGCGTCCCGCTTGCGCAAGCCGGCGACTCGGAGTTCATGGCCTGCGCCAGCATCACCTTCGGCCTGTCCGCCATCGCCTGCAAGAGCGTCTCCCTGCTCTACACCTCGTTCGGCTTCGGCTTGAACGTGGGAGGGATGGCGGGGTATTTCTGGAGCCCGTTCTCGCCCGACAACCTGGCCGCGCGTTTCGCCGTGGGAAGTTACACCTTCCAGATCGTCGAGGCGTACATGGACTTCTTCTCCGCCGACGACGGCGTGCCCACGGAAAGCATCGCAAAGTTCATCGGCCTGGGCCACATCATCGGCGCGGCGATCAACTTCGGCGGATTCAGCAGGTGGGGCTCGCTATCCGCGCCCGACGGCACGTACCGCCAGACCTGCGCCGACGTCCGCTACGACGGCAGCAGCTTCGAATTGTCGGCGCGATGCCAGGACGCCAGCGGCGCGAGCGTCGAGTCCGTGCTGAGCTACCCGGCATGCTTCGGCGGCGACGTGGTCAACGACGGCGGCACGCTGCGTTGCGAGCGGCCTGGCGGAAGCTACCTGCAGAGCTGCAGCCCGGTGCGTTATCGCGGTGGTGTGCTGCAGGGCCGCTGCATGCGCATCGACGGTACGACCTACAGGTCGTCGACACTGGACTACGCCAACGCCTGCGCCGCCGGCTCCACGGTGTCCAACGTCGACGGTGAGTTGCACTGCGACCAGCTCTGGACCCCGTCGGGGCCCTACCTTCGCAGTTGCCGCAACATCCGGTACGCCGGCGGCGTGCTGGAGGCCGATTGCGGCGGGCTCGACACCTCTGCCCGGGTGCGTCTCGACTATGTGCGTCAGTGCAAGTACCGCTCCGACGTCGACTTCAACCCGGTGTACGCCGGGCGCGGCTACCTGTCCTGCGTCGAAGCGCGCTGAGCGGGCGCGGCTCAGTGCGGCGGGATGCGCGCCGCGCCAGCCGGGCATGCCGCCCGGGCGCCGGCCGGATCAGGCCGCCAGCGGCATCGCCAGGCCCGCGGCGGTGCGCGCCAACGCCTGCACCCGTGCCGGATTCGCCGCCTCGCGAGCCACGAAGCGCAGCACGCCGTGGGCGTCGGCCTCGCGCCGCACCGCGCCCACGGCCCACAGCCGGTTCGCATGCGCGATGGCCTCGCCGAGCGCGAAGCCCAGGTGGTGGGTGTCGAGCTGGCGCCGGAACAACAGCGGGATCATGTCGGCCGCGCTCAGCGCCTGCTGCGCGCAGGCATGCAGCACGGCCTCCAGGCGCTCGGCGTGGTGCTCGCGAAGTTGGCGCACCCGCCCATGCACGCCGCTGAACGGAAAGCCGTGCGAAGGCAGCACGCGCGTGGCCGCGTCGAGCGCGTCGAAGCGCTCGAGGGAATGCAGGTAACGCCCCAGCGCATCGGCGTCGGGATCGATCGGATACACCGACACGTTGGTCGAGATGCGCGGCAGCAGCAGGTCCCCGGAGATCAGCATGCGCTGCTCGGCGCACCACAGCGACGCATGCTCGGGGCTGTGCCCACCGCCCACGATCACCTGCCATTCATGCTCGCCGATACGCAGCCGCTGGCCGTCGTCGAGGCGCTGGAACACGCTCGGCAGAGACGGCACCATGCGCATGTAGAAATTGCCCCGCGCGCCCAGCGCCTGCAATTGCTCCGGCGCCGCGCCGTGCACCCGGAAATGCTCGACCAGGCCTTCGGTGCCAGTGGGCTCCATGCCGGCGCTGACCATGCGAGCGCTGAGGTATTCGCCCTGGGTCATCAGCAGCGGAGCGTTCCAGCGCCGGCACAGCCAGTCGGCCAGGCCGACATGGTCCGGGTGCATGTGGGTGCACAGCACCCTCGCCACCGGACGTCCCTGCAGGTGCTGCTGGAACACCTGTTCCCAGGCCTCGCGCGTGGAGTCGATGTTCAGCCCGGTGTCGACCACGGTCCAGGCATCGCCATCGTCGAGCAGCCACAGGTTGATGTGATCGAGCGCCATCGGCATGGACATGCGCAGCCAGTGCACGCCCGGAGCCACCTGCACCGGATGGCCCGGCTCGGGTGGCGTGGTGCCCATGAAATAGCCTGGCTGGTAGTCCTGTTCGGAGCTGCGGATTCGTTGAGTCATGCAATGGGGGCGGCGAGCGCCGCCGGGTGTCAGGCGCCGATGCCCTCGAGCAGGATGCCCAGTTCGCGAAGCACCGCTGCGGCCGTGGGGTGTTGTTGCGCGAAGCGCAGGGACATTTCCCGCACGCGCGGCGCAAGCCCGCGCACCTGCACCGGCTCGGGCGCGCCCAGCGCGCGACGGATGTCGGCATCGAGCGCGCTGAGCTCTTCGCGCAGCGATGCATCCAGCGGGGCGCCGGAATCCAGCGCCTCGCGCAGGCGCTCCAGACTTTGCTTCACGGAGGGAGAGTCCACGGATTGCCTCGTACTTGCGGGTTCGGATCCAAAGGGTCCATGTTAAGCCCTGTGCGCTGGCCCGGCTTGCTAGTCCACTGCGTCAGGGAAATGGCCCCCCCGTGTGGACCCAGGCCTGCCCAATCAAGGCGCAGGGCACAGCCGGGTCGGGCACCCGGCGGAGCCCTGCAACGCCGAGTGGGCAGGCCTGGGTCCACACCCGCAGGGCCGAGGCGCCAAGGGGCCCATCGCGTCGTTGCGCCGCTTGCCCAGGCGCCCAGCCTGGGCTGCGCGCCGCGCCTAGCGCTGCACCCCTTGGCGCCTCGGCGGGGGGGCCATTTCCCTGACGCAGTGGACTAGGATGAGGACTCCTTTCGCCGATGCCCCGCGTGCCTCGCAGGCGCCCGGGCAGCCTTGCCCTCCCATGCCCCACACCCCTCCTCCCGCGCGCGTGATGCTGCGCGCCAAGCTTCACCGTGCCACGCTCACCGGCGCCGACCTGCATTACGAAGGTTCCTGCGGCATCGACCAGACCCTGCTCGATGCCTGTGACATCCTGCCCGGCGAGCAGATCGACATCTACAACGTCACCAACGGCGCGCGCCTGAGCACCTACGCGATCTCCGAGCCTGCCGGCAGCGGACGCATCACCCTCAACGGTTCGGCCGCGCGCCACGCCGCGCTGGGCGACCTGCTGATCATCTGCACCTACGCGCCGATGGACGACGCCACCGCGCGCGCGTTCCGCCCGCGCATCGCGCTGCTCGGCGACGGCAACCGCATCGCCTCGATGAAAAACCAGCAGCCGGGTTCCTGACGCGCCCGGGCGCCGGCGGCTGCCGAGCCCGCGCACACACTGCGGCCACGGCGCCCGACGCCACGGTCGCCGCCGCCAGGCGGCCACCCCAGAGGCGAGACCCACCGCACCGCCCCGAGCAGGCACTCGAGTCGCGCTGCCGCGGCCGTGCCGCGCATACCGGCCGCTGCATTATGCTTGCGCTCGTTTCCACGCAAACGTGGCGCCTGGTTCGCGCACCTGCGGGAGCGATCGGCGCTTGCAGGCCGGCGCAGCGCACCTTCCGGAGAACCCATCCCATGTCCGCGCCGGGCATAGCGTCCGCGGCCACCACGCTGTTGAGCGAGCACCGCCTGCGCATGGCACTGCGCGCGGGAGCCCGAGGCTTCACGCAGGTCGAGCCGCTGCCGCGTCGCGCGTCGCAGGCGCACCGGTTGCTGATCGGGCGCACCGCGCAGCAGGCGATGGCCCTGCTCCCCACACTGTTTCCGATCGGCGCGATGGCGCATCGCGCGGCGGCGGCAGCAGCGCTGGCCAGCCTGCGCGGCGACCAGGCTGGAGCCGAGCCGGATCCGCGTTCGGTGCTGCTCGAACGCATGCGCGAACACCTGCTGCCCGTGCACCGAGACTGGCCGCTGAACATGGGCATGGCGCCGTCGAACTCCACGCTGCAGGGAGTCGAGCGCCTGCTGCGCGCCGTGGACAGCCCCCGGTCGCAGGCCGAGGAGGCCGTGCGCGAACTGGTCGAGGTGCGCACCCTGGGCATGCCGGCACGCGAGTTCCTGAGCATCGACAACGCGGGCGACCTGCTGCGCTGGGCGCGCTCGCACGAGCACCTGATGCCGGCTCGCTTCCTCGCCTGGCTGAGCTGGCAACCGCTGGCGCTCGGGCCGGCCGAGCTGCCGCCGCCGCTGCAGCCTCCTCCGGCGCGCGCCCTCGCGCGCTACCTGCTCGGCCCCGCGAGCGACGAATTCGAGGCCTATCCGCAGTGGCAGGGAGTCTGCCGGGAAAGCAGCCCTTGGGCACGGCGCCATGCCCACCCGCTGCTGCGCGACCTGGCTCGCGGCGACGCCGAACCGTCGGCCGCGCTGCAGGCGCGCTTCGCGGCGCGCCTGCTCGACCTCGCCGAGACCCTGCTGGCGTGGCGCGATGCAGGCCAGCAACCCGAGGCCCTGCGCGCAGGCGACGGTATCGGCATGATGCACACCGCACGCGGACTGCTGGCCTACGGCATGGCGCTCGACCACGGAGAGCGCATCGCGCGCTGCGTGATCCTCACGCCCGCGCAGTGGAATTTCCATCCGCAGGGAACGGCGCCGGAGATGCTGCGCGCCATCGCCTGGACCACGCCGCGCCAGGTCGCGCATACGGCCAGCCTGGTGGCCTGCGCGGTGGACCCCTTCGTGCGCTGCGACTTCGCGCTGCCGCAGGCCGACGCGCAGTAGCCCGCGCTACCCGGCTGCCCCTGGTCGTGTCAGGCGCGCAGCGCCTGGCTCACCCGCTGCAGCGCGGTGCGCACCTGCGAGCCCAGCTCGTGCACCTGCGGCGCGTCGACCAGCCCGAGCACCGGCTGCGGATCCATGAAGCCGACGGTGACCTTGCCCGCCGCGTCCTCTCGCACCACCACGTTGCACGGCAGCAGCAGGCCGATGTCCGGCTCCGCCTGCAGCGCGCGATGCGCGAAACCCGGATTGCAGGCGCCGAGGATCAGGTAGCGCGGCATGTCCACGCCCAGCTTGTTCTTCAGCGTGGCGGCGACGTCGATGGTGGTGAGCACACCGAAGCCCTCGACCTTCAGCGCCTGCGTGACCCGCTCGACGGCCTGCTCGAAACTTCCCGCGAACTCGGTGTTGAACCCATAACGCGTGCTCATGACCTGACTCCCGATGCATGCGCGGCGCACCACGCGCCGCTGCCCGGGTCATTGTAGGCAGCGCCGGCGCATTGCGCCGCATACCCCCAGGGAGTTCTCCGCGCGAATCAGCGCGGGCGCACGAACAGCGTGTGCAGGCTCTTTCCGCAGGCTCCGGCGGAATCGAACACGGTGGTGTGGCTGGTGCCGATGCCGTCGGCATCGAGTACCGTGCGGGCATCCATTCCCAGCCATTCGCCGTCGGGCAGGCGGTGCAGACTGAGCTGCAGGTCCACCGGAACGAAACTCCAGGCATGCAGCGGCAGCTCGGCGCTCACGCCATTGGCCGAATCCAGCATGACCAGCAGGCGCTCGATTCCCGAAGCCGGCTCGCCCCGCACCAGGTCGATGCGCGGGCGCGCCCACAGCAGCGCCGGGCCGAGGCTGTCGAAGGCGCCGCGCACGAAACGCCACTCCAGCGCGTGCGCGTACGGGAAATGCGCCACCCCGGGGAAAAACACCTGCTCCTGCTCGTGCGGCAACTCCGGGGGCGTGAAGGGGTCGGGCACCGGCTGCACGCAACCGGGCTGGCGCTGCATGCGCCAGGCACGCGCGAGCATCACGTCGCGCCCCCCGGCCTGCATGCGCGCCTCGACCAGCTCCACGCGCTTGCCGCCGCGCGCGATGCGAACGTCCACCCGGCAAGGCGCCAGCGGCACCGGGCTGAGGAACTCCACGCTCATGCGCGCGATGTCCAGCCCCTGCTGCGGCTCGAACTCGCGCAGGGCCTTGGCCATCAACGCGATCGGCGGCCCGCCGTGCAGCAGCTCGGGAGCCCATGGCCCTACCGCCGCCTCGGTGGGCTCATAGTCGTTTGCGGAGCGTCGAAGGTAGAAGGAGTCGGGCAGGTTCATCGCGCAGTGATGCAAGGCTTCGCGCAGCGCGCGGCGGGGGCCGACGCGCTCGCTGGGGGCATGCGCGCATGGTAGCGGCGCCCCTCGCTCGCGATGGTCGTAAGCTTCCCGCCCATGGACCCCATCCCTGCCTCGCGTTCGACCATCCTGCTCGAGACCGCCGACCCGGCCAGCGAGGCCGCGCGGGCCTGCCTGCAAGCCTATTACGACGAGCTGGCCCGGCGCTTCGCGTCGGGCTTCGACGTCGCGCTGTCGCGCGACCCCGACGCCGCCGACATGCGCCCCCCGCGCGGCAGCTTCGTGCTTGCGCGCCGCGACGGCCTGCCCGTGGGCTGCGTGGGCCTGAAGGGCCACGGCGGCGAGCTGGCCGAGGTCAAGCGCCTGTGGGTGGCGCCCGCGGCCCGCGGCCAGGGACTGGCGAGGCGTCTGATGCAATGCGTCGAGCAAGCCGCGCTGCAACTCGGCATTCGCGTGCTGCGCCTGGACACCAACAGCGCGCTGCCCGAGGCCATCGGGCTGTACCGCGACACCGGCTGGGTCGAGATCCCGCGCTTCAACGACGATCCGTATCCGGACGCGTTCTTCGAGAAGACGCTGCGCGACGCGCCTTGAGAGGGGCTGATACCTTAACCTTATGCACGCGCTGCCGGGGACAGGGAGCCGCCCAGGTTCACGTCAGGCAGCGCAAGAAGCTGTTCCGTTGTTTCCTTCCACCTCGATCCAGGAGATCCATCTTGTTCAGTCATGTCATGCTCGGCACAAACGACATCGAGCGATCCAGGCGCTTTTACGACGCCGTGCTCAAGGTGCTCGGCGCGGGAGAGGCCATCGAGAACACGAACAAGACCGGCCAGCGACGCCTGTTCTACAGGCATGACGGATCGTCCTTCGGGTTGAGCGAACCCATCGACGGTCATCCCGCCACGGTCGGCAATGGAGGCACCGTCGGCTTCAAGTGCGACTCGCCCGAGCAGGTGCGCGAGTTCCACGACGCGGCCATCGCAAACGGGGGCATTTCCATCGAGGATCCGCCCGGCCCGCGCTCGGGTCCCGCGGGTGTGCTCTACCTCGCCTACGTGCGCGACCCGGACGGCAACAAGCTCTGCGCTCTTCATCGTCCCCAGGCCTGACCCGCTGGCGCCGGCGCAAGTCCGCCGGCGGCAAGTCGCCCGGTGCCGGCTCCGCGACGGCCGGCGCGGGCGTCGCGGCAGGTCCAGCACCGAGGCTTCGTGGCGACGATGTTCAGCGCGTCGGCATGCACGCGACGGATCAGCAGCATCGACTCGTCGGGCATGATGACCGATGGCACCACCAGGCCGCGCCGCCTGCGTGGGCCGACCAGCAGGCGCTCGCGAGGGCACGCCTCGAAGCTGTTCCGGGAAGCTGCCGCCGATGTGCCGGCGCTCAGCTCATGCGGCTGATCATCGTGCGGGCCTGAGCGACATGCGCCTTCAGTGCGGCCGCGCATCGTTGCCAGTCGGCAGAAAAGTCTGGCGAACTCGACATCTGTTCAACGAAGCGCTCGGCAAGAGGGAGGGCACGTCGCCAGGCGTCGGGAGAGATGCTCGAGTGCAGGCGCGGCGCGGGCAGCGAGCCGGGCAGACTGCCCCCACGACTCGGAGCGAACCCCATGGGCAGCATGTCGTAGGCCGGCGCGAGGTCGTAGGGCCTGCCTTGCCCGGACACGAAGGAGATGTTGCCGTTGTGCATGTCGGAGTTTCCGATCAGCGTCCCGAATGCGTAGACAGCCTCGGCCCCGGCCGCTGCCTGCGCCGTGATGACCCCGGCCCGGGCCAGGCGCGCGGCCAGGACAGGCCACGGGAGGGTCGCGGCGCCGACGAATTCTGCCTCCAACGCGCTCAGAGAGTGCAGGGCTCGCCGGCCCGACAGACCGACCCGATCGAAGCGCTCGACTTCGAGGAAGCGCCGGCCATGCATGTCGATGAGCCGAGACCTCGATGCGGGAATTTCCGCGCTGCGCAGAACCTGCGCCGCGATGTGCTCGGCAGCCAGCAGATCCCGCCAACGACTCGAGACAGGATTGACATCCGACGATGTGAACTTGACCAGGACATGCCGCCCCGTGAACGCCGTGAACTTGGGCTGCTCACCGCCGGCGGATGACCCGGGAACATCCCCGCGCTCTGCCGCGTCCGCGAGCGCTGCGTAGGCCGACCCTGGATCGACCGCGACAGGCGACGGCGACTCGAGGAAACGAGTGCGCGCACGGTCGCCGAGCAGAAGGTTTCCGACAACGTCATCACCATGCGCCAGCAGCGCGCGCAGCATGTCGGCATCGGACCAGTCGTCGAGCTTGGGCGGCAGACCCAGGGCCGCCGCATGGCGCGCGGCGTAGGCGCGGCCGAGATAGCCCTGGGGACACATGTCGAGCAACCACCAGGGCAGTGCCGCGCTGTACAGCGTGCGGCCATCTTCCTGGCGCATCACGAAACCGTCAGGGCGCACGGGAATGAGCACGCCGAGCGCTTGCAGCGTGCCCTCGGCCGTCACGCGGTGGATGGGGATTTCGCCGACCCCGCGGCCGGTGTCGCGAAGCGCGTATTGAATCGATCTGCCGGCTCCGATGCGAACGACCTCATCGCGCAGCGTCATCAGGGTGCGCGACACAGTCGGTTGGCTGACCCTCAACTTTTCAACAAGTTGGCGAGCCGTCAACGGCTCTCGCGCGAGGTGCAGCCGGAGTTGATCAACATGAGAGCTCATGCAGCAGGCAAGGCATGAATAGAAAAATGAATAGAAAGGTGCATAGGATTTTAGGGCAAATCACGCGGGTAGCCTCGAAGCGCCTGGAGCCCTGGCGCGGGAAAGCCTGCGTTGATGGAGCAGGCCGACGCGAGCGCAGTGGCGGCCCGGCAGCTCGCGCCGCGGGCTTTTGTCCAGACGTGGAAAGACCGGCTTCGCGTTGGCTCACGACACCGCAGCGACGAGCGTGGATCGCACCACGCCGCCACGGGCGGCGACCAGCTCCTGCGCTGGCCGAGCTCCGGTGCCTAGGAGCGTGGACTGCAGAGGGAGCCGTCGCGAAATTCGCCAGGGGCGAGGACAGTTCGGCGGCGGTGAGGAGCCCATAGTGGGCGCTATGGGCGACGAATCGACGTCGGAATGGACCGTCCCTGGCGAATTGCAGCAGGCTCACCGTCTGCCGCCCAGGCTCCTGGCCCGACATGGGCGCCCCGCCCAGGGCTGCCGCTGCTCGCACCCTGCGCTGGCCAGCGGCCGCAAGCCGCGCCGATCGGCAACAGCTTGCCGACAAACCCCGCCCACGAAAAAGCCGGCCCCTGGCCGGCTCTCGCAAGTCCTTGAAAAATTTGGTCGGGGCGAGAGGATTCGAACCTCCGACCCTCTGCTCCCAAACTGCCTTTGGGGGTCAAAAACGCTCGATTTGACGGGGCCTCGGAAATCGCAAGCTATTGATTCTTAACAAGAATGCATTTTTGCTGCGATGCGGGAATTCGTTTGCAGCTAACGCCGATCGGCAACAGAATGGCAACAGCAGGAGGGTTGTTGCCATGGCAGGACGCAGGGTCGGACTGACCGTCAAGGAAATCGAAAACGCGCGCGCCGATGGCGCGGACCGCTGGCTGAACGACGGCGGCGGACTGTTCCTGCACGTGCGCCCTGCCGGCACCAAGACCTGGCGCCTGCGCTACACGGTTGGCGGCAAGCGCCGCATCGTCGACCTCGGCGACGCCAGGCTGAAGTCCCTCATGGAAGCCCGCCAGGACGCAGACCAGTTGCGCCGGGTCGTCGACAACGGCCTCGATCCGATCGAGGAACAACGCAAGGCCCGCGAGGCCGCCGAGGCCTAGGAGCAACGCCGCCAGCAGGAGATCGCCTCGCGCCGCACCCTGGGGGACGCCGCCGCGCTCTGGCACAAGCTGCAGTTGGCCAACCGCAAGGACGGCGGCATTGAAGCCATGCGGATGCTGCGCAAGGATGTCATCAACGTCCTCGGCCATCGCGACTTGCGCAGCATCGGGCGCGGCGACCTGCTCGCCTGCCTCGACGGCATCGTGGCACGCGGCGCACGCGTGCAGGCCAACCATTGCCTGGTCGCGCTCAAGCAGTTCTATCGCTGGTGCGAAGCCCGCGACTGGGTCGACCGCTCGCCGCTGACCTGGATCGCGAAGAGACAGGTTGGCGGCGAAATGAAGGAACGCGACCGCGTGCTCAGCCTGGGCGAGATTCGTGCCCTGCGCGATCAATTGCCGCAGGCCAACCTGGAACGCCACGCCGAACTTGCGATCTGGATCCTGCTGTCGACGCTGGTGCGCGTGGGCGAGCTGAGCCAGGCCGCGTGGAAGGACGTCGACCTGAAGGTCGGGGTCTGGTACCTCCCCGAAACCAAGAACGGCCAGCCGCACACGGTGTTCCTGTCGGCGTTCGCGCTGCGGCAGTTCCGTGAACTCAGGACACTCACCGGCTGGTCGGCCTGGGTGATGCCGTCCGCGCGCAAACGTGCTCCTGGCAAAGAAGCGCCTCAACCCGAGGTCGATGCGCCGATCGGGAAGCAGGCGCTGACCAAGCAGTTCACCGATCGGCAGAGCCCTCTGAACAAGAAGCACCGCACGCAGGCCAAGGGCACGCTGACGCTGGACGGCGGTCGCTGGACCGCGCACGACCTGCGCCGTACCGGCGCGACGCTCATGGGCGAGAACGGCGTGATGTCGGAAGTCATCGAACGGTGCCTGAACCACAGGGAGCACCGCAAGGTGGTGCGAACATATCAGCGGCAGGAATTGCTGCCGGAGCGGCGGGAGGCGTGGTGGGTACTGGGTGACGTACTCGCTGCGACCCTGCGCGACACGCCCACCAATGTTGATGTTGTGCCCATCGGTACCGCAGCAAGGCAGCACACCGCAACCGTGCACCATCCACAGTGGGGCACCGCAAGACCGACAAATCGCCACGGCCTATCACGCTAATTGCAGCAGGCCGGCTTGCCAGCCCCCACGCCCCTTGCCGCACCGAAACGATCCGCTCCAGCCGCCCGCTTTGCAGACGGACCGGCCGGCGGCACGCTTGCAGCGGTGCTTATGATGTGGATTCCCGGCTCCCCACTGGCATCGGACAACTGCCTCGACCCCTCTCTCCTATGAGCACTCCCTACTCCAGCCTATTGCAGACCGTCAGGCTTCGTAAGAGCGAAGTTGAAGGACGATCCCCCATTACGGAGTCAGAGAGCGACCGCGGCAGAGCTCTTTTTTGTCCAGCCTTTCGACGACTCCAGCAAAAAGCCCAGGTTTTCTCCATGGAACCAAATGCTGCCGTCAGAAGTAGATTGACCCATTCCCTTGAAGTATCCCAACTTGGGCGATTCATTGCTGACGAAATTGGGACAAGACTGCAGGGCAAAGGGATGCTTGATCCGCTTGAGCGAGTGGCATTTGGAAACTTTGTCGAGACGGCCTGTATCCTCCACGACATTGGAAACCCGCCCTTCGGCCACTTTGGAGAAGCTGCGATTCAAAAGTGGTTCCAGGATCATGGTGGCGAGGCAGTCAAGAGCGCGGTAAAGCTAGAGAAGGGGGATCTGGGCTCCGGTGATCTTCGACTGGTAGGCGCCCTTGCCGATTTTCATGACTTCGATGGGAATCCGCAGGGACTTCGCGTCATTGCACGCCTACAATGGAATAGCGACAAGTTTGGATTGAACTTGACAACCACGACGCTAGCGGCGTGTCTCAAATATATCCGCAAGGCGGGCGAAAGCCCACACGGATTATTCCGTAAAAAAGCGGGATATTTCACTACCGAGGAGTCCATTGTTCAATTTGTATGGGGAAAGCTCGGTTATCAGTCGCCTCAGCGATACCCGCTCGCCTACATCATGGAGGCGGCAGATGATCTTGCATATTGCATCAGCGACCTCGAGGACTCAATCGAGAAAGGATTGGTGCACGAGGCATCAGCATTTGAAGAAGTGTATGAAAAATTTTCAGCCACTTCTGCTCCCGAGGGGGATGCCGTACGCCGCGAAATCGCAAGGGCGCTCGCGGCGCTGAAGGGCCATAAAAGAGATGATGGCAAGGAATTTACATACACTGATTTTCGGACATCGTTAAATCGCGCGATTGTTCGTTACGCCGCTGACCGATATGTCGAAAAGCATGATGCGGTGCTTTCGGGGACGCTCGAGAGCCTCCTACCAACAGAGGAAGCGCCCGGAGCGATCCTGAACGTACTGAAAACGTACTGCCGCGAGAATGTTTATTGTCACGAATCTATTCAGCGCACGGAACTCGCCGGGTACACCGCCATTCGGGGCATGCTAGACCATTTCAAACCTTTGCTTTCCGTTTCCCGGGCGGATTTTACGGAGGCCCTTACCAATTCAAAGAATAGTGCGAGGAAAGGCTTGCTCATTGAACAAAAACTTCTGAGTCTTTTCCCTGAAAAGTACATCAAGGTCTACGTCGATTACGTAAGCACTCTCAGAACAAGCGATGCAGACAACTTCAGTGAATGGAATGCTCGAGCCCACCTGGTTGTCGACTACATCGCGGGCATGACAGACGATTTCGCGATGACTAGCTATCGCACTTTGGCCGGCATGCGAGTTTAGTATCGTGATTGATCCGACTCATCCCTATTGGCACGTGCGCTCCATCGTCGAAAGAAGTCCGCACATTGCTACACTTGCGCTTAGCTACTACACATATCTTCCCCAGACCGTTGCCGACGGCCGCTCTGCTTTTCGAATAACAGCGGATGAGTTTCTTGAAAGTGATCGAATCGAAAAACTCCTCGATTCCACTCCCGACGGTCAAGAGCTGGCGTTCCATTCCGACGTCATTTTTCGTGACGGCGAGCGAAAACATCTCGTGATGGTGGATATGTCGACATCGTCCAAAGCACACCTAGAGAAATTACGTGCATTGCTAGGCGATAACTTCTTCCAACGTATTGCCTGGTTCGACAGCGGCAGGTCATTCCATGGCTACGGCGAGGACTTCCTCTCTGAGCAACGGTGGGTCCAATTCATGGGGTTGCTGCTGCTTGCGAACAAGCCACGCCTTGAAGCGACGGTTGATCCTCGCTGGATTGGTCATCGTCTAATGGCTGGTTTTGCGGCCTTGCGATGGACGCGCAACACCCCTCATTACTTGGTTATGCCATCACAAATTGACAATAAAAGAAACCACCTCTCTTCTAGAGGGATTAGCCGTTCGAGCCGGACGACAAAATGAGGACACTCTTGAATTTGTGGATAGAGGCCACTTTTATGGCGGCTTTCTGAATCGACTTCAAAGACCGGCGTCTTAGATCGACTGCCTGCGCTGATTTATCGCAGCACACACTTTTAACCTTTCCGGGCTCCCTGCAGCCGGGTTTAAGCTGCTGCCAATTGCGCGGACACGGGCCTAGGCTCTTCGTGTTCGATGGGGCCACCATCCGCCTCATTACAGTCGCCGTTCGCGTTATGCCCAACGAGCGTTTACGCTGAGGAGCAGACGCCCGACCGGCGAGAGAAGGTAAGCCCTGGCAGTCACTGGATGCCGCGAATGAGGCCGGTAGAAATAACACACGCAAGTGGGTGGTCGGAATTGCATCGGTGCCAACATTGTTTGACGCTGGCATTAACCCAACGACCGGCTGCCAGTTCGATGCTTTAACAGGGAATCGGACCAACGCCCCGGGCAGGCTCCCGGCACTCACGGCCTATTGTTTGGTCGCCCAAACGTCGTATTCAACCATCGGCTTAGACTTTGTGCGCAGAAACGCATCCGCCTGACGCTTTCCTTCGGTGGCAGATCCAGCCTCCCTGATCGTGGTGATGCGCCAGCCGCTGTCACTAAACGAATTCTTGATGAGGTGCAGCGGGTCCGCCCTTCTGTCCGGGATGCCACCGAATCGGATGACCATCTTTGCATCGTCGGCGCACACCCCTTCCGCGTTTCGCCATACTTGACGCAGATCGCCCGCGAACTCTTCAGGACTTGAATGAGCGACCTGGGCACGGCTAGTGTAGTCGACGGCGGTGGGGCCGCCCACGAACCAATTACGAAGCCACTGATCAGGGATATAGGTCCGCATGCCGTAGTAAGGGGGCGAGGTGATCACCCAGTCAAACCGCGCGTCCGGCGAGTCTGGCTGAAGCGCCTCAGCCTCCCGGCTGTCCGCCAATCGCACGGTTCCCCCGACGTCGGAAGACCTTCCGTAGTAGCGTTTCGCCCTCCGTTCGATCACTGCAAAGACATTGATTGCCTCAGGCATAAGCCCTCGCCCCTGCCAGAAGCGTGTCGCATAAGCAGGCTTGGGAGCATAGGTGCGAGGACACTGGTTAGAAAAGTAGCTCGGGGATGTCTTTTGCTTCGGGCCATGCAGCGCACCCAGGACGATGCCGCGGAGCGCGACGCGAGCTTCCGTGGTGCAGTCTTCCATGAATGCCTCCCGGAACCGGCACAGCGCGTCCAGCACCGTCGGGTGAAACGCCCATTGCCAAAACTCGCCGGTTGGGATGTGGTGCGCCTCGCGTTCGGTCAGAATCCCGTATGCTTCTGCGAGGATGTCATCAACGGCGGCTGGAACGAGCTTAGAGGCCGTAATGGCTGCTGCTACCGGGCTCGAATCCACCCCCATGGACCTAAGGCCAACGAGTCGTGCAGCGAAATTGGTGGTCCCCCGACCGCAAAAAGGATCGAGCACGATATCACCATCTCGCGCTCTCCGCTTCAGAATATCAAGCGGAAAATGGAGCGGAAACATCGTGAAATAAGGGCAGATGGCATTGAGAGCAGTATCGTTGACTTGGAAAATATTGCTCACTTGTTGACCCTTATCCACGTTTTCCCCGTGCCCGGATGCTTGAATGTATGCCACGCTGCAGGCTGTGGTCCAAATACGACATTCATAGCCTTTGAGACAAGGTTGTAGGCAAATTGACGGCGATCTTCCAATTGTTCCGGAAGGTGGTCAATCAGAAATTGTTGAACTCCATACCATGGCATGCCATTCGGAGATGCGAGTTTTTGGCAAATATCGTCCTCCCCTCGCAACGCTTCGATTGCCCGCTGCTCAATGTTTGCCATGACGTCCACCGCCTCGGCTTCCCGGGCCGGTGCATCTTCCGGGAACAATGGGCCTGCGCCCTCCGCTTCGGTGGCGACGCCGGGTGTCGTCGCGATCTGCCTCATCGCCGAGAAGGTGCTTCGCAGCGTCTGGGCGTAGGTGAGTCCGGCAGGTTGGCTGTAATCATGATCCCGCATGGAGAACATCTTCTCGAATGACAGGGCGCGGATGCTGACTGGATAGGGCTTGCCTCCCACCGAGCTCCAAAACACACCCTGACCAGGGATCGGCTCGTTGAGTAGTGAGCTCAATAAGTCGTCGCTGAAATGGGCGTTGGCTCGTTTCAGGG